>DASZXD010000298.1:0-4557 GCA_035546015.1 Occallatibacter sp.
ATATTGCGGACGCCGATCTCCGCCATCTGCGGAATCCACGCCTTCAGATTCCTCGATGTATGATCGTCGGCCCCGATACCGAATGGGCTGATCTTCCCGCCCTCCGGGCCGGGAGCGGCCTGCGCGCTGGCAATGCAAGAAAGTGAAAGACAGAAACATGCAAGCAGAATAGATTTCACCGTGACATTCATCCGATGCAGAACCGGTTCCCTCCTGTGGGCACGGCCGTGCCGCACATAATGCCTCGCCAAAAGATAACCTGCTCCTTCGGCGCCCATTGAAAAAAATGGGCGGGCGCCATGAGCATCCCGCCCCCATGTTCAGCAAGCAAGCTTTTTACCACTCGAACCGGGCGGACAGTTGTCCCACGCGGCCCGTGCCAGCGGTGCTCGTGACATACCCGAAGGTTGCGCTGTTCAGGTTGGTATCCGGCCCGTTGAAGTAGTGACGGTTGAATGCGTTGTAGAATTCGCCACGCAACTGGGCCTGATAACGGCCTTCGCGGCCGATGCCAAAATGCTTGACGATGCTGATGTTCTCCGACGCAGGATATGTATTCCAGCGCCAGTGGTTGAAGTACATCGGCGTATTGCCGAACGGCGAATCCACATTGCCCGCGGAAAACGCACTCGGATCGAAGTCGTAGTTGCTCGATGAGTTGAGGGCTCCCAGGTTCAAGTGGCCGTTGAAGTGGTTCTTCATGCTGGTGCCCGATGCCCCATTGGCGAAGAACGCGCGCTGATTGCCGTTGTAGTAGTACGGCAGTTGGTATGTTGAGAGGATGCGCCCGATCGGCATGCCGCTGCCGTAAGAGCCGTAGTAGCCAAGAGTCCAGCCGGCTACAAAGTAATTCAGGATCGAGGAGGAGCTGTTGAGCCACCTCTGGTGAGCGCCGAAGGGCAGATCATACGTCAGGTAGCCCTTGGCCAGTTGCCGCTGATCGTTCTGCACGGGCCAGACCTGGTAGTCGTTGGGGCTCTGCAAGTCCGATCCCCAGATGTTGGAGAAGTTCGACAGCGCGCCCCAGGTAACGGTCGTGCTGTTGGACGTGTATTTCGAGAGAGTGTAGCTCCAGTCGACGTATAGTCCATGCGTGTTGCGCACCTTCAGCTCCGCGACGAAGGAGTTGTACCAGCTCGATGCATCGTCCTGAGGATTGCCAATGACCTGGACGCCATAGCCCAGCCGGGCAGTCTGCGGATAAGGCGAAATCGCCGCATACGCAGGACCTGTGAAACCCGGATAAGGATACGGGACGTTGACACCGGATGCCGCGGAAACCGCTGCCGCGTCTCCGGCATCGCTGATGTAGGTCTGGGCCTGGCCCGACTTCACCAACTGGCTGTACTGCGCCCAGTTCGTTGCCCAGTTCACATCGTAGCCGCGGCCATAATCATGCAGCCCGCGGCCGAATGTTCCCAGGTACCGAGTGTCCAGCACGACATTCCTTGCCAGCTCATACTGAATTCCCGCATAGAACGAGTGAACGCGGCCCAGCTTCAACATGTCCGGATCGATATACATCATGCGGCTGGTATCGCCGAACAGAGTGGCCGTGCTGTCCTGCGGAGGCATGACGGTCTGTCCCGGATAACCACCGTCCCAGTTGAAGCTGTAGCCGCCCGCGACGCTTGTCTGCACAACGTTGGTGCCAATGGCCAGCGGATCCTGGTTGGCAGGATAGTAGTCGGCGCCGCCGGAAGAGAAGGCGCTGAGCGGAACATAGGAGAGGCCGTAAGATGCGCGGCCGACCAGCTTGTTCGTGAACTGATAAGCGGCTCCCAGACGGGGGCCAAACTGGTACAGCGGCACGTTCTTTTCAAACGTGGTGCTGGAGTCCTTTGAAAAGACCCACGCGCCCTTGTACGGAGCCCAGTTGGGATTGGTGACGTTGATGTCGAAGTTCTCCCACTTGCCGGTCGACATGTGGCCGGGAAGCGTGATGTCCCAGCGCAGGCCAACGTTCAGGGTCAGCTTCGGATTCACCTTGATATCGTCCTGCGTGAAGAGCGCCAGATACTTCTGCCGCGGATAGTATCCGTTGCGCAGGTAGAGTTGCGAAGCGTTTACATCGCCGAGCAGGAAAGCCGCCATGCCGCTTCCGACATACGGCGTCAGGCCGGTATCGGTTGGGCCGCCCGTGTTGCTGATGAAATTGTAGTACTGCTCGTTCTTCGTGTAGTTGGCCGAGTTCAACTGCTGCGCGGTCCACTGCACGCCGAACTTGATGCTGTGGCGTCCCGCCTGCCAGGCAAGCGTATCCGCGTAGTTATAGGAGTTGAAGTTCATGTAGAGATCCCATCCGGAGCCGATGGAGTTGAAGCCGATGCCATTCACGGAGTTTCCGAATGAAACCTGCGGGAAGACGGACACGCCCGTGGTAAAGCCATACGTGGATGAGTCGATCTTGTTGATCGGGGCCTGCGTCGAGGGGTTCAGGTTCCATGCCACGGAGAAAGTGTTCACCATGGTTGGCTTCAACGTATAGTTATCCACCACGCGTACCATCTTGTTGCCTGGATCGGCAAAGTCCCAGACGGAAGCGAAGGGCCCCTTGTAGTAGTAGAAAGGTCCGAAGACATTCGACGCATCATCGCTTTCGTAGTCCAGCGATCCGCTGATGTGATGACGATCGGAGAAATAGTGATCGACCTTCACGTCGAAGATCTTCTTCCAGAACTCAATCGTGCCGCTCAGCATGGAGGGAAAGTTTCCACCCTGCAGGCGGTTCACCGTCGGCTTGTAGTTGTCAGCAAAGGCCTGAGCGATCTTTTGCGAGACGCCGCTGATGCGGCCACCCGGAATAACATTGCCGTCGAAGGGACTCGCGCATGTCACACCGCCGATGGTCTGGGTGGTGTCCGGATCGAAGACCTGGCCATATTGATACGGCTGGCCGGTACAGGGATTGATCCAGGGAGCCTGGGTCTGAGGATCAATGATCGTTCCCTGGTTGGTGCCCAGGGTGAGCAACTGGCTCAGGTCGCCGCCCAGCATCTGCGTGGTGGGCACAGTCTGGCCGGTGGGGTTCTCGCGGTAATCGCTCTGCTTGTAGTACTCGAAGTCGCCGAAAATGAACGTGTGGTTCTTCCAGATGGGACCGCCGGCGCTGCCGCCGTAATCGTTAAAGCGAAACTTGGCGCGGCCGTTGTTGGCCCGGCAAGCGGCATCGCCCACGGCGCACTGCGACAGCCAGTAATTGTTCGCCCACTGGTTCGCGTTCAGATCTTCGTTCTGCAGATATTCAAATGCGCTGCCGTGAAACGAGTTGGTGCCCGACTTGAGCACATAGGTGATGGCGCCCCCGCCGGTCTGGCCCAGCTCGGCGTCAGTGACGTTGGTCTGCATCTGCATCTCGGACAGCGCGTCCTGGCCGGGCGTGATCGCCATGCCCTGATTGCCCGCCGTGGCGTTGGTGCCGTCAATAAAGATGGAGTTGGAAAACGTGGAGCCGCCCGCGATGGAAATCCAGTTCTGGGTTCCGGCGCTGTTGATCGTGGCTTCAGAAACGTTGGGAGCCGTGGCCACCAGCAGGTTGATGGCGTTGCGGCCGCCGTTGGCGTTCAGCGGCAGCGACCGGATGGCGCTCTCTTCCATGGTCATGGATTCGGTCTCGTTTGCCACCTCGAGAACGGGCGTGCCGGTAACCGTGACCGTCTCCGCTGCTTCACCGACATCCATGCGAACATCGGCCGTGATCACCTGGCCGGCGACCGGCGCAATGCCGGTCCGCGTGTAGGTCTTGAAACCCTCGTGGCGAACCTCAAGGGTGTAAAGCCCAACGGGCAGGCTGGGGATTGTGTACACGCCGTTCCCGTTTGTCGGCGTGGTAAACACCGCCTTTGTGCCGGCGTTTGTCATCGTGACGGATGCATTAGGCATCACGGCGCCGGTAGAGTCTGTAACTGTACCGGTGACGGTGGCCCGGTCCGTCTGTGCGGTGGCCGAAATTGCGCATCCCAATGCCAGCAGGAGTACGCATATCTGGATTCCAAACTGCTTCATGAATGGCTCTCCTTAAAGCTCTCTGTCCTGGTCTTGCATGTTGCGCCCGGCTTCCATGCTTCCCCCGGCCGGGCGAATCAGAGTACGAATTGCTTCCCTTGTTCAACCTCCCGCGGCCAGAAGACTTCGTCCTTCGGTCTCGTGGCGCGTATTGCATAACCTCGTTTGCGCGGCAGAATGCATGGCCTGCCAGTTGCATGAGCAACCGCACTCTCCGCGGACCAGACGGAAATTGGCCCTTGGCGCGAATCCAGACTCCACCGCACATGTTTCAGCGCCGGATTGAGAGGCTCCGAATTCACCGAAAGAAAATAGTTGAGGTAAAGAAGGGGCGTGAAGTTCCCATCATGTTTAAGTTGGTTTCAGCTTTCGTTAAGATGCCCAATCCTCTTGAAGATCATGGGCATAGGGCATCCGTTACGTAAACGTTACATGGCCGCCGGCGCACTCACTCCGGCGGAGCGAGGCTCGAGATGGCCCAATCGGCCCCGCACAATATGTAAACATTTACGTAAGCCTGCATTCACCGGCCGTGAAGGAGCTTGTTCTCTG
>DASZXD010000299.1:0-4624 GCA_035546015.1 Occallatibacter sp.
AAAGCTCCGCCCAAGACTCATTGATGTATTGCTCCTTTTGGATTTGCGTCAACTTCTCCGGAGCCTCGATCAGTGGGCACGCGACATGTACATAAACTGGCCAACGAGAAATCGGGAAAAGAGAATCTCCTTTGTGCCGAGTTGCAAGCCATACAAAACCCAGGTCGCGCCCTCCCTTACCAAAAGTCTCTCCGCTCAAAGGAGGATCAATCTTGACCAACAGAAGGTCATCACGGGTGGGGTTGGCGACCCTCTGCATTCTCCAACAGCGATGCGGTTCAGTTAGTCTCGTATCCTCTGTAGAGGCTAGAAAAAAATCCGGTTGTGCAAGCATTTCATCTCCTATGGGCGGCGGGTGGCCCCGATCCCAAGAGGGATTTTATTCAGTTGAAGGTGCCCCCGGGCCCTCGCCTTTGGGGACCGGGGATGCTGATGAACCAGGTCGGTAGCGCAGCCACTGGGGTAGTTGTCCGCCTCTCCTCTGTGCCGTCCAATCTGATTCAATCTCCACGGGTCCACGGATGCCCGTTTGATAGTGGCGAAAGCTCGACCACTTCCAGTCTTCCGGCTTTTCCACCAATCCCCGCTTTACCGGGTTCCGATGGATATAGCGTAACTTCTCCACAAACTTCGCGTGCGAGGAGACGTTGAAGTCGTAATAATGTGCCTGCCAGAGGGGCCTTTCGCGGCTCCGCACCGAGACAGACAGCTTGAGAGCCTGTATGGCCTTTGATAACAGCACGCGCTTAGGCTCGCTCACCAACAGATGCACGTGCTCCGGCATGACAACGTAGCCGGCAACCGCAAAGAGATAGCGGCGGCGAACGCGCTCAAGTGCATCCTCAAAAAGCTCCATGGCCGCGACCTGAGACAAGTAAGCAAGCCGCCGGTAACAACTGAAGGTGAGGAAGTGGAACTCTCCGGTTTGCTGATAGCGAATGCGCCTGGCCTTCATGCGCTATGAGGATACCTCAACTGGCGCTATCCCCGGTCCCCAAAGGCGAGGGACCGGGGGCACCCTCAGTGTGGTTGGGAACTATCATCAAGACCGGGGCCACCCGCCCCATCCACACTTGGAGTCAGGCTCGATGAAGTCGTCAACGGCAGGTGGCCCGGTCACGAGTTTCACTCCGAATTCTCCCACGATGAGTTGTGCCCCGTCCAAGCCGCGCGCTTGGCGGCTTGGGTGGGAAAACTGAGTCGTGCGCCTGCCATTAACTGTACTCGCTGGGTGTGAGTGCCCCACTGCCAACGCCTGCTCATCGCAAACAACGCGATGAACGGGGCACAACCTGACAAAGCATGACGACTGTGCGGGTTCGATGCGTGGGCCACCTGCCTTTCCCACCCCTGGCGCAAAGACAAGGACTCGCCAAGGATGGGGTACCGCAGATTGGCGGCTATCGACAAATGGGTGCTCCGGTAGACTGGTAGGCGATGGGATGGAAGTGGATTGCGCGTGCGGTGTGCGCCGCGGCGTTTGCCGGCGAGCTGATCCTGACCGGTTGCGGACTGCCGGGCGCACCGCAGCCACCTTCACTGGATTTGCCAGGCCGGGTGACGGACCTTTCGGCAGTGCGCACCGGAGATCAGGTATCGCTCACGTGGACGATGCCGAAGAAGAATACCGATAAGCTGCTGCTGAAAGGCGATGTAACGGCGCGCGTGTGCCGGCGGGAGTTGAGCACGCGGAAATGCGTGACGGCGGGCACGGCGCAGTTTGCTCCGGGCTCGAATGCTACGTTTACCGAGACGCTGCCGGGAGCGCTGACTGCGGGGGCGCCACGGTCCATCACATATTTTGTGGAGCTGTTGAATTACAAGGGGCGGTCGGCCGGACTTTCAAATGGCTCGAATGTAGCGGCAGGGGCTGTGCCGGAGGCGGTGACCGGGCTGAGCGCAGAAGTGGCGAAGACGGGGGTGTTGCTGCGCTGGACGGAGAGTGGGCAGGAGGGTGCGGGTGTCGCGGTCCGGCTGCAGAGAACGCTGCTGACACCGTCAAAGGCGGCTGAGAAGAAGCAGGAGCGGGAGAGCGTGCTTGCTCCACAGCCGGAGCCTGTGGAGCGCAGGCTGTTGGTGACCGCAGGGCTTGAGCAGGGGCGCGCCCTGGACAAAGATATTCGCTTTGGCGAGACATATGCGTATCGGGCGCAGCGCGTGGCGACGGTGACAGCGGATGGGCAGACGCTGGAACTGGCCGGGCCACTGTCAGCGCCGGTGCGGATCGACGCGGTGAATATCTTTCCACCGGATGTGCCGAAGGATCTGGTTGCAGTGGCGACAGCGGGCGGAGATGGCGCGGGACAGACAGGTATCGGGCCAAGTATTGACCTGAGCTGGACGCCAAATTCTGAAGCTAATCTGGCAGGCTACATTGTGTACCGGCGCGAAGGGGATGGGAACTGGCAGCGCATTTCGCCGGAGAGGCCGGTGGTGGGGCCGGGATTTCACGATGCGAGCGTGCAACCGGGACACACGTATGATTACGCTGTATCGGCTACCGACGAGGAAGGGCACGAGAGCGGTCGCTCGGCAGAGGCGCAAGAGACCGTACCTGAACCGTGAGCTGAAGGGGAGGAGCGCTCATGAAATATTGCCGATTTCTGCTTGATGATCGAATCCACTATGGAACGGTGGAGGATCTGGGTGGCGACCTGTGGATCTCAGGGCCGGCTCCGGCTCCTGCGGAAGACCTGGTGTACAGGCTCGAACTGGAGCAGAACGAGATTACGGATTTCGATTTTGAGCCGATGCTCGTGACAGCAGCCGAGCTGCTGCCGCCGGTGACGCCGTCAAAGATTATCTGTGTGGGGCGCAACTATCGCGAGCATGTGCTGGAACTGGGCAACGAGATGCCGAAGGAGCCGCTGCTGTTTTTCAAGCCGCCCTCGTCGTTGCTGGAGCCCGGCGGGACGATCCGGCTGCCGAAACTCTCAAGCCGCGTGGACTTTGAAGGTGAGCTGGGACTGGTAATCGGGCGGACGGTGCGAAATATGCGCCCGGAGGGCGACTGGCGCGATGTGGTGCGCGGGTTCACGCTGGCCAACGATGTTTCCGCGCGCGATTTGCAGAAGAAAGACGGGCAGTGGGCACGAGCGAAGGGGTTCGACACATTCTGCCCGGTTGGACCGATTGTGAGCGATGAGCTGGATCTGGATGCGGGTGTGCGGATCGAGACGCGCGTGAACGATGAGGTGAGGCAACACGCATCGACGCTCGAGTTGATCTTCTCAATCAACGAGCTGCTGGTGGCGATTACCGGCGCGTTCACACTGGAGCCGGGAGACCTGATTCTGACCGGGACGCCTTCCGGTGTGGGTCCGCTGAAAGCCGGGGATCGCGTGGATGTGAGCGTTCCGGGGCTTGGGACGCTGACGAATTTTGTGGAAGCGGATTGAGGCCGGGACTGCAACCTGAGTTCATCATTCGCATCCTAAAAATGGCGTACACTGTTGCCGAAGGGCAACGAACGAGAGATTTTTCTTCCCCGAGGAGGGATTATGGCGCAGAGTCTTCTTGAGCAATTGCGCAAATATACGGTAGTTGTGGCCGATACGGGCGACATGCAGGCCATGGAGGAGTTTCATCCGCAGGACGCGACGACCAATCCGTCGCTGATCACGGCAGCGGCGCAAATGCCGCAGTATCAGCCAATTGTGGACGGCGTTCTGATGGATGCGCGGGACGAGCTGGGCGAGGGTGCAACCGATCAGGCGGTGGCGAACCTGGCGTTCCAGCGTCTGGCGATTGCATTTGGCAAGAAGATTCTGGAGATTGTGCCCGGGCGCGTCTCGACCGAGGTAGATGCCCGGCTTTCGTACGACACGGAAAAGACAATCGAGCTGGCGCGCAGCATTATCAAGCAGTATGACGAAGCAGGAATCGGGCGCGATCACGTGCTGATCAAGATTGCTTCGACGTGGGAAGGAATTCGCGCCGCGGAAGTGCTGGAGAAGGAAGGCATCCACTGCAACCTTACGCTGCTGTTTGGGATTCACCAGGCGATTGCGTGCGCTGAGGCGGGCGTGACGCTGATCTCGCCGTTCGTGGGACGCATTCTGGACTGGTACAAGAAGGACACGGGCAAGGACTTTCACGGAGCCGACGATCCGGGCGTGCAGTCGGTGACGAAGATTTACAACTACTTCAAGAGGTTCGGCTACAAGACGGTGGTGATGGGCGCGAGCTTCAGGAACATTGGTGAAATCTGCGAGCTTGCCGGGTGCGATCTGCTCACGATTTCTCCGCAACTGCTGGGCGAACTGGAAAAGACGCAGGCCGATCTGCCGCGCAAGCTCGATCCGGAGAAGGCGAAGACGATGTCCATTGAGAAAATCACGGTGGACAAGGCCACGTTCGACAAGATGCATGCAGCAGACCGCATGGCTTCAGACAAGCTGAAAGAAGGCATTGAGGGATTTTCAGCAGCGCTCGAAAAGCTGGAGGGGCTGCTGGCTGCGAGGCTGGCGGTGCTTGAGTCGAGAACACCGGCTACGGTTTGAGCGAAGTTTACGCAATCAATTTGCGGTGCGGAGAGGCAGCCCATTGGGCTGCCTCTTTTGTGTCAGTGGCGTTTGCAATCGATGGTTCACTCTGCCAACAAAAGTAGCAATGCCCTGTTGCG
>DASZXD010000300.1:0-3829 GCA_035546015.1 Occallatibacter sp.
CCGTGAAAGGGCGGTGTCCTAGGCCGGGCTAGACGACGGGGACGCTGTGGAGGCAGGCGGGATGCATCAGAAAAACCAAAACTTGCCTTCTATGAGGGTAGCAATCCCCGTGAAGCTGTGTCAAAGCGCTGAAGTTCGACGAACTGGCGTTCGAGAAGTAGGTTTGTGTTGGGACGTGCTGATTGATCCAGGGCTAATTAATGTCATTCGGGGCTGATTTATCCTCTAAGGATGACCCGACGCTTCCGCTATTTGGACCTGCTGACCATTGCGTTCGTGGTTGTGCTTCTGATCTCGAATCTCGTGGGACCGAAGATCTGCAGGCTTGGGCCGTTGCGGCCCAGTGCGGCGGAGTTCTTGTTTCCGATCACCTACATCTGTGGGGACATCTTCACAGAGGTTTACGGTTACGGAGCCTCACGGCGCGCCATCTGGCTTGGTTTTTTTGCGATGGCGCTGCTGATTGGCATGGGCCAGATTTCCGTGATGCTGCCGCCGGCGCCGGAATGGCATGGTCAGGAGGCCTTCGCGGCAGTCTTCAGCTTCGTGCCGCGCTTCGCCGTGGCGAGCCTGATTGCCTATTGGGCCGGCGAATTCACCAATAGCTATACGCTGGCTAAGCTGAAGCTCGTCACAAAAGGCAGATGGCTCTGGACGCGGACGGTAGGCTCGACGGTTACCGGACAGGCAGTGGATACCGCCGTGCTTATCGTGGTCGCGTTTGGCGGTACTCAGTCGCCGGCCATGCTCGGCCGCATGATTCTTTCCGCTTATCTGATTAAGGTCGCGGTGGAAGTGGTGGCGACTCCCGTCACCTATATAGTGGTGGGGCGTCTCAAGCGGGCTGAAGCCGTGGATGCCTTTGACAGAGGGACGAATTTCAGCCCATTTGCGTGGCTCAAAGAGAGTGCGTGAGATCTAAGGGACCGGTTTGCAACATCCCTGAGGCAGCAGCGGCGAATATTTTGCGACAATCCATGGCAGCCGTGCGTCATTGAATCAACCTGATTTCAAAAAAGCCTCTCAACATGCCAGGGAGCGATGATTCGCTTGCGGCAGTTCACGGCATACACCCTAGCCCGGGATGTACCATGGTTGCTGGATTTTCGGGGAATTTCCAAGAGACCGAAGTGGCTTATGGGAAAGAAGTGAGGAGTAATTCTTTGAAGCGTATTTTTCTGTTCGGCTGCACGCTTCTGCTGGCAGCGGTGTCCGGATGCAAGGTCAAGACCCAGGGTCCCCAGGCCGGGGGCGGGCGTGCCATGCCGGTGAAGACGACCACGGTGAAACTGGAGCCGGTGGCGCAAAGTAACGAATACATGGCGACAATCAAGTCGCGCCGCTCTGCCACGCTGCAGCCTCAGGTGGAGGGCCGCCTCACGCAGATTCGGGTCCGATCCGGCGATCACGTCAAGTCTGGCCAGCCGCTCATGACCATCGATCCTCTGCATCAGGAGGCCACGGTGCAGGCGCAGACCGCGACCGTGCGCCAAAAGAAGGCGCTCTATGACTACAACACGATCCAGCTCGAGCGGCAGAAAAAGCTCTTTGAAGCCGGAGTGGTGAGTCGCGATGTCTTCGATCAGGCCCAGCAGGCGTATGACAATTCCAAGGCCGACTACGAGTCCGCCGAGGCCGCCAGGAAGACCGG
Source organism: Occallatibacter sp. (assembly GCA_035546015.1). Taxonomy (GTDB): domain Bacteria; phylum Acidobacteriota; class Terriglobia; order Terriglobales; family Acidobacteriaceae; genus Telmatobacter. The sequence continues at coordinate 1,652 of DASZXD010000300.1, forward strand.
CGAAGAACAGCTGGCGTATTACACGATTCGGGCGCCTTTTGACGGAGTGGTCGGCGATATCCCAGTGCACGTAGGTGACTACGTCTCCTCTTCCACAATGCTAACCACGGTGGATGAGACCGGCGATCTGGAGGTCTACGTTTATATCCCCGCGTCACGTTCGAGCGAAGCGCGGCTAGGTATGCCAATTGAGTTGTACGACACGAGCGGCAATCTCCTTGAAAAGACCAAGATCGATTTCCTTTCTCCCGAGGTGGATCCTAACCTGCAGGCGGTACTCGCGAAGGCACCGGTGCATGCCACACCGCAAATTTTGAGGAACGCTCTGCTCGTAAAGGCGAAGGTGATCTGGTCAATGAAGCCGATGCCGGTGATCCCGGTTCTTGCCGTGGCGCGTCTCGGCGGCCAGAGCTTTGTGTACGTTGCCAAGAAGCAGCAGAACGGCCAATTCGTTGCCGATGAGGTGCCGGTAACTTTGGGAGATACGGTTGGGAACAACTTTGCCATCACCTCCGGATTGAGTGAAGGGGATCAGGTGATTGTTTCCAGCACGCAGTTCCTGGTGAATGGAATGCCCATTGTGCCGCTTGGCGCGTGACATTGCGGATTGAGGTCTGGGCCTCCGCCGAGGCATCGTTGCCCGCAACCATGAAGGAAGGCTGATTTTGTTCGTAGATTTTTTTATTCACCGGCCGGTATTTGCAACCGTTTGTGCATTAATGATTATCCTGGCCGGAGCCATCTGCATTCCCACGCTGCCGGTCGCCATGTATCCAACCTTGGCGCCACCGCAGGTGAATGTGACCTGTAATTACGTGGGCGCTAATGCTGATACCGTCGAAAAGGCCGTCACGATTCCGCTCGAGGAATCCATCAACGGCGTCGAAGGCATGCGGTATATCCGCTCGATCAGCACCAATAACGGAACCAGTCAGATTACGGTAACCTTTGATACCGGATATAACCTGGACATTGCAGCTGTTGACGTGCAGAACCGTGTGGCCAGCGTCACGGGACGCCTGCCCGCAGCGGTGAATGCGACCGGAATCTCCATCAGCAAAGCGAACAGCAACTTCGTCTTCGGTGCGGGCTTTTATACAGAGGATGGCCGCTATTCCCACGAGTTCATCTCCAACTATCTCGATGTGTATGTGAAGGACGCGCTCAAGCGAATCCCGGGAGTGGGCGACGTAACCATTTTTGGCGAGCGCAAGTATGCCATGCGCATCTGGCTTGATCCTCTCAAGCTGGCCGCACAGGGGCTCACTGCAACGGATGTTATTAACGCTCTGCAGGAACAGAATGTCGAGATCCCTGCCGGCCAGTTGGGTCAGCAGCCTGCCGACGCTTCTCAGCAGTTTCAGATTCCAGTTCGCGTTGTCGGCCGTCTCTCAAGTCCGGAGGAGTTCGAGAACATCATTCTCAAGAGTACTCCCAATGGCATTGTCCTTCTAAAGGATGTGGGTCACGCGGAGGTGGGTGCAGAAGACTATAGTTCACAGCTTCAGTACAACGGGCACTCTGCTCAGGGAATTGGATTGCTGCAGCTCTCCAATGCAAATGCCCTCGATGTGGATGCCCGCGCAAAAGCAGCCCTGAAAGAGCTGTCAAAGACGTTTCCGCCGGGGCTTCAGTATGCAATCGCCTTTGACTCAACCACCGTGGTCGGTGACTCCATCCGGGAGGTTCTGGTAACGCTCGGGGAAGCCATCGCCATCGTGATCGTCGTCATCTTCTTGTTCCTGCTCGATTGGCGAGCCACAATCATTCCGTCTGTCACCATTCCTGTGTCGCTGATCGGCACCTTCGCGTTTATTCGCGTCTTTGGATTCTCGATCAATTCACTTACGCTCTTTGGAATCACCTTGGCGACCGGACTGGTGGTCGACGACGCCATCGTGGTGATTGAGAATGTGCAGCGACACATCGCGATGGAGCACTCCAATCCGCACGAAGCAACATCTCGTGCAATGAGCGAGGTGACCAGCGCCGTCATCGCCACTTCTTTGGTGCTGATCGCCGTCTTTGTGCCTGTGTCATTCTTCCCGGGCACCACGGGCATCCTCTATCGGCAGTTCTCGCTCACGATCGCATTCTCGATTGCCATCTCGGCATTCAATGCTCTTACGCTGTCGCCTGCCTTGTCAGCTCTGTTTCTCCGTGGCGAAGAAGCGCGTC
>DASZXD010000301.1:0-3903 GCA_035546015.1 Occallatibacter sp.
CGAACGGAACTGGATCTTCGGGTTGTGCTTCGACAGCACCTTCGTGATTGCCGCCGTCAACGTCGTCTTGCCGTGATCAATGTGACCAATCGTCCCCACGTTCACGTGAGGTTTCGTCCGATCAAATTTTTCCTTCGCCATAAAAGTTCCCAAAAACCTTTCGTAGCTCGTACTACCTGTTGCACCCCGGGGCGCCGGCAATCCGGCTCCAGCCCCACAAAATCCCTACTTGCCCTGCGACCTGCCGATAATCTCATCGGCAATCATGCGCGGCGCTTCTTCGTAGCGCGCAAACTGCATCGAGTACGATGCACGGCCCTGAGTGGACGAGCGAATGTCGTTCACATAGCCGAACATCTCCTTCAGCGGAACGATCGCCTTGATTACCTGCGATCCAGCCGCATGCTCCATGCCCTCGATGCGCCCGCGGCGCGAGTTGATATCGCCAATGATCGTACCCATGAACTCCTCGGGCACGGTCACTTCGACGGCCATCACCGGCTCGAGAAGTACCGGAGATGCCTTCCGGGCCGCTTCCTTGAAGCCAATCGAGCCGGCAAACTTAAACGCCATTTCATTCGAGTCGACGTCGTGGTAGCTGCCGTCAAACAACGTCACCTTCACGTCTACAATCGGGAAGCCGGCAAGAATACCCAGCTCCATCGCACCCTGAATACCCTGGTCGATAGGCTTGATGTACTCCCTAGGAACCACGCCACCCTTAATGTCGTTGATGAACTCGTAGCCCTTGCCCGGCTCGTTGGGCTCAACGCGCAGCCAGCAGTGGCCGTAGTTGCCCGAGCCGCCGGTCTGGCGGATGTACTTGCCTTCACCCTCAGCCGATTTGCGAATAGTCTCGCGGAATGCGACCTTAGGCTCGCCCACATTAGCCTCGACCCTGTGCTCGCGCTTCATGCGGTCGACGAGAATTTCGAGGTGCAACTCACCCATGCCGCTGATGATCGTCTGACCCGAGTCCTCATCCGTGCGAACCTTGAAGGTCGGGTCTTCATCGGCCAGCTTCGAAAGCGCGATGCCCATCTTCTCCTGGTCAGCCTTGGTCTTGGGCTCGATGGCCACCGAGATCACCGGCTCAGGGAAGGTGATGGCGCCAAGCGCAATAGGATGCGCCGGCACGCAAAGCGTGTCACCCGTCTTCAGGTCCTTCAGGCCCACACAGGCGCAGATATCGCCGGCCAGAATCTCGGTGATGTCCTCGCGCTTGTTGGCGTGCATCTTCACCAGGCGGCCAACGCGCTCGGTCTTGCCGGTGCGCGGATTCAGAACCGTGTCGCCGGTCTTGAGCGAGCCCGAGTAGACGCGAATGAAGGAGAGCTTGCCGAAGGGATCGTTGATCAGCTTGAACGCCAGAGCCGAGAAGGGCTCATTGTCGTCCGGCTTGCGAATGAAAGTCTCAGAGTGATTGGCAGGATTGATGCCCTCCACCGGCGGCTTGTCGAGCGGGCTGGGCAGGTAGTCGACGACGGCGTCGAGCAGCGTCTGCACGCCCTTATTCTTGAAGGCGCTTCCACAGATAACCGGGAAGACCTTGAGATCGATGGTCGCCTGCCGGATGCCCGCCTTAAGCTCAGCGATCGAAGGCGTTTCACCCTCAAGGAACTTCTCGAGCAGCACGTCATCAGTCTCGGCAATGATTTCGATCAGCTGCATGCGGAAGGCTTCGGCCTTCTTATGCAATTCGGCGGGAATCTCCTCCACCGAGTACTTGGCGCCCATGGTCTCATCGTGCCACAGGATAGCCTTCATCTCGATCAGGTCGACAACGCCCTTGAAGTTCGCCTCTGCGCCGATCGGAATCTGCAGCGCGACAGGGCGCGCGCCGAGCCGCTTCCGGATGGTCTCGAGCACATGCTCAAAGTCCGCGCCGTTTTTATCCATCTTGTTGACGAAGCAGATGCGCGGGACCTTGTACTTGTCCCCCTGGCGCCACACGGTCTCGGTCTGCGGCTGTACGCCAGACACCGAGTCGAACACCGCGACCGCGCCGTCGAGCACACGCAGTGAGCGCTCCACCTCGGCCGTGAAGTCCACGTGGCCGGGGGTGTCAATGATATTGATGCGGACGTTTTGCCAATTGCAGGTGGTAGCGGCAGAGGTAATCGTAATGCCGCGCTCCTGCTCCTGCTCCATGTAGTCCATGGTCGCCGTGCCTTCATGCACTTCGCCGATGCGGTGCGTGATGCCGGTATAGAACAGGATGCGCTCTGTCGCTGTCGTTTTTCCGGCGTCGATGTGCGCCATGATTCCGATGTTCCGGCAACGATTCAGAGGTATGGTGCGAGCCACAGTCATTTTCCTTGCGGGCGCGGGGCCCGCGGTTAAATCCAATCTCAATAGATCCAGAATCTCCGGACCCCTTCAGTTCAACCGCACTACCAGCGATAGTGAGCGAAGGCCTTGTTGGCCTCGGCCATGCGGTGTACGTCTTCCTTCTTCTTCATAGCCGCGCCGCGCCCGTTGGCCGCATCCAGCAGCTCGTTCGACAGCTTCTCGGTCATGCCCTTTTCGCCGCGATTGCGCCCATAGGTGATCAGCCAGCGGATCGCCAGCGAGGTGCGCCGCTCGGGATTCACTTCAATAGGCACCTGGTAGTTGGCGCCGCCCACGCGGCGAGTCTTCACTTCGAGCAGCGGCTTGCAATTCTCGACAGCTTTCTTGAAGAGCTTCAGCGCATCCTCACCGCCGCCACGCTCCTCAAGGTTCTTCATCGCCTTGTAGAAGATGGACTGCGCAGTGGACTTCTTGCCACCCCACATCATCGAGTTCACAAACTTGGTCACCAGCGTTGACCCATAGACCGGGTCCGCCGCCACTTCCCGCTTCGCAATGTGCCCTTTTCTTGGCATATCCTCAAAATCCTCGAGCGCCCTCGGCGCTCAGCTCACAACCCCAGTCCCGGCTCCAAACTTCGTCCGGGAACCGAAAACTACTTCTTACCCTTCGCCGGCGCCGCTCCGCCCTTGGCGCGCTTGGCACCATACTTCGACCGGCTCTGCGAACGGTTAGCCACGCCTACCGAATCGAGAGTGCCGCGCACCACGTGGTAGCGGACACCCGGCAGGTCCTTCACGCGGCCACCGCGGATGAGCACAATCGAGTGCTCCTGCAGATTGTGGCCAATGCCGGGAATATAGGTCGTGACCTCGATTCCGTTGGTCAGTCTCACGCGGGCCACCTTACGCAGAGCCGAGTTCGGCTTTTTGGGCGTCTGGGTGTACACGCGGGTGCAAACGCCGCGCCGCTGCGGCGAGGCCTGCAGCGCAGGCGATGCCGTCTTGTAACGTGGGGCCGTACGGCCCTTGCGGACAAGCTGGTTAAATGTAGGCAAAGCAAAAGCTCCTTACTTCACTCGAACCCAAACACTCTAAATCGCAGCCGCGGTCCGCCCTTCAGGCATTCTCGTTTTGGACGGCATTCAAGCCATCGCAAAACGCAGAAGCCCAACTGACTGCTTCGCGTCTGCTTTCGTTCCAATCTCAGACGAGAACCAGGACGGTGGCCGCGCGTTTTCCTTCGTATCCGGGGAAAGCCGACTCCGTTTCGCTAGTTCCGGCCCGCATAGCCCTCCAAGGTGGAGAAACGCGCGGGCACCGATGCGATCCATCCCTGCCCTCCGCAAGAAGAGAGCAAATCCGGGATTTGTGTGGCTGGCCAACCTCGCCTAGCCTTAGGACCAACCCGCCAATCCACCCAAAAATCCGGCCGGACGGGGTCTCCCTTCCGCTACCGGGCGTTGAACACACGCACGGAGGCGTTCTTGCGGAACCTTCCTACCATAACAAGAAACGCGGGCCGGGTCAAACGGTTTTGCCCCAGCCCGCATGCATTTTTCAGAACTTTTATGGCCGAGCTCTATTGAATCGACTGTAGAGTCCACGCCCC
>DASZXD010000302.1:0-6908 GCA_035546015.1 Occallatibacter sp.
TGCTCGAACGGTGGTTCAGGGTTCGCGCATGATGCATCGGCGCTGTTTCATAGCAGGCGCGACAGCAGCGATTGCGATGACGGCGTGCGAGCCGCCGCGGGCAAACCCTCCGGTGATTGGGGCGAAGAATTTTACCGAGCAGGTGGTTCTGGGCGAGTTGCTGGCGCAGGAGATCGAGGCCAAATCAAATCTCAAAGTGGAGCGGCGTTTTTATCTGGCCGGGAGCTACATCTGCCAACAGGCGCTGGTGGCGGGGCGCATCGATACGTATGTGGAGTACACGGGCACCGCGCTGACGGCGATTTTGAAACAGCCGTTGGAGCGTGATCCGCAGGCGGTGCTGAACACGGTGAAGCGGCTCTATGCATCGCGCTTCGACGTTGCTGTAGCTGCACCGCTGGGGTTTGAGAACACATTTGCGATGGTGATTCGGGGTGACGATGCGCGGCGGCTGCATATATCTACGCTGAGCCAGGCAACGCCGTATACGCCGGAGTGGCGGCTGGGCGTGGGGTACGAGTTCGAGCAGAGGCCGGATGGGCTGCCAGGGTTAAGCAAGGCTTATGGGCTGCGATTCAAAGATGCGCCGCGCACGATGGATCTGGGGTTGCTGTATCGCGCTTTAAGCGCGCACCAGGTGGACATGATTGCGGGCAACTCGACGGATGGGCCGATCGAGGCGCTGGGGCTCGCTGTGCTTGAAGACGACAGGCACTACTTTCCGCCTTATCAGGCTGTGCCGCTGGTGCGTAAGGATGCGCTGCGACGGTGGCCGCAGATTCAGGATGCCTTGAATGCGCTGGCGGGAAGGATTACAGCGGATGATATGCGCGCGATGAATGAGGCTGTGGACGGGCAGCATCGCGACCCGGCAGAGGTAGTGCGGGAGTTTCGCGAAATGAAGGGGCTTTAGGAGGAGTGAAACCGGTCACGCCGGCGATGAACTGTGTTTCTTTATCGCGTGCCGGCTTTTTGCGCTTTTGACTACATGCGCGCGGCAGAATGCTTCGGCGACCTGCGGGCCGATGTCGTCGAGCTTTGGCGCGGAAGTTTTGCCGAGAACATGGCGGTAGAGCATGGGGCCCATGAGCAGTGCGATGGCCAGATCGAAGTCGAGATCGGCGGGAAGCAGGCCGTGCTCCACGCCGCGGCAGAGGATGCGTTTGAGCGCGTTGCGTCCGGGCTCCATGATGCGCTGACGCCAGGCCGCGCCGAACTCGGGATGTACTGCTGCGTAGGCGATGAACATGGGCGTGATGCGGGTGCGGGCCGTGTCGAGTTCGCCGGGAGGCCGCCAACTGAGCACGGTGGCGAGATCGCGCTGGAGATCGCCTGTGTCCACTTCCCTCGCCTCGCGGTTCGCTCCATTGACGTAAAGCATGACCTCCATCAGGAGCGCTTCTTTGTCGGCCCAATGGTTGTAGATGGTAGCTTTGCTGACGCCGGAGGAAGCGGCGATGGCATCCATGCTTGTGGCGTCAATGCCGCGCTCGCTGAAGAGAGCAAGCGCGGCGTGGATGACCTTGTCGTGCGCTTCGGTGCTGCGGGGACGCGCCATGGCTAAATCTCTATCTTAGAGAAGCGCCAGGCGCCGACCACGAGAAGTACCGCGCCGACGATAGCGAGGACGGCTAGATCGAGCATGGGATCGAAGGCCGAGTTTCCCAAAAGCACATTACGCATTCCGTCGATGCCATAGGCCAAGGGGTCGGCTTTGGTGATATAGGCCAGCACTTTTGGCAGTCCGGTGAGCGGAAACAGCGCGCCGGAAAGGAAGTAGATGGGCATGACCAGAAAGTTCATGATGAGCTGAAAGCCCTGCATGTCCTGCAGGCTCGACCCGATGGCAACGCCGAGCGCGGCGAAGAGAACCGCGATGAGCACCATGAATCCCAGTGCGATGGGGACAGTGGTGAGATTGGCCGGACGGAAACCTGCAATGACGCAGACTACGCAGATGAGCAGCCCCTGCAGGATGGCTACAGTTGCGCCGCCGAGGGTGCGGCCGATCATGATCTGCAGGCGCGATACCGGAGCAACCAGCGTTTCTTTGAGGAAGCCGAACTGGCGGTCCCACAACAGGCCTAAGCCGGAGAAGATGGACGAGAACAGCACGGCCATGCCGATGACGCCGGGGGCGACGAACTGAAAGTAATTACCGTTGCCTGCGCGCTTGAAGACCGGCCCGAGACCGAAGCCGAGCACGAGCAGATAGAGCAGCGGGTTGCCGAGCGACGCGACGATCTGCGCGCGGGAACGCACGTAGCGTTTGAGCTCGCGCAGCCAGAGAATGAAGATTGCATTCATCGTCTACCTCCGCTCCACATCTTTGCGAACTGGCGCATGCGATCGGCCGAGCTGGCCTCTTCCTCGCGAATCGTGGAGCCGGTAAGCGCGAGGAAGGCATCTTCAAGGTTGGTTGCGCCGGTCTGCTGCTTGATCTGAGCAGGCGTGCCCTGCGCGGCGAGCTTGCCGTGGTCGATGATACCGATGCGATGCGCAACACGGTCGGCCTCATCCATGTAGTGCGTGGTGAGAAAGACGGTGACGCGCTCGGTTTCATTGAGCTTCTTCACGTGCGTCCAGAGCTGGTTGCGGCTCTGCGGATCAAGGCCGAGCGTCGGCTCGTCGAGAAAGAGGATGCGCGGGGTATGCAGGAAACCGCGGGCGATCTCAAGCCGGCGCTTCATGCCGCCGGAGAATTTCTTCACCTGATCGTCGCGGCGATCCCATAGCTCAAAGAGCCTGAGCAGTTCTTCAATGCGATGGCGGCGTACCTTGTGCGGCACGTGATAAAGCACACCATGGAGCTCCATATTTTCCCAGGCAGTAAGGTCGCCGTCGAGGCTGGGGTCCTGAAAGACGATGCCGAAGCGTTTGCGTACGTCGTTCTGGTGCGATGTGGGATTGAGCCCATCGAGTTCGATGGAGCCGCTGGTGGGACGCAGCAGCGTGGTGAGCATCTTGATGGTGGTGGTTTTGCCTGCGCCGTTGGGGCCGAGGAAGGCAAAGATTTCGCCTTCGGCCACGTCGAACGAGACATCGTTCACGGCGGTAAAGGAGCCGAAGGTTTTGACGAGACTCTGGACACGGATCATGGGGATGACCTCCGCAAGTTTCTATACTGAACCGTTTAGTTTTGATTGTCAAGATGAATTGAGCCATTACCCGCGGAGAATTTTGCGGAAAAGAAAACGCCTGCCGCTTAAGACAGGCGCTTTCAAAAAAACCGAGATGAATTTATTCGCCGGTCTGCGAGTCGGGTTCCGATGATGGTGCATCGCTCTCGTCGCGCTCCAGCGGCGGCATTTCGTAGTCGACGCCGGGAGAGTGCTCGGCACCGTAGGTATTCTCGTGAGCCTCGTAGCCGGATGTGGGCTCATCGTGCTCATCGCGTTCAAGCGGAGGCATATCGAAATTGACTCCGGGGGAGCGCTCGGCGCCGTATAGATTTTCAGGCGATTCCGATTCCGCGTGCGAATCATGCCCTGATTCAGGCTCATCGCGCTCGTCACGCTCAAGAGGAGGCATTGCGTAGTCGACGCCGGGCGTGCGCTCGCTGCCGTAGCTGTCTTCTGCGTGCGACTCGTGACTCGATACGGGCGCATCCTGCTCGTCGCGCTCGAGCGGAGGCATCTCGAAGTCGACTCCGGGAGTACGCTCGTCATCGTGCCGGGCATCGATGCGATCTTCGCTGTCAGCCTGCTCTTCGCCAACAAGGATATCAACGCGATAGCCGACAGACTCCGCCACTGCGAGAGCGTCGTCCACGGTTTTGCTCAGTTCTTCAACTCCTGTGCGCTTTGTGGCCGGATCTTCAGCGAGGCGGAGCAGCGACGGCATGAGGGTCCACCAGAGCAGCTCTTCGTAGCGCTCGCGGATGAGGTATTCGCGCCCTTCGGCTGCATGCACTCCAGTGAGCCAGCGCACGTCCGGATCGTGCCAGAGAGATGGTGCAAGACCGGGGATGGGCGGTTCTGCGGCGTGCGCTTTGCCGACGCCTGCGCCGGTGAGCAGCACGACCTTGATGCGCGCAGCCACTCGCCATGCTTCTTCACCTTCGAATCCGAGGGCAACGAATGCCTGTGCGAAAGGCTCGCGAAGGCGCAGACGGTCGAAGAGGTCGAGGGCGGCGTACCCGGGGTTTTCCATATCGATGGATTCGGCGAGGAGCTCGAGAGCGCACCAGCCGAGAATGGGTCCCCACATGGCCGTGGCGGCGAACTGCGGACTGGGGCTGGGCAGCATGCGGCGGGCAGCGGCGGTCCATGGGGATGGGAAGAGCGCTTCAATGGCCGGAATGCGCATGGCTGCACGGAGACGCTTGCGGAAGCCGACGGCAAGGTACTCACTATCCGCTGATCCGGCATGATGCGCATGCTTCTCGTGCCGGCCGAGACGCGAGGTATAAGCCGGCTGCGCCACACGCAGAAATGCCTCTGCCTGCTCCCATGCCTGCTCAAAGAATCCTGCGCGGACCCGCTCACTCTTCTTTTCGCCAGTGGTTACGGGCGTTGCGCGTGGATGTTCGGCGAGGTCGGCGAAGAGGCGGACGACATCCGGATCGAGAAGCCTGCGCAGCGCGTCATGCACCGGCTGCAGTTCGAGATCGATCAGTGCGTCCTCGAGGCTTGGAACACCGCGACCTGCGAGGTGGTCGCAGAGGCGGTCCCAGGGATGGTGCGCGGTGGGGCGCAACTCACGCCAGTCAAGAAAGACATAGGACTGGTAGGCGTGGAGGTCGAGGCGGAATCCGCGGTCTAGCACTTCGCCGGCGCGACGAAGATATTCGAGGCCGGTGAGCGAGTTGCGCCAGGCAAGGATGACGTTGTGGTCGCCTGTGAGACCAAGGCCTTCAGACAAGCGGCGCTGGCGGAGCTGGCCTGAGCCTTTGTCGGCGTAGGCGGCGGAGAAGTCGATGGTGCCGTGGGTGTCTCCGTAGCGGTTGTTGTAAACGACAAGTGCGCGCTCGTGACCGCTGCGGTTGGAGTAGGCGAAGACATTCTCGTCGACGGAGCCGTTGTCGTTGAAGAAGTCGTAGAGCAGGAAGTTGGCGCTCTCGGCAAAGAGCCAGCGGCGCTTGAGCAGAGGGGCGATCTCGCGCTCATGGCGCTCGACGAGCCAGTGATCGGGGTCTTCCTGATAGCGCGGCCAGCGGTACTCCATGCCGTACTTTTCGGTGAAGCCTTCGATCTGTCCGTGGCCGAACATGGGCAGGCCGGGGAGGGTGGACATCATAACGGCGACGCCAAAGCACTTGTCGCCCTTGCCGAACTGGTCAATGGCGGTGCGCTCGTCTGGATTGCTCATGAAGTTGACGTAGCGCTTCATGATGTCGGGGTCGAACTCGATGGTGTTCTTGATGACGGAGCGGTATTTGGCGTTGTCTTCATCGCGCAGCATGACCATGAAGGCGCTGTTGTAGACGCGGTGCATGCCGAGAGTGCGGACGAAGTAGCCTTCCATGAGCCAGAAGGCCTCAGCGAGGAGCAGCGTGCCGGGGACTTCAGCGGCGACGCGGTCAACGACTTCGCGCCAGAACTCGTGCGGCATGTGCTGGTCGAATTCGGCCTGGGTCATGCCATATTCAGCGCGCGAAGGGATGGCTCCGCTGGCGCCGGGACCGGGAAACCAGAGGCGATGGAAGTGGCGCTTGGCGAGGGTCATGGCCGCATCGAAGCGGATGATGGGAAACAGGCGCGCGACGTGGAGGATGGTCTGGATGACCTGCTCGCGCACGGCCGGATTCAGGTAGTCAAGTTGCGCGGTGTCATTCCAAGGGAAGCTTGTGCCGTCATTGCCGTGATAGATGTAGCGGGTTTCACCGGTGGAGCGGTCGCGGCGCCGGAAGACTACGGCAGCGTCTGACTGGTCGAAGTAGTGGTCTTCAATTTTGATTTCGACACGGCCATCGTGCGAGAGGTCGGGCCCCTCGAAGCTGTAGGCGGGATAGGGCCTTTCCCAGCGGGAGATGAACCACTCGGGGTGCTCGACGACCCAGGGCGAGTCGATGCCCATGTGGTTGGGCACCATGTCGCTGGCAAGGCGGATTCCGTGGCGGTAGGCGCGGTCGCGGAGGTTGACGTAAGCAGGCTCCCCGCCAAGATCGTCGGCGATGCGGTAGTCGAAGAGCGAGTAGGCAGAAGCGACGGCGTCGCGGTTGCCGCAGAGCTGCTTGATTGTTTTTGACGCGCGGCTGCGCTCCCACACACCGATCAACCAGAGCGAGTTGATGCCGCGGTGCGCAAGCGCGGCAAGCTCTTCGTCTGGGATTTCGTCGAGGCGGCCGATGTGACGATCGTGCCAGCGGCTCAACTGCGCGAGCCATACATAAGTGCTCTTGGCGATGAGCACGGTGCTGGGCATCCACGCAGTGTCGGCTGAGAACTTTTCGTATTCGTGTGCCGGGTCACCGAAGGTGGGCACATCGGCATGAGCGGTGACGGAGGGCCACTGCTGCTGACCAGTGCGGCGGCGATGCTCGGCGGCTTCTTCCGCCAGCTTTGACGGCGGATTGAACTGCATCCAGATGGCGAGCTCTTCTTCGCGCAGGATTTCACCGGCCATGAGCAGGAAGCGGTCCATAACGTCGCCGAGAAGCGGCTTCCAGAGACGGCGGATGAGGCTAAGCTGATCGCTGAGCGAGGCGGGCGAGCCTTCGGCGGGCGCACGGAGCAGATCGAGCAGGCTCATCGGTTTTGCGTCAGGCACCGGAATGAGCGGACGCGTGGCGAAGTACTCGGGCATCTGCGCCGTGACCTGGCGGTAGACGGTTTTTTCGGCGAGTGCCCTGTCTTCAAAAAGCTCTTCGAAGGGTTTGAAGGCCTGGTTGCGGTTCGCGCTCCACAAAAGGAGAAGCTCTTCAAGAGCAGCGGCCTTGTGCGGAAGGCCACCGGTTGAGCCGGCCA
>DASZXD010000303.1:0-1634 GCA_035546015.1 Occallatibacter sp.
ATGTACTCCAGATCGTAGCGCAGCTTCTGCTCTGGCCTGGTCCAGTAGCTTCCGCGTACCTGCGCCAGTCCCGTAATGCCGGGTTTCACTGCAAGCCGCCGCTCATAGCCCGCGACCTTCCGCTGAAAGATGCTCACAAAGTGCGGCCGCTCCGGACGTGGCCCCACCAGGCTCATCTCGCCCGCCAGCACGTTAAACAACTGCGGCAACTCGTCGATATGCATCGCCCGCAGCAGGCGCCCGAGCTTCGTCATGCGCGGGTCGTTTAGCCTTGCCATCACCGGTCCCGTCTCTTCTTCTGCGTCAGAAATCATGGTCCGCAGCTTCAGCAGTTCAAACTCGCGGCCGCTCACACCGACGCGCGTCTGCCGGTAAAGCACCGGTCCGCGTGATGTAACCCGGATCAGAATAGCGGCCACACCCATCACCGGTGCCGCAAGCACAAGCATGCACAGAGCGCCTGCCACATCAGCCAACCGCTTCATGCGCTTCTGTCTTGTGCTTAGGCAGGCTTCGCCCACCCGCTCGCAAATAAGCGCGCTCGCGAGACTCTTCGCCACGCCATCATCTCCATCGCTGCAATAATGTTCAGGGGGATGCAGACGATCTTGAGCCTATTGGTGGCCCAAAGTCAAGCCTGTCTGTGGCTCCGGTCTCCGGGCCGCTTATCTTTGATGGCCCTACTTTCCCAGCTGCTTCACAAAGAAGTCGGCCATCATGTGGTTGGCTTCGATCGCCTCCGGCAGCTTCGGGTCATACCAGAACGCATGTGTCAGCGCATCGAACACCACCAGGTGCGCATCCACGCCCGCCTCGAGATAAGCGCGATGCAGATTCACCGTCCCGCTCAACAGCAGATCGCGGGTGCTGGTCACGAACAGCGTCGGCGGCAGCCCGTGAAGATCCGAGTAGACCGGCGAAAGCACCGGATCGTGCAAATTAGCATTTCCTGCGTACTCGGAAAGATGCGGCTGCGCACCCGGCACATCGAGATGCCCTGAGAAACCGCGCAGCGCATAAATAGCCATTGAGTCGCCATCGCGCGCAAAGTCGCCCATGCCGCTGAAGATGCCGAGCGCTGCCGGCATGGGCAGCCCAAGCTGCTTGATCCGCGCCGCCACCTCTGCCGTCAGAATCGCGCCCGCCGACGTGCCATAGACCACGATGTGCTGTGGCTTGTATGTCTTCAGCAATTCCTTGTAGACGGCAATCGCGTCGTCCACCGCAGCAGGATAAGGATGCTCCGGCGCAAGCCGGTAGAGCGCCGCCACCACCTTGATCTTCGCGTAGTACGCAATCGGAATCGACTCGGTATACGAGCCCGAATCCGAGTTGAATCCACCGCCGTGCAGATTCAGCAGCACCTTGTCCTTGTTCGCATCCGGCAGCTCCTCCGGCGTAACAATGCGGACCGGCACGCCTGCCATCATCGTCTCTTCGATCCGGTTCGGACAGATCTTCGTCCACGCCACGTGCGCACTCGCCGTATATGCATCCGTATGCGCCCGCCGCTCCGCCAGCGACTCCGGCGGTCCCTGGTCCGGCGTCGGCCGCCCCAGCGACGCCCGCGCCTCCGCGCTGATCGTCTGCGGCAGCGGCACCACCCGCGTCACATGCGCCGTTCCCTGCGCGTC
>DASZXD010000304.1:0-38119 GCA_035546015.1 Occallatibacter sp.
TTTAGCACGCAGCGCTGCCCTGCCGGAAGCCACCTTAGCCTCTTGGCGATGAATCACCAGCGGCTCGGTCACAATCTCCAGCACTCTCATCCGCGGATTGAGCGCCGCATAAGGATCCTGAAAGACGGGCTGCATTTGTCGGCGCAGCTGCCGCAAGTCCGTGGTCGAGGCTCGCGCCACATCCACCCCATTCACGACAATCGTTCCGCTGGTCGGGGCCACAAGCCCGAGGATCATCCGCGCCACGGTGGTCTTTCCCGATCCCGACTCTCCCACCAGTCCAAGCGTCTCACCAGCTTCAATCTGCAGCGAGACATCGTGCACAACCGAGTGCCACTCGGTCCGCACCCCGGCGCGCCGTGGATAGCTCTTTGAAACCGCATTCACCTCAACCAGCGCCATGCATCGATGTTAACTGCGTCACTGAAGGCGGGTTTGCCAGCAAAGCTTTACGAACAGCCACAAAGGATAGGAACCCAGGATTTTGTTTTCTAAATTTGCTCGATTTTCGTTCGACAACCACAATTTAGAAAATAAATGTATACTACCGAAAATAAATTGGGGCCTCCGTCATGCCCGCTGAAATCTCCACTTCGAGCCAAATACCGTCAATATCAACCGCCCGATTGGGTCGTATCTATCTCTTGGCAGACGACTTGACTGGCTGCTGCGACGCTGGTGCGGCCTTTCTGGCGGCGGGCCACGAGGTGCGTGTCTGGCTGGGCGCAAAACCATCGTTTACGGCTTCTGAATCCGTTCAGGCAATCAATACGGCGTCACGCGGACTGCCGCCAGACAAAGCAGAAGAGGCAGTGACCCGTGCCGCCAGCGCAGTCAAGGCGGGCGCAGACACCATCTTCTTTAAAAAGATCGATTCGGCGGCACGCGGGCCTATTGCTGCCGAGTTGCTCGCGGCGCAGCGAGTGCTCGGCACACGGGTCATCCTGTTTGCGCCCGGCTTTCCTGCTACGGGTCGCACCGTGCGCGATGGAATCCTGGAGGTTCGCGACGCCTCAGGCCAGGACAGCAAAGTTGCACTCCGCGAACTGTTCCCTGCTGAGATGAGTGGCGCGATCGCTCTGGTGTCGAATGGAGACGACCTCGCGTCAGCTATCGACTCCGGCCGCACCATACTGCTGTGCGACAGCGTAACGCAGGAAGAATTGAACGCTCTGGCCCGCGCGGCAAGGCCCTTTAACGGATTGCTCTATGCCGGTTCAGCTGGGTTGGCGCGGGCAATGGCGAGCCTGGATGGAACAAAGGCGCAGCGAACAGAATTGCCAAGCGCAGTTCGCACTCTGTTGATCACAGGTACGCCGCATCCGGTAACGAAGCTGCAACTCGATCAGTTAGAGAGCGCCGCTCATCTGAGGAAGAATGTACAGATTCTCCGCATTGCTTGTGAGGCTGGAGACGGAGCGAAGATTCGCGACACCTTAAATCAGTTTGATCCTCAGGCGCTCATCCTCACCGGCGGCGATACGGCGCTCTTGGCAGGCCAGGCGCTGGGCGCGCACTCTATCCTGCTCAAAGGAGAGTTCACTTCGGGAATCCCGTGGGGCATTCTTCAGGGTGGAGAGGCGCAAGGCCGCATTGTGGTAACCAAGTCAGGCGGCTTCGGCTCGCCCTCCGCACTCAATGATCTCATCGAGCATTTTGCAGGAGAGGCATGACAAGACGGCCACGCATTGCCATCAGCATTGGAGACCCCGCCGGAGTGGGCGCAGAGATTGCACTCAAAGCGCTAACCGACGAAAAACTACACGAACTCGCCGAATGGCTCGTCGTCGGCGACTCAGCAGCTCTGCAGGCTGCCGGACGCATTAGCGGCATCGATGCCGCTGCGCTGCCCTTCACATTGATCGAAACCGGGGATCTGCCTGCCGATCACGCGCTCGCCTTCGGTCAGCTTCGCGCCGAGTATGGGCTGGCCGCGATTGGCTATGTGAAGCGCGCTGCCGAACTCTGCACGAGCGGTGCAGCAGACGCAATGGTGACGGCTCCGCTGAATAAAGAAGCAGTGACGCTTTCGGGACGCACCTTTTCCGGTCATACGGAGTACATTGCCGAATTGACCGGCGCAAAAGAGTCGCGCATGCTGCTGGTTTCAGAGAAGCTGGCTACGGTGCATGTGAGCACGCACATTCCGCTTGAACGCGCCTGCCAGCTGGACAAGCAACGTATCGTGCGCACCATTCAGCTTGGCAACGAGGCACTGACGCTCATGCGCCTTAAGCCGCCGCGTATCGCCGTCTGCGGATTGAATCCACACGCAGGCGAGCACGGGCTGTTCGGCGCGCAGGACGCAGTGGTGATAGAGCCTGCGATTGCCGAAGCACGCGCACTGGGCATCGACTGCAGCGGCCCGCACTCAGCGGACACGATCTTTGTCCGCGGCATACGCGGGGAGTTCGACCTGATTGTTGCCATGTATCACGACCAGGGCCATATCCCCATGAAGCTCATCGATTTTGAGGGCACGGTAAATGTGTCGCTGGGCATGCCGATCATTCGCACCTCTGTGGATCACGGCACGGCCTTCGATATTGCCGGCCGAAACCTTGCAAACGCCGACAATATGAAGGCTGCAATGAAACTCGCCGTGCGCATGGCCGCCGGCAAACTTACGCTGAGCGAAACTTCATATGCAGCCGAGAACGGAGTTCGCCGGTAATATGCATGCAGCCGACATTGCCGTGATCGCCGCCTATCTGCTGGCGCTGGTCGTCATCGGCGTGTCTGTACGTGGACAGCAGAAGACTACCGACTCATATTTCGTTGCCGGCCGTTCGGTGCCGGGTTGGGCCGCTGGACTATCGCTGCTGGCCACCATCATCACCAGCGTCACATTTATTGCTTATCCCGGCGCTGCTTATGCGGGCGACTGGTCACTCCTGGTGCCGGGCATTCTGTTTGTCGCTGTGATCGCGGCCATTGGGCCGGTCGTGGTGCCGTTCTTTCGCCACGCTGTATCGATGTCTGTCTATGAATACTTCGGCAAACGATTCGGCCCGTGGGTGCGGATGTATGCATCGTTCGCGTTTGCGGCCGGGCATTTCGCGAAGATGGGCTTCGTTTTCTATCTGCTCGCACTCTCCGTCTCCGGCATCACCGGGTGGTCTATCGAACTGCTGATTGTGGGTCTGGGCGCGATTGCAGTCTTCTATACATTCGTAGGCGGACTCAAAGCCGTCATCTGGACCGATGTGGTGCAGGGATTTTTGTTGTGGGGTGGCATTGCGGTTACGCTCGGTCTGTTGCTATTCGGCTCACATACGAGCGCAGGCGCGATGCTACATGTGATCGCGCAGGGCCACAAAGCAAGCCTCGGCAGCCTCGATTTCGATCTTGCGCGGCCGACCTTCTGGACGCTGGCTCTGTATGGGCTGTTCTTCTATCTGCAAAAGTACACCGCCGATCAGACTGTTGTGCAGCGGTATCTTGCGGCCAAGAGCGACCGGTCCGCGCTGCGCGGCATTGCCATGGGCGCATCGCTCTGCCTGCCGGTGTGGACAGCGTTCATGCTGATTGGATCATTATTGTGGGCCTTCTACCAATTGGGCGGCCATGTGCTGCCAACCGCAGTGACGCGCGCCGACGAGGTGTTTCCCTATTACATGGTCACGCAGATGCCAGTTGGCATTGGTGGAATCTTTCTGGCGGCGCTTTTCGGCGCTGCCATGTCGATGCTGGCTTCCGATCTGAACTGCCTTGGGCTCATCCTGACTGAAGACTTCTACGCGCACTTTTTCCCGCGTCACATGGACGCCCGGCGGCTGCGTTTTGGCAAGATCGCAATTGTGATTGCGGGCTTGCTGGCTATTGCCGTTGCGCTGCGTCTTTCAAGCACGCGCGGCTCAGCGCTCGCTCTTTACTACACGGCCACAGCCATTGTTGCGGGCGGACTGGCAGGCCTGTTTCTGCTCGCCTTTCTTTCGCGCCGCGCGGGCCGCGGGGCTGCTGTGACGGGTATTGTTGCAAGTCTGGCTTTCACCACGTATGCCACGCTCACTGCGAATGGCGGCAAGATGCTGAACCTTCACGACTGGAACTATCCGTGGAACGAATATACGATTGGCGCGATCGGAAATCTTGTGCTGCTGGCGGCAGGTCTGCTCGTAGCAGCAATATTTCCGGCACAATCTGCAACATTTGAACGCAACACGCTGTGGGACTGGCTCGCCGATCGCAGGCGAGCGCGAGTTTTTGCACTTCAAGTTGGAGAAACATCATGAACCGTTTGCGGCAAGCTGTCGAAGATAACGGCGGCAAGACTCTTCTGGGTGCGGCTGTCTACTTTTACGATCCGGTCTTTCTCGAGATCTGCGCGCACCTTGGTTACCAGGCCATCTGGATCGAGATGGAGCACGGACACATTACTTTTGCTCAGGCGGCGGACCTGTGCCGCATGGCGGCCGGCTCCGGAATGCTGACCATGATCCGCATCCCCGATGTGCAGCGCGCCAACGTGCTCAAAGCTGCCGAGTGCGGGCCCGACATTCTGGATGTGCCGATGGTCGAGCGGCCCGAGCAGATGCATGAATTGCGCAATTACGCGCGCTTTGCGCCCGCGGGCAGCCGCGGCATCTTCTCCGTCTCGCGCGCTGTCAATTATGGAATCACCGATGGCATCGTGGCCAAGCAGCAGCATCTCAACTCTGACCTGTGCCTGATGGCGCAGATCGAGACAGAGACTGCGCTGAGCCGCGTCAATGAACTCGCGGCGGTCCCCGATGTAGATCTTTTCATCGGCCCTGCAGACCTGGCTGCGAGTCTTGGCGTACCCTCGCAAACCGGGCATCCTCGCGTGCGTGAAGCAGCGGCAAGCATTGTGAAAGCTGCGCGAGCGCACCACAAGTGTGTAGCCACCGCATGCGCTCCTGAAGACTACGATTTCTGGCTTGGCTTGGAGATCGACCTCCTTTTCTGTACCAATGACATTGCCTGCCTCAAGCAGGCAGCTGGCGATCTGCTGGGTGAGGCTCGCAGCATTCTTGAGCGCAGAACCGCAAATCACACTCAGGAACTTGCCGCCGGCAATGGCCTCGGGGAGAAGAACCAGCGTTGAAGCAATTCATCATGGCTGTAGCCGCTGCCGCACTGCTTCAGGGGTCAGTGTATGCGCAGAGGGGCAACTTCACCGTGCTGCAGACGAAAGACTATCGGCATTACGTGAAGGAGTTTGCTGCTGACGAGCTTGCAGCTACCGGCAAACAGCCTGAGGACGAGTGGCCGTGGATGGAAACCAACATCCCTCTCTTCGACTCTTCCGACAAGCAGTTCGAAGAGATGTACTACTTTCGCTGGTATGCGTGGCAGAAGCATCTGGTGAAGACTCCTCACGGCTATGTGATTACGGAGTGGCTGCCGAAGCCCGACGCGCCGGACGGATTTTATGGAGCACTACCCGATGCAGCGCCATTTCACCTTGGCGAGGCGCGATGGCTGCGCAATGCCACGATTGCGGCTGACTATTCGCGCATGTGGAGCGAGCCGGGAACCGATCCGCGCAAGTACAGTTTTGCCTGGGCCGAGAGCGTGCGCAACGTGACGCTGGCAACGGGCGACACCAAACTCGGCACGGACTTGCTGAACGAGCTGATTGCAAATTACAGGGCATGGGAAGCGAACCAATATGACCCATCTGTCGGCCTGTTCTGGTCAATCGACACGCGCGATGCGATGGAGAAGTCCATCAGTGGCGATGGCTATCGGCCCACCTTAAACAGTTACATGGTTGGCGATGCTCGTGCCATCGCTGCATTCGCGCGCGATGCCGGCAAGCCTGCAGTTGCACAGGAGTATGAAGCGAAGGCTGACAAGCTTGAGCAGTTGATCGAGAGCAAACTGTGGAATCCACATGATGACTTCTACGAGGTAGTGTCGCCGGCACGAGATTCGGGTATTCGCAAAGAGAAGAAGTTCAAAGATAACGGGACGGCACTCGAGTTCTCTGACGTGCGCGAGTTGATCGGCTATGTTCCGTGGGGACACTATTCTCCTCCGCCAGGCCACGACATCGCCTGGAAGCAACTCTTCGATCCGCAGGGATTTTCGGGAAAATATGGTCCGACGACAGCGGAGCGTCGCAGCCCGCGCTTTCGCTTTGCATCGAGCGATCAGTGCACGTGGAATGGGCCATCGTGGCCATACGCAACGACGCAGACGCTGCTGGCACTGGCGAATCTGCTGAACGGGCCGGCGCAGAGCGCAATCGAAAAGCGGCAGTATTACAAGCTCTTTTCGAACTATGTACTTTCACAGCACATTACGTTGCCGAATGGCCGCGTAATCGACTGGATCGATGAAGACCTCGATGCAGATACGGACGAATGGATCGCGAAAGACATGCTGCTTGCCAAGCACAAGCAGGTGGGGCGGGGCAACTATTACAACCACTCCGGATTTGCGGATCCGCTGATTACGGGCCTGATCGGACTGCGGCCGCGCGCGGACGAAAAGGTCATCGTAAACCCGCTGCTGCCGGCACAAATGTGGAGTTACTTCGCCATCGATGGCCTGCCCTATCACGGCCATCTGCTGGCAATTGTGTATGACGAGAACGGCGCACACTATAAGCGCGGGCGCGGGCTGATGCTTTTTGTAGATGGAAAGAAGGTTGCCGGCCGCACGACGCTCGGGCAGCTCGAAGCCGAACTGCCGCGATAAGGCCGTGGCTCTTAACACATGAAAAGATCGAAGGAGTTGTTGAGCGTGTCAATTGAAAAATTTGTAACGGCAATGGCGATTGGATTTGCAGCGTCGGCGCTGGCGGCTCAGAGTGCTGAACCCATTAATATGGCACAGATACCTGCGGGCTCATTCATCATGGGTACAGATACCACTGCGCTGTCATCCGAAGTGGTAAATGGGTTTGGGGTCATGTCCACGCGCCCCACGCACGGAGACTTCGACGAGACTCCGGCGCACAAAGTGACCATCTCGCATGGGTTTTCAATCGCGACACACCTGATCACGGTGAAGGAGTTCCAGGAGTTCGATCCATCCTACAAAGCAGTGGCGGCGTATCCGGATTATGCGGCAGGAATCAGTTATAACCAGGCCGTAGCCTTTTGCGCCTGGCTGACCAGGAAGACCGGCAAGACTTATCGCCTGCCTACGGAGGCGGAATGGGAGTACGTGGAACGCGCAGGCACACAAACGCCTTTCTTCACAGGCGATACACCGCCTGCATCGGACGAAAAGAATCCGTGGAACGTGGTGATGGGCGAGGGTACACCTGAGTGGGTTGCGGACTGGTACGGGCCGTATGAAGGAGATGCGCAGACCGATCCAACGGGACCGGCTCGTGGATATTTTCGAGTAGTGCGCGGCGGCGGTCTCGATTTTAGAAAGTCGAAACCCGGTGAGATGTACCCAGCCATGGCGCCGTACTTCATGCGATCGGCAAACCGCGCGAGCATGGCTCCGAGCTACACGTCGAAAGAAGGCAACATCGGCTTCCGCGTAGTGCAGGCTCCAATGCCCGCCGACCATTCCTCACCGGCTTTTCACTACTTTTTCTGGACCGATGTAAAGCAGACACCGGTCGATGTAGCGCAGGGACCCGATCCGGGAAAGCCGTTCTATCGCGTGCATGAGCTGTTTCCGAATCTCGATGGGAAATCGATGCCTGACGTTGGCTGGCCTGCTGGACTTGCGCGCGGGCTGGGCATCAACTATCACAACTCTGCCGTGCAGGTGCTCGCAAACGGCGATATCGTTGCCGCCTACTACAACACGCCCAACAAAGAAGACGATCCAGATCAGACTGTTATGGTGATGCGTCGCCGCGCAGGTGCAGAAACCTGGGACTTGCCCGAGCCGTGGCCGGATTTTGCCGATGCTGCGTGCGCCGCGCCCGTCTTCTGGAACGACCACGGACATCTATGGCTGGTCTTCGGCTTCCCGCGGCTGATCGGCGCACCGCCATTCGCGTTTACAAGATCGAATGATAACGGCGCAACATGGGCGCCAATCGAGTTTCCGCACTTCACCGCACCCATCGGGCGCTACGTGTCACAGCCCATCAACTCAATTGTGCGCGCGAAGGACGGCACTATTTATATTCCTACCGATTCGACAGGCCGCGACGCCGATGGCAACGGCTCCATCTCTGCCGTGTGGGCCACGCATGACGATGGCAAAACGTGGTACGACACCGGCGGCCGCACCGCGGGCCGGCACACAACCATTGTGATTGCTAAGAATGGCGACATTCTGGGCTTTGGCGGGAAAAACTCCGCAATTGATGGAAGGATGCCGCTGGCGACCAGTTCAGATGGCGGCAAAACCTGGGTCAAATCGAAGACACCCTTCGATCCGTTGGCAAGCGGCGAGCGACCGAGCGTGATCCGGCTCGCGTCAGGACGGCTGTTTTTTGTGGCCGACTACAATCCGAATCACCAGAAGCACATTCACAAAGATGGCGCTTATGTTGCGCTCTCTGACGATGATGGAAAGACGTGGAAGCAGAAGCGGCTGCCTGCTGACATTCTCACCGTGGGCTATGTTACGGCGACACAGGGACCCGATGGAGTGATTCACATTGTCACATCGAAGAACACGGTGAACTACGAGATCGATCTGAATGAAGCATGGGTGCTTTCGGGCTCCGAGGCGGAAACGCCGGATCCATCATCGATTGCGCACGTGGAGCAGCATCGTGAGTTGTGGCCCAATGGGAAGGTAAAAGCGGAGTGGAGCACAGGCCGCGCCAATGAGGGCGAGATTCTTCTCGAAGGCCCGCAAACTTTTTACTTCGAAGATGGCCGCAAGCAATGGACGGCGCAGTTTCACCTGGGGCACAAGGTCGGCGACGAAACCCTCTATCGCGCAGATGGCACGAAGCAGTGGATGAAGAGCTACGGCGCAAATGGCGAATGGACGTGGCAGAACTTCAATGATGAAGGCAAGCAAACCTCCGAGTCGCACTGGCGCGGAAAGATTTTGCTTGACGCAAATTTTGCGGAGACGAAGTGAGAGCCGCACTTCATCGCACGATCTGCTTTGCCGTTGTTGTAACGATGACGATCTGTTGTGGAGCTCCGGCTTCTGGAGCGCAGTCTGCGCGCGGCTCGAAAGGCGCGTGGCTCTTCGCTTATTTCAAAGAGCCGGGCAACCAGGGAATCTATCTTGCACTGAGCAGAGATGGTTATCACTACACTCCGTTGAACGATGGACAGCCATGGGTAAAGCCGTCACAGCCCGGCGAAGTGATGCGCGACGTGTTTTTGACGCATGGGCCTGACAAACTCTTTCGCATGGTATGGACATGGAACTGGCGCGGGAACTCACTAGGTTATGCAATATCAAGCGATCTGATGACGTGGTCTCAGCAGCAGGAGATTCCCATCATGGCCGACTTTGCCGAGACTAACAACGTCTGGGCGCCCGAGACATATTGGGATGCGAAGAAACATAAGTGGCTGCTCATCTGGTCGAGTTCGATGAAGGACTCGAAGGATGGGAACCGAATCTGGTTTTCACTGACCCCAGACTTCAAAACATTCGCTAAGCCCGCAATCTTTTTCGATCCCGGTTACGTCACAATCGACGCAACGATCTTTCATGGCAGTCGAGGCCAGTTCCGGTTGATCTTTAAAGAACAGACATACGATCCACTCGCATTTCAGGAGCGTGTAGCAACAGGACCTACGCTCGAAGGCCCATGGGGCAATATCTCGGGGCCAATCAATGAGAGTTGGTCAGAGGGGCCATCGGCCATCCAGGCCGGCAACCGATACATCGTCTTCTACGATCACTATCGTCCACCGCGTGCCCGGTATGAGGCTGTGGCGACGGCTGACTGGAAGCACTGGACGGACGTGACTGCAGAGACCTCACTGCCTGCGTTCTGCAAGCACGGAAGTTTTCTGCACATCACGGAAGATGAGGCTGCACGACTGCTTGCGCGGCATGACCGGAGCGTTGACGCACAGGGCAATTCGAGTGTGGGCCGGTGATGGCCGGCTCTTCCGGCTTGAAAGCAAATGTGGTTGAGTCGATTACTCGAAAAGCCAGTCTAGATTGGGTGCGTTGTTTCCGGTCTGCTGTGCGAAATTAATGTGCGGCGCGACATGCAGATCTGCGGGGATGAAACCGAGGACGACATATTCACCTTTGCCCAGATCAAGTTCATTTTCGCCCGCTGGCAGAGGCTTGGCCCAAACAGCCATGGGAGCAATCTTCGCGGCGCTCACGGCATTGAGCAGCACAAGGTTCCACTGCTCGGTTTCAGGATCAAGCACGGAGCTCTTGCGCGATGAGTTGCTCACAAAGCCAACGAGAATCTGCGCATCCTGCGCGAGATGAAAGCGAAGCGTACCGCCTTCGCGTGGAACGATGCGGATGCCCTTCATACCCACAAGCTCAGGAGCAAGATCGGCGATGGCCACGCTTGAAACTGCGAAGAGGCTTGCGCCTTTCTCCACGGTGAAGGCTTCACCGGAGCCGGGTTCAAGGGTGAAGGCTACTTGCGGCAGCGGTTCGACACCCCTGTCCGCATTGATCTTCGCGCCGGAGCTAAGCTGCGCAATGCGTTTACGAAACGTCGCCAGCTCCTTTTCGTACATCGGCAGACATTGTTGCCAATTCGGATAGTTTTCCATGCCACCGCGGAATGGAATCTGACGCTGCGACGTCTCCATGCTGGTAGCTGTACGATAGGCAGGCCCGGCGATATTGGTAAGTTCGCGGAAGCGTTCGACACTCTCGGACAGCAGCGTCTCAGCGTTATGCAGATGCACGGCATCGCGGTCGTAACCATAGAGCAGCACCTGCTCGGCAGCTTTGGTCTTTGCATTGTAGAAGAGCATAAGCAGATTGATCGCGCGCATGTCATTCACAATGCGCTCATATTCCGCTTTATCTTTTGTGATGAAGGGCGCTGCCGACTCTGCAGCTTCCAGCGCCTTGTGCGAGGCCTCGACCGTTTCGTCACTCACGCCAATCGGCGTTTCGCCGTGGTGCGGCTCATGTTTCGCTTCCTCCTCAACGTACTCGCTGAGACGCTCGCCATCAGGCGCGTCGCCGGTCCAGAGCGTGACGGCGGGATTGAAACGCGCAGCGTCGATGAGCTGCGGCATAGTCATACCCAGCGTAAAGGCCTGGCGATTACCTTCGGTGATGCCGATGCGCGGC
This sequence comes from Occallatibacter sp., assembly GCA_035546015.1. GTDB lineage: Bacteria > Acidobacteriota > Terriglobia > Terriglobales > Acidobacteriaceae > Telmatobacter. Next base: position 11,143 of record DASZXD010000304.1, read on the forward strand.
AGTAGACGCGGCTGGCAAGGGCCGGCAAGCGTGTAGGCCTGGAGCAATTTTTCGCCTGCTTCAGTGCTGCCGAAGCGCTGTGCAAACTGCGCGGCCCAATATTCGCGCTCTTTCCCGGGATCGCGGTTGGGATTCCATGCATAGCGGCCCCAGGCGGCAAACCATATCCAGTCGCGATCGGTTTGCATCAGAGGCGGCTGTGTATTGTCCCCGGCGTAGGGCCAGTCCCAGTAGCGGAGCGGATAAAGGTGCAGGCCGCCGATGCCTATGCGCTGGAAGTTGGTAAGCGTCTGGCGGATGAAATCAGGATCGCCCCAGCGGAAAGGCTCGAGGTTTGAGAGCAGGTGAACATTGGCAATTGCAACGTTGGAGTTTTCGGCCAGCATCTTGAAGCGGTCAAGTACCGGGCCACGCACATTTGTCCATGTAAGTGATTCGCCATTCCACTTGAACATGGTGTCAATGTTCGAGTACAGCGGAAGCGCAGCCTTCATCACGTCATCGATGTCTGTTGCGTGCGCGCGGACCACGATGGGCGGCTCGGTTGTGATGCCGAGTTCTTTCAGTCCGTCTTTCACACCCGGGATGATGGCCTGCGTGAGCCACTCTGCGCCATAGTGTGGGCTCAGTGCTTCGCCGAGGGTCATCATCAGGCCGGCATGCGGGTACTCGCGCACAAACTCTGAGATGGCGTAGCGCGTATAAGCAGCCGCAACCGGATCGGGCGCTGAGAGATGATACGGCAAATGGTGCGCACGCGCGAACGCGTGCGAGAGATGAATGTTGTAGAAGCCTTGCAGCACCCAGATGCCGCGCTTATCCGCTTCGGCAGTGAGCCACTTGAACATGGCGATGTTCTGTTCAAGCTGTGCGGTAGGCAGTTCCTGCGCCTCTGGATATTTGGGCAATTTGAGCAGGCTCGTGAAAGGATGGCCGTTCCAGAGATAGAGCGTGTTGTAGCGCTCATCGGCCAGCATGTCGAGATACTTGATCCACTCGGCCTTGTCGTAAAAGAAGGGAAAGTTCTGCGGAGTGTAGGGATAGTCGTATTCTGCGCCTTCGTCCGTAATCTCCTGCTTCTGCATGCCAATGCTGGTTCCGCGCAGCTTGAGGGCGGGGTGTTCCATGTCGTCAATGCCTGCCGGCAGTGCGCGTGCGGCACGGATGCGGTCGGCAAGTTCGAGTTCGCCATAAAGTACGCCCGATGAATCGGAGCCAGCAACGATCCATGTATTACCAAGCTGTTTGATGAGGAATGCCTCTTCAGCCTGCGGCCAGAATTCGGGCAGATTGAAGTGCGTGAGCTCGGGAGCGCTACGCACAGCGGCCACGATCTGCACGCCATGTTGAACCGTTGCGAGATCGGAAAGCGCATCGCGCAGTTTTTCCGCACCGTAGAGCTCGCGCGGTGTGGCGTCTTTAGCAGTGACGATCTTGACAGAGTCAGCATGCGCCACCGCGCAGAGCAGGAGAATGAGTGCGGAGAACAAGCGCAATATGTGCGCAGTAATGAAATTGGACTGCAGATTCATCTCTTGATGACCTATGCCTTTTCAAAGAGAACGGCCATGTAAGGCTTGCCAGGCAGTGTGAGCTTGCTCTTGCCTGAAAAGACACCTGGAAGAGGCGACGCCGTCATCGCCCAGGGGTCAACCAGCGTGGCTTTGAAGCTGACGTTGTTCGGCAGTGGAAATTCGTATTCACCGACGCAGTGGTAGTCGAAGTACCAAAGATAAAGCGAGCCGGGATTACCAGCGTTGAGATAGTAGGGATCTTCCGCGGCCATCAGACCGGTGGTTCCGGTCTTTTCGAGCAAACGGCGCAGAAAGGTGATGCGCTCAGGGCTTGTGCCGTGCAGTTCGCCTGCATCTGACCACACCGGATTGCCATCGGTTGAGATGTAAGTTTCGCCGTGGGTTGCGTACACACCATTCACAATCGCGCGCCAGAAGCGCCAGGTCATCTCTTGCGGTGAGAGATTTCCCCAGCGTCGTGCGATGTTGCCCTCATATTGAATCTCGTCGTAGAGAATTGGCTTATTCCACGCCGCCCGCCGCTCTGCTGATTTTTCAAAGTCATACTCCTGCAGGCTTGCATGCGTGCACCACGGCTTGGAGTGGTCGTAGACCACTTTGCTGTGGTGAATAGAACGCAGACGTCCATGTGGATCGCACTCCTGCACGATGCGAAAGAAGCGATCCCAGTCGGCCATCGACTTCGACTTGACCAGGTCGTACTCGTTTGCAATGGACCACCACACGTTACGGTAGGCTGACAGGCGCGCGACTGCGTAACGCAGATAGCGGTCGTCGGCCTCGCGGCCCATCGACTTGAAGCCCCAAGCATCGTAAGGATGGAAGAGAATCACATCGGCCTGGATATCAGCACCAAGCAGCGCCTGAATACATTGCTCTATATGCTGAAAGTAAGCAGGATTGAAGCGGGCGAGATCGAACTGCTCGCGGCTGTGGCCATCGTCTGCAAGAACTTCGTTGGCCGCAGCGCCAGTCCGCTCGAATGGCATGGCCACCGGCTGCAATTTACCGAGCGGCTTGGGAAGCAGGCACATGCGGACCTTGTTGAAGCCTACCTTCTTCAGGTTATCGAGAGTAAGCGTCTCGAGAGGGGCACCGATGAAGCCGTAGGAGTAGCAGGTTGTGCCAAAGGGGAAGTATGGCGAGCCGTCTGCATACTGAAAGTGAAACTGGTGCGCCGTGCCGACAGGGCCGCGATTGCCGGGCTGCGCTGGCGTGCAATCGAATGCGCCGGAAAGTCCATCGAGCGCTTTCGTTTCCGACTTTGTCTCGAACTTCCATTGGCCAACTGTGTCCGGCGAGAAGCGCACTTTGTAGACGCCGTCGCCGTCGTAAAAGCCGGCAGCTTCGACTGTCCGATGGCCATAGGTAAAACGAGCGCTGAAATCCTTTTCGACAAAAGGATTGCCGGTGGATGGTCCCGATGCGCGGAACTCGAATACTCCCCACTGCTCTACCACGCGGGCACTTTCGCTCGCTTGCGCCGTTGGCAATGCAGCGGATGCCAGACTGGAAGCCACCGCACCTGTCCCAAGTTTGATCAACTCCCGTCGGTCCATCGCTCCTCGCTTCAATTTCGTCCTCACTGACCGGCAGCCTCTCCTGATGCAGGCCGGAAAGCGGAATCTGCTTTATTCAAAGCCCATTTTTGAAAGAAAACAGCTCGGCGGCATTGTGGTGCAGACAACACCCGTTCTACACACGCTGAAACAAGGTGTCAAACAAATGCACGAAAATGGAAATTATTGCAGAAAGCGCTGCAAACGACGTATAAAAGCTCTTGAGCACGATTTTCTCGGGAAAAGGCGGCCGGACTACGATGCCACGAAAGACCGAATCTACCACTGTTTCCGACCGGACTATTCGCCGCCGGATTCCCAAATGGGCCCTGCAGTCAGGCACCGACTCCTCTGCCAACGAGCAGTATTATCTCCGCTCCATTGGCCGCGCGCTGGACGTGTTGGATTGCTTTGACGGTACGGCGCCGCTTGCGCTCAAGGAGATCAGCACCAGTACCGGGCTCCCGGAATCCACGCTTTTCCGCGTTCTGTTAACACTCGAAAAGCACGGATACCTTGAGCAGGCGGTGGACGGCACCTATCAGCTTGCGCCCAAGCTCCGCTTCGGCTGGCTCGTGGAAGAGGCCAACGCACTCAAGGCCAAAGCCCGTCCTGAGCTAGAACGGCTTGCCAATCAGTTCAATGAAACTGCAAGCATTGCTTATCTTTACGACGATCGCATCCACGTGCTCGACTCCATCGAAACCTTTCACGAGATTCGCATGTCCAACCGCATCGGCCGCGTTCTGCCGCCGCACTGCAGCGCTATGGGCAAGGCAATTACAGCCTTCCAGGAGCGCGCGCTCGCGGACCGTATCCTTGAGGTTTACGGTCTTTATCGCCGTACGGAGCACACCATTACAGACCGCGCGCAGCTCTTCGCGGAGTTCGATCAGGTCAGGCAGACGGGCATTGCCTGCGACCGCGAGGAGTCCATACTCGGTGGCATCTGCTACAGCGCTGCAATTCGCAATGGCAATCAGCAGGTGGTGGCTGCCCTCAGTCTCTCTACACCCGTGGTGCGCATGACACCGGCACGGGAAGAAGCAACCCGCAAAGCAGTTCTCGAAGCGGCAATGCGAGTGGGTGAAAATAAATAGCATAAAGTGAAGAACGATCGTCGGGCTGGCTCGCATATTTGGAGTCTATGATGCCCCTGCTCTGGCTCAGTCTCGGATTTTCGCCTGTTTCATACAGCCTGAGCAGATGCTTGCAGCAGTTGTGGCTTCATTTCACACTGCCGCTGTCGAGAAAATGATTCCGAAATTCGGAATTATTCCATGGTCTGCTGGAAAGTCTCGCAGCAACATATTTACTTTCAATAGGTTCTAGAGATGTCCAAGTAAATTTCATATTTTGCTCTTTATTTTTAAATAATTCTTGACTCACTTTATTCGCTAACTCTATCGTTAGTGGCGCTCAGACTCTGTGCGATCTCTTCCCTTGAACAGGAGGCTCTTTATGAAGCGCATCGCTGTGCTTCTTATCGTCTTGATGGGCGTCTACGCTCACGCTCAGAACTCCCGCGGTTCGATCACCGGCCAGGTGACGGATCCAAGCGGAGCCGTGATTCCCAATGCGCAGGTGACCGTCACCGACACTGACACAGGCGCAGTAAGCCATGTGACGACCACCGGAGAGGGTTTCTACACCGCCCCCGGACTGCTGCCTGGCCATTATTCCGTGTCAGTATCCGCCTCAGGGTTCCAAACGTCTGTGAGAAGCGGCATAGAGCTCCAGACCCAGCAAAACGCCACCATCAACGTGAAGCTGACGGTAGGTGCTGCATCGGCAATGGTGACGGTGACCGGAAATGCACCGCTCATCGACATGGCCGACGCCTCGACCGGGCAGGTGCTGCCGACGCAGCAGGTGGAAGACCTGCCCACCAACGGCGGTTCACCACTGGGCTTTGCGCGCATCGAGTATGGCGTAGTGGTCAAGGCCAAACATGCTCTGGCCGGAGCATCGCCGATGAGCAACAGCACGGTGGACGACTTCTCTCTCGGCGGCGGCAACTCTTCTTCAAACGAGCTGCTTCTCAACGGCGTCCCCAACATGCAGGACAGCAGCCGCACCGCAGGCTTCAGCCCGCAGCTCGACTCGGTCAACGAAGTACGCGTGGACGTATTCGGCGCCAATGTGACCTATGGCGACACGTCGGGGGGCACGGTAAACATCACCACGAAAAGCGGCACAAATCAGTTCCATGGCTCAGGCCGCTGGTCCTATCAGGAATCGGGTTGCTCCGGACTGGATGGAAAATTTGTAAGCCGCGGAGCCAATCACTGCACCTGGCTTGCCGGCCTGCCTTATCTGCAGAAGGTAGGCAACGGCGTGCCGCCGTCAAGCCACTTCAATCAGTTCGGCGGGACGATCGGCGGTCCAATACGGATTCCGCACGTGTATAACGGGCGCGACAAGCTCTTCTTCTTCTACTCCTACGAGACGTATCGTGGCCAGACTCCTCCGGCCCAGACCGTCGGCACAGTACCCACACAGGCAGAGCGCAGCGGCGACTTCTCCGCGCTGCTCGGCCTCGGCAGCGTCTATCAGCTCCACAATCCCTACCAGACCACAGGGAGTCAGACCAGCTACACGCGCGCAGCCATTCCCGGCAACGTCTTTTCGAACGCCGGCCTGACGGTGAGTCCGATTGCACAGGCGTATCTCAAAATGGTTCCGCTGCCTAACTACTCGGGACCAACGACCAAGGCCGACGGCGAGAACAACTACTTCACATACACGCCAACAACCGTGGACTACCGGTCGCACATGGGCCGCATTGATTACAACATCAGTTCCAGAGACAAGATCTTTGCCGAGGCGCACCGCAGCCGCTATCTGAATAGTCAGAGCAACTATTTCCATAATGCACTGACGGGCACCACCTCAGACCAGATCATGTATGGCACCCAGGTTGAAGAGGTGCACACCTTTTCACCGACCATGTTCTCCGACGTGCGCGGCAGTCTTACACGATACGACAACGTCAGTGCTCTTTCCAGCACTGGTATCAGCCCCACGAGTCTTGGTTTTCCTGGCTACCTTGCTCAGAACTCCACCACGCTCGCAATTCCCTATATCCAGTTCAGCGATGCGTCCAATCCGCTAAACTACAGCGCCAAGCCCGGATCGTCGGAGAACTTCGATACAATTCAGCTTTTCGCAACGGTGACCAAGATCTACAGGTCCCACACCTTCCTGGGCGGCATCGATCTGCGCGCCTACAAGGATTCGGTTCTTTCTCCGAACTACGCCAATGGCTATTTCAAATTCGCCAATTCCAATGGCAATCCAGTTGCCGCAAGCAATACAGCCGCTCCGGCTACGTTCGGCAGTTCTCTGGCGCTGTTCATGCTCGGTATTCCGACCAGCGGCGGCGAAGAGGACATCAGCGTACCCTTCCAATTCAACAGCTTTCTAAATGCGTTCTTCCTCCAGGACGACTGGAAGGCGCGTCCAAATTGGACGGTCAGCCTAGGCGTCCGCTTTGAGCATGAGATTCCGGTGAATGAGAGCCAGAACCGCATGGTCAACGGCTTCAATCCTACGGCCATCAACGAAGCTACAGCGGCTGCGCAGGCCAACTATGCGGCGAATCCTAGTTCGCTGTTGCCGACATCAGCGTTCCAACCCACCGGCGGCGCAGTTTATGCGTCGTCGAGCAATCGCTATGCCTATCATGTGCCCGCTGTTTACGTCAGCCCGCGCCTCGGCATCTCCTGGGCGCCGGATGCTTTGCATGAGAAGGGTGTTGTACGGCTTGGCTTCGGCATTTATGACAATCCGTTCAACGATTACAACCAGGGACAGAGCTACGGCTACTCCGCAACCACGGCGTATGTGCAGACCAACGACAACGGCCTGACCAACAATACGATGAGCGATCCGTTTCCGACGTCGGGAGCGGTTCCAAACCCTATCCAACAGCCCACTGGCAATGCCCTTGGAGTGAATGCAAACCTTGGCGCCAAGATGGTCTACTACTCGCCGACCATCAAGGTTCCCTATGCTGAGCGCGCCAGCCTCGACTTCCAGTATCAGTTCGGCAACACCATCATGATCGACCTCGGTTACCTGTGGAACCATCAGGTCCATCTTTCTTACAGCAATGCAACGGACGCTATTCCGTTGCTGCCCTATCTCAGCCGCTCGCAATACTACGATGTGGCGACTACGAATCGACTCTCAGGATCAACGTTCAAGAGCGGCGGCCCTCCGACTACTAACATTCCCAACCCGTTCAAGGGCGTTGCAGGTATCACTGGCAGTTTTGCAACGGCATCCTTGATGGCACCGAGCCAGTTCCTGATGTCGTGGCCACAATATTCGTCAGTGACCGCGCAGTTGAACCCTGGCGCCTCCTCAAACTACAACGCGCTGAATGCACGCGTCGCCAAGCTGATGGGCCATGGACTCACATTGAACGGCGTCTTTGAATGGTCGCGTCAGTTGGGAACCTTCAACCAACTCAATGCCGGCGACGTGCTCAACTACGGTGAATCCACTTCCGACTACCCCTTCCACTTCGCAGCGTACGGCACCTATCAACTGCCTTTCGGCCGCGGACGTCAGTTCTTAAGCAACGACAACCGGATTGTTGACGAGTTGATTGGCGGATGGCAGATTTCACCCATCTACCAGTTCCTCTCCGGCACGCCGATGTCCTGGGGCAATGTCATCTACACGGGAACAAGCTGGCACGACTTCCACAACAAGCAGCACAGCGCAGCCAACGTAAACGGTGGCACGGTCTTCAACACTTCCGTGTTCGATACGCGCACCTGCCAGAACGGCGGATCGTCGTGCAACAACGATCCGACCAATGGTAAGCCGCTGAACCTCAACATTCAGCCGAACAGCTACAACTACCGCACCTTCCCGGCCTATCTGCTGCGCCAGGATTACACGAGCGACTGGGATGCCAACGTGCTGAAACAGTTCAACACGTTTGAGAATGTGAAGATGGAACTGCGCCTCGATTGCTTTAACGTCCTCAACCGGCCGCAGTACAACACGCCTAACGTAAGCCCGACTTCGAGTTCATTTGGAACCACGAACGGTGTTTACGGCGGCACAGGCGCACGCCAATTTGAAGTTGGTGCGCACATCGTCTTTTAACTGGGTTTCAGACTCACGGCCGTGGAGGCTCCATTGAGCTTTCACGGCCATTTCTTTTGAAGAAGTATCTGCTCTATTGCAACAACCCGAAGACTGCCACGCCGCCCGGCGTTCCCACGTAGACCTTCCCGTTCGCAATCATCGGCGTGATGAACTTATTTCCATTGCCAAAGTGATCTCGGCTGCTCGCGGCCTGATTGCTGTTATAAAGCTCGGAGAGTGACGTTGCATCGTAGGCGTGCAGCACTGCGGGCGACGAGTTTGCAACGGCCCATACAATCCCATTGCTGGTCCCGTTCGCGCTGATGGAAGGTGTCGCGCCCGGATACGGGAAGGAGTTGGCAGTGTGCGCTGATGCGGATGTTGCCAGCATGGCATTGCTGATGGGAAATGCCTTGAGCGTGTCGCTCACAGCGGCATAGTAGACAGTATTGTTGAAATACGCAGGCATGGACCATACGCCGTTGATGGCATTGTTGCCGACCTCCTGGTAGATCGCGCTGTCGCTCTGCGAATTGAACTTGCCCATCGAATCGCGGTTGACGACATAGATCGTCGAGTCTTTGCCTGCACCGACAGCCAGATGATGAACCGTGCCTGAGCCGTCTTTCAGATCGGGCAACACAAGTGCGCCTCCCGAACCCAGGTCTTCGTCGTTGTTCGATTCGCTCACTGTGTTGTGCATTTCAAAGTAGTCCGCCACGGCGAGGCTGTTATTGGCTGTAGACACTTTCAGGAAGCCGTTTCCGTAGTCGCCATTCTTGGGAAAACCGCTGGAATTAAGCGTCGTGTCAAATGTCCCGTTTGCGTCTAGGAAATAAATGTTGCCGCTTGCGTCGGCGGCCAGCCCTGAGCCAGCCATCCAGATCGAGCCTTCGCTACCGTTTGGCGTAAGGTTGAGCACGCTGGTCTGCGCCAGCGTCGACTCGTTGTAGCCCATTAGCCATCCGGTATAAGGTCCCGCATCACAGTGCGAGGTCCAGCCCATGTAGATCGTTCCGTTAAGCAGCAGCAGACCTGCGCGCTCTGCATACTGTCCGGGATCGAAGACCACCTTGCCATTCGAGCTGTTGGCGCCGGTGCCGGGATATGTGGCAGCAATTTCCGACGGGCTGCCCGAAAGCTCCGCGCCCGTCGTGACATCCAGCGCATGCAGCCGCTGATGATAGTTGCCTGACTTGTCCTGCGACATGCCTACAACAAAAATAGTGCCGTGCGCTCCGGCACTTCGGTCGATCACCGGTGTCGAGGTGATGCCGATCTCCGGGGTAATCTGGCCGCATCCGTGATCGCCGCTGGTTGATTCATTCGTACCCAGGATTGAAACCTTCCAGAGCTGCGCGCCTGTATCCGCATTGAAGGCATACACGCTGTCGTGTTCAGTGACGACGAAAAGTACGTTCTGCTGTTGCCCATTCACGGTCAGATTCGAAAGGTAGAGGGGCTCGGCATCTACTTTTCCGTCAACGGAGATGACTCGCAGCAAGCCGAATTTAGCTGAAGTGACATTGGCGGAAGTAAGTGTGGTTTCGTTGGAATTCAACCCTGTCCGCGCTACGTCGTCGTGATATGTGGTTACGTCCACGCTCGGTGACGATGTGGCCGCGCTCACTGTGAGAGAAAAAGATGCCGAATGACTCAGCGTGCCTGAAGTCGCCGTGCATACCACAGTCGCTGTTCCCACAGCCGCAGAAGCAGCGGCGGTGAAACTCACGCTCTGCGGCGTTCCGGGCGTAACCGTGATGCTTGAAGGGGATATCGTGACGCCTGCGGGCAATCCGCTCACTGCCACATTGACAGTTCCCGAAAAACCGTTCAGAGCTGTCGCGGTGAAAGTTACTGGTTGGGCGCTGCCTCCAGCGGTCAGGCTCAGGCTTGTCACATTCGCCGAAAAAGAGAAGTCCGGTGGGTTGGGATTACTGTTCGTAGTAAGAGAGAACGACACTGAATGGCTCAGCGCTCCCGAAGTCGCCGTGCATATCACAGTCATTGTTCCCGCAACCGCAGAAGCAGCTGCTGTGAAGCTAACACTCTGTGGGGTTCCGGGCGTGATCGCGATGCTTGAAGGAGATATCGTGACGCCTGCGGGCAATCCGCTCACTGCCACATTGACAGTTCCCGAAAAACCGTTCAGAGAGGTCACGGTGAAAGTTACAGGTTGCGCGCTGCCTCCAGCGGTCAGGTTCAGGCTTGTTACGCTTGCTGAAAACGAGAAATCCGGCGCGCTGTTATTCAGAGTGATGCTGCTGCCACAGCCACAACAGGAAGCCGCCAGCAAAAGAACACAAAACCATTGCAGCTTTGCGCCGCCCTGCCGCCTCAGGGAATGAGTTGCGCTTTCGTACCTTCTGGCCATGGGGGAAGACCTCAGGATGTTTCCCAGTGTTGCACACAGCGGGAGCGGCTGTACAGACTACCCGGCCGGGACGGCACTGTAGCGCTCATTACGCTTGATGATTGCGGCACAAAAAAATGAAGCTCGAAGGCGCCGTCTTCGAGCTTCACAGAAATCGTGTTTTTACGGAGGTGGAACCTGGCCTCCGTTGCGGCTAGAAATTAACCTTCAGGCCAAACTCGATCTGACGACCTGGGTTTGAACCGTCCATCAGGCCGTAGACGCCAACCGTGCCATAGCCGCCGCCATTCGGACCAAGAGTACGAACGCCAGTGCAGTATTCGCACGAGCTGTAGTTATCGTCCCAGGTATTCGGAATGCTGAAGATCGGCGTGTTGGTTACGTTCATGAACTGCGCCATGAACGTCATGTTCACGCTCTCCATAAGTGGAAACGTCTTGTTGAGGTTAAGGTCTGCCGTCTTGAGGCTTGGCCCGCGCAGCGATCCCACCTGACAGTTGCCGAACTGACCATCGGCCTGATCCTGCACTGCCGCGGGGTTGAGATTGACCACACCAATGCTTGAGCCGATCTGCACTGTTTGTATGCTCTGACCAAAGCTGGAGCCGCCAGTACAGTCGGCGCGCGGCACGTACGAAGGAGCAGTGAGATTCGATGCAGCAGCCGGATTGAACGAGCCCATCCATTCACCAGCATACGGAGTCACCGCAAAACCCGAACGGAAGGTTGTATCGACAGCGACGCTCCATCCGCCAACCAGTTCATCGAGGCTTCGGGATGCGCCATTGGCAAACGTCTTACCGCGACCAAATGGCAGGTTGTAGATCGCATATCCGTTGAAGGCCGATGCAGCATCGATCGTGCACTTGCCGTAGTCACCTTTTGGATCGTACTCATTCTGGAAGAAGTTTCCACCGGCCTCGTTCTGTTGCTCGCCGGCACCTTCCTCATCGCCGTAGGAGCCGAAGTAGCCGAGCGAGTTGCTCAGACACTTCGACCACGTGTAGTTGAACTGCATATCGAGACCGTGATAGTTCTTCTGCGACACAGTTGCCTCAAGCGCTTCAAATCTCGAAATCGCGTTTGAAGCGTTGTAGCGCGCCTGTCCCACGCCGGCCTTCACAAGGTTCTGCATGTAGGGACCGGGCACGGCAGCGGGAACTGTCACCGTATTGCCCTGCGCATTCACCACCTGCTGCGTGGCATTAGTCAAAACCTTCTGGTTGTACCAGAAGATATCCGACATGTGATCGTCCTTGTTACCCACGTAGCCGATTGAAGCAGTGAGATTGTTGTGGAACTGGTGTTGCACGGTCAGGTTCCATTGCTGGTTCATGGCCGGCCGCAGATTCTTGTCGGTTGCGTGTGTCACTGCTCCCGTCAGGCATGGTGATGCGGTGCCGCTCGTGCCTGCGGCAATGAGTTCAGCCGCTGTACAGGCATTCTGATACGGCGCATACCCATCCGTCAGCGTGTATTGCGGAAAGATCAGGTCGCTGCCCGCCGTATTCGACTGGTTGATCAGGATTGAGTTCGGCGGGTTGATCACGGCCATATTGCTGATGCCATTGCCTTCCATGTAGCTCGAGATGTCATAGGCTCCGCGAATCACCGTGTTTGGTGCAAAGCCCGGCTGCCATGCAAAACCAAAGCGCGGTTGAATGTCGCCGATGCCGTAATAGGTGTTGTAGTTGGTCCCGATCTCCGGTGTTCCGGTCACCAGATCGAAGTTCACGTTATTGTTCTTGTTGCGGTCGCCGCGCGGCGTATTCACCTCGTAGCGAACACCAATGTTCAGCGTCAGGTTTGGAGTGAACCTGTAGTCGTCCTGCACAAAGCCGCCAAAGAGGCTATTGACCAGGTGGAAGTGAATGGGTTCGCCTACGCCTACCGCCTGCGGCAGGCCGAGCAGGAAGTCGGCATATCCCATGCCATTGGCCGTTCCGTTGCCCGTGTATTGACCACTGAAGTTCCACGTTCCTGCCTCGCCGTTGTTGCCTGCGTACGTATCGTTCATCGCATAATGCAGGAACTGGAAGCCGCCCTTAATCGTCTGGCGGCCATGCGTCCAGGTTATGGCGTCCTCAACCTGCTTCGTGGTGTCGTGGAAGATCTCCGGTCCGTCGCTGTTGCCTACACCGCCGCTCGGTCCATAGCCCATATTGATGGCTGGCAGAACGTTGACGGGTACGCCAGGCAGACCAATCTGCGTATTGATATTGCCTGAAACCGGCGAGGTGTATATCTGATCGTTGGCAGGAAAGATCTGCGTACCCAGGCGGAGGTCGTTAACCAGCGTCGGTGTGAGTGTGCGCACATAGTCCACCACGATATTTTTCAGCGGATACTGGCGCTCAAGGTTCGGTTGCAACAGATTCGTTCCGTTCGACTGGATCAGATGGGTGTACATCTGCGTGTAGCGGCCCATCACATGATCCTTGTCCGAAGGTTGCCAGTCGATCTTGAGGTCGCCCTGGTAGTTGTGCGTGTAGCCGCTCTGGAAATAGTTCAGCGTGGTCACTTCGTTCTGGAATGCAGGCAGAGCCACAAGCGCCTTGGACACCGGGCTCACTGCAGAGACCGGAACCTGGTTATAGGGTATGATTGGCCGGCTCGCAACTGCCGTTCCTGCTGAAGGCATGTAAAGCTGGCCGCCGCCTACGCATTGGCCGCTTGAGTTAAACGAGCCGCCGCTCGAGGTACAGAACCAGCCGAGGTCATAAACCTGGCCGCCGGCTTTACCCGTAGTCGCGGTGTAGAAGCTCGAGTTGGGCACAAGGGTATTGGAGTTGGCAGTCCTGGGCTGGTTGTAAAGCGAAGTCTCTTCGTCAGCAAAGAAGAACAACTTGTTGCTAATGATGGGCCCGCCAACCTGGCCGCCAAACTCATTCCACTGCACAACCGGACGCGGCAGCGTAGTCGCATTGCCAAAGCCGGTGATAAACGCATTGGCCTTGTCCTGCCACGTATTCGCGTTCAGCGACGTATTGCGGACGAATTCATACGCGCCGCCATGGAACGAGTTAGTGCCCGACTTGATTGACTCCACGATTACGCCGCCGGCGTAGTTGCCAAAGTCGGCCGACGCGTTGCTCACAATAATGTTGAACTCCTGCACCGCATCCGGCGACGGTGTATACGAAACCTCGTTGTTGTCGGGCTGGTTGATATCCATGCCGTCGAGGATGAAGTTGTTGTCCTGCTCGCGCGCGCCATTCACATAAGGCCGGCCAGTGCCAAACGTCGTCTGCGGCGACTGGAATGCGAAGATGTTTGAGCTCAGCACGCCCGGAGCGAGCAACGTGAGCTGGTTAATGTCGCGCGTGGCCAGCGGCAGGCTCGTTGCCGCAGTCGAGTCGATCAACGTACCCAACTCCGTTGAGCCGGTCTGCAGCAACGGCGGCGCATCGCTCACCGTCACCGTCGTGTTCACTGCACCCAGCTTCAGATGGAAGTCCACCCTGGCCACCTGGTTCAGAACTAGCGTGAACGGACTACGCACTTCCTTTGCAAAGCCCGCAGCTTCGACGATCACTTCGATCTTGCCCACCGGGATCGTAGGAAATTCGTACAGGCCAGCGCCCGTTGTGGTGGACACCCACGTAGTGTTGCGCTCCACATCGCGTACGGTTACGGTCGCATTGGGAATTGCGGCGCCGGACTCGTCGGTCACCAGACCGGTAATTGAACCCGACGCCTGCTGTGCCCACATCTTCGGCGAAAGGCCCGCCAGCAAAAGCAACAGACAGGCAACGCCAACCGCAATGTGTGTGGTTCGGTTCATAAGTTTCACTGGAACCTCCTTAAGTGTGTGTTCGGGTTAATGGCTTCCGCTTTCCGAAAAGTGGTTCTGAGAATTGAAGAGAGCGTTATAAATCTTCTGAAGCTGACATGGCTGCATCTGGATCGGAGATGGTTTCGCTTACTCTTATCTCTTCGTTTCCAGCTTCCTCGCAGAGCAGCGCCCATCACGTGATCAAATAATGCCCAAATGAACAATCTACGATGCGACAGATACTACCTCAGGTCTTTGTGAAATAACAAGAGGAAAAATGAATTTTTCTAGCATAAATAATCATTACTATGATCTTTAAATCCGAACTTACGCACTCTCTCACATTGCGGGCCCTCATAAGTGGCCTGCATTCAAACGTTTGTCTGATGCTTTATGCTCGGAGTGCCAGTATCTTGAAAAGGTTTCAGATTTTAATTTTGATCATTATTTATATTTTCGATCAGAAATTTGCTCATATTTTCCTTTGAATGGTATGATGCCCCTCAGTCGAGAGCTTTGACGTTGCACCCCAGGCCTCATGTGGCTCGGTCGTATATCTTTCGAGGTTCATATCGCCCTGATTCGCTCAATTGAACTCAGAATTCACCCGGCTTCCAGCCTTCGCTGTATTGAGACTATCCATGACGACTCTGTTCTTTGAGCTCTGTGCTGAATCAGTGGAAGCAGCCATGGCCGCGCAGGCAGGCGGCGCAGACCGTATCGAACTCTGCTCCGACCTTGCCTCTGGCGGCGTTACCCCTAATCCAGCTCTTACAGCCGCTACCATCTCTGCCGTTACGCTCCCGGTTTTCGTGCTGATTCGCCCGCGAAGCGGAGATTTTGTCTTCTCGACCGATGAGTTCGACCTCATGCTGCACCAGATTGAGGAAGCCAGGATAGCCGGCGCCGCTGGAGTCGCCACTGGGGTGCTATTTCCCGACAGACGGGTGGATGTTCAGCGCACGCGGATGCTCATCGAACATGCACGCCCCATGAAGGCGACCTTTCATCGCGCCTTCGATGAAACACCCGACCTCTGCGAAGCGCTGGAGAGTGTGATAGAAACCGGCGCAGACAGCCTGCTCACCTCGGGCGGCGCGGACGAGGTGCTGCGCGGCGCAGACTGCATCGGGAGCCTGCTGCGGATGGCTGGCGATCGCATTCATATCCTCGCGGGCGGTGGGCTGCGCCTGGCTACTCTCACGCAGGTGGTGCGCCGCTCGGGAAATTTTTCTCTGCATGGCTCTCTGACCCGCAAGAACGGGCACCGCACTCCGCAGGCCGCGCAGGCACTGCTCGAAGCCGACGTACGCGAAGCTATCCGCCTGTTGCGCCGCGAATTTGAAGAGAGAACGGCTGCGACTGTTTAGACGCGCACCACGCGAGTTCCCTGACGCTCAAAGGGAGCAATAGCATCTGCAGAAGCGCCGGTATCCGTAATCAGCACCTGAATCTCGTTTGTCGGACAGATGATCGCGGGGCTCACCTTGCCCAGTTTGCTTGAGTCGGCAACCACAATCACCTCTTTGGTCTGCTTGAGCATCTTGCGATAGACCAGCGCCTCGTCGGCCTCGAGCGATGTAGCCCCGCGCTCGGCATCCAGCCCGGTCACGCTCAGAAAGACTTTATCCATATATACGTTGTCTAGAAAGCTCAGCGCTGCGTTGCCCGAGAGAGCAAACGACCACGCCCACAGCACCACGCCTCCTGTAAGATACGTGCGGATCGAGGTACGGTTGCAGAGCTCCATGCCGATGTTGATCGCGTTCGTCACCACCTGAATCTTTTCGCGATGGCGCAGGCTGCGCCCGATGTGCGTCGTGGTGGTTCCTGCCGAAAGCCCCACCGTCTCACCTTCCTGAATCATCTCCGCGGCGGCCAATCCGATGCGCCGCTTCTCTGCGGCATGTCGTTGTTCACGGGCCAGGAATGAGCTGTCGTATCGAAAGGGTTCGTAGAGCAGCGGCTCAGCCAGTTCCGCACCGCCGTGCGTACGCCGGATAAGGCCGCGATTTTCAAGCCGGGCCAGGTCACGCCGGATGCTGGGGGCAGAAGAGCCGGCGACAGCCAGCAGTTCCTCAATTGTGGCGGATCCTTTGCTTAAGAGAAATTTGACGATCTGTTCTGAACGGCGGTTGATTGACTCGGACATATCACCGAGATTCTACTCCCCGCATCAGAGAATTCTGTGGGAAAACGCGCAAATTTCACGAAAAATACAGGGAAATGATCAAAGATTTGAAAATATCGCCGAGTTATTGGCAATCAAAAGAAAGTAGAAAATGAGCGGACACTGGCCTGCCGTGCCTGGACTCAACGTAGGGAAATTTTCATGGCTGATTTGCAGACCCGCCGCATACAGGTATGCGACGCTAAAATGATTCTGCCGCCGATAGCGCGTGATCGAGAGAGTTCGGTGGCTAATCTGTTCAACAGGAAAGGGCAGCCTATGCCCAAGAATTATAACGACCTTTTCAAAGCCAACCCGCTGGAGTTCATGAGGAAGTACACCGTAACTCCGGTAAACCATATTGGCTCGCACGGAACGCAGATTGGCGAATTAAACCTGAAGGGCAAGGTGAAGCAGGTCGACAAAGACAGTTACTACTACAACCAGATGGGTCAGAATAACGATCTGGTGGGATACCTCAACTTCACCAAGGTTCCTCACGATACGGTCAATTCGGCCCAGAAAGGCCATATTGTCGTAACCGGCTCCTATAACCCGGACCCAACCGCAGTGCAGGCGCATTATTTGCCCTGGTACGACAATAAGATCATCAGCCTGACGATTCCCCCCATGCCTCATAACGGCGGTGGAACGCGGTACTTCTTTACCGCAGCGATCAATGGATGCTCCGTCTTCATCAAGGGGACGCCTCAAAACCCGACGATCTTTCACGCCGGAGGCAAGACGGTAAAGCCTGGCAGCGATCCAAAACACGGTGCGGAGTTCTGGCGCAAGATGATGAAGACACGCACCGAGACCTCGACCGGCAAGATCATGGGTGAAGTCAACAAGACGATGTATGTGACAGACCGCAAGAACAAGATGCTCGGGACGGCGAACTCACGCATCTTCGAAGCGTGGTTAAAACAAAATCCGAACGGATTCCGGATTGAAGACGTGGACCCGCACGGCTGCGTGTTCGGAAGGCGGGAAGGCGGTCTGTGGACGTTCTACCTGCAGGAAAACGTCACGATCATCTACACAAGCTTCGTTCCGAAAAACGATGGCACCGGTGGCTTTACCGAAAAGAAACATATGGTAATGCGGCCTATGCAGGTTACCGAGATCTTTCCCAATGGCCAGAAGCACGTGAAGGTGACTCCGCTGTTGTCGCGGCCGCTGAAGGCATAACTGTGTCAGAAATGAGTCACTCTTCTATGCGAGGTTGTTCAAGCTTCTAATCCGCTAAATCGACTCGACCGCGTGGATACCCGCTGCAACCTCGACGGCGAGCCGTTCCAGCTCCGGATAGAACAGACTGCGTTCTCGTTGCGGCAGTTCGTCCAGAAGCTCTGGATACGCCTTCGCTTCACAGCCTGCGAAGGCCGCGAAACCGGCTGCATCGGCCATCCTGCAGCTCATCTTTACCAGCTCGGCTACTTCCCATGCGCCATCCGGCCGACGCGGCGCATGGTGATCGAAAACTGCCGCATCGAAGGCGGCGGGCAGCTTCCAGTCTGCCAACATCTGCTGGCCGGCCTCGCAGTGATCCCAGCCAAACAGTTCGCTCTCCCGCCCGAGAATGCTTGCGGGAGAGCCCTGATGCGTTTCGAGAAGAGCCGCATAATCCCGGGGCTGGATTACCGCGAACGCAATACGCCCGATGTCGTGGAGAATGCCGCAGGTATAAGCCAGGTCCTTGTCGATCGCGCCGCCGGCGGCCAGCCGCTGCGCGATGATGGCGCTGGCCAGATTGTGGTGCCAGAGCCTGCGCATTGCTGGCAGGCTCATCGCCTTTCCAAGATAAGCGCGCACCCCGACCGTGATGCACACGCCCTGCAGCGTGTTGGCGCCTAGCACCGCAATCGCCTGCTGGATGCTGTTGGCGGGATAACGCAGCGAATAAAGCATCGAGTTGGCGACGGTCAGCACTTCGCTGGCAAACGCCGGGTCAGACGCGATGAGCTCGCTGAGCTGAGGCAGTTGTACATTGTCGTTGCTTGCCAGTTGCATCACCCGTACCGCTACCTGCGGAAAGGGCGGAAGACGCAGATGAGCCCACGGGAGTTTGGCCAGCTCACCGCCGGCCTTTTCCGCTCGCGAGGCCTCAGGCCTCGAAGTGCCAAATTTGTCGAGCGGTCCGATGATGAATTTCTGAGGCGTCACGGCAAGCTATATTTTCGGCAGTCCATGTGCATTTCTCTAGGGGTAAATTGGCACGATCCATCTGCAGCTTTGCCAACGGCCAACGCCGGCGGATGCTGGAACAAGAGATCAGGAACAACCCGAGCCCGGCAGCTTAAGGCGATACGATAATTCTGGAGAGTGGAATGCCAAAGATTCTCGATGGTGTGGCGATTGCCGCGGCGATCAAGCAGGAAGTAGCAGACGAGGTTAAGCAGCTGGCCGGTCAGGGCATCCGGCCGGGCCTGGCCGCGGTGCTGGTGGGCCATGTGCCGGCCTCAGAGATTTATGTGCGCAGCAAGGTGCAGACCTGTGCCGCGCTTGGCCTCTACAGCGACCTGATCGAGCCGCCCGACACCGTTACCACCGAGGAGATGCTCGACCTGGTCAACGCACTCAACAGCCGCGACGACATCGACGGCATCCTCATCCAGCTGCCGTTGCCCAAACAGGTAGACGCCAAGGCACTGCTTGACGCCGTCGATCCGGCCAAGGATGTTGACGGTTTTCACCCTGTCAATGCAGGCCGTCTGCAGGCAGGCAGGCCTGCGCTGGTGCCATGCACACCCGCAGGTGTCGTTGAAATTCTCAAGCGCAGCGGTATTCCCATTTCCGGACAGAACGCAGTCGTCGTGGGCCGCAGCGATATTGTGGGCAAGCCCGCCGCCATGCTGCTGCTTCACGAGAATGCTACTGTGACCATCTGCCACTCCAAGACCCGCAACCTTCCAGAGGTTACGCGCCAGGCAGACATTCTGGTGGCCGCCATCGGCAGGCCCGGCTTTATCACACCGGAGATGGTCAAACCCGGCGCGACAATCATCGATGTCGGTATCAATCGCATCACAACGCTTGAAGATCTCGAGCGCTTCTTTCCCGGCGATGTGAAGCGCGGAGCCACTTTCGCCAAGCGCGGCTCGACGATTGTGGGCGATGTCCATCCGAAGGCATTCGAGATCGCAGGCGCGTACACGCCCGTCCCCGGCGGCGTGGGTCCTCTGACGATTGCCATGCTGATGGCTAACACCGTGCGCGCGGCCAAAATGCGGCGAGGTTTGTAATCCATACAGGAAGCAGGGGCTCATGCGCAGCCTGATTGGGAGAGTTGAGTATGCTGCATACCATCTGGCTCTGGTTGCTTGTTCCATTTAGCTTGTATTGCATTAGCACTTATTTAAAACCCGTGGAAGGCGCACGCGATGTGCGAGTGCTGCTAGGGGGTATTCTCGGACTTGCCTATGCGGCATTTGGTCTGCATGCAACTTACTCTCTCTTTGCTTGGCTCCCACATTCGGCCATCCTCTTCCGAATAGCTCATGGAATTGTGGGTGGAATGATGGTAGCCATGCTGCTGTCCATGGGGTACAGACATGGCGTCAGAGTTTTGCTGATCTTTGCCGTCATCCTGCTTTTGGCATCACCACTGTTGGTGGCATTGATTCTGCATCGGGTCGGCCGCGCAGTGGCGCTCCATTCAATCTTAACTTCACCCCACTTCTATAGCCTTGAATCATGGCCAGTAGGAATCGCGGTCCCTGCCATCGTCATGCTTTTGCGACCGTCTAGCAATGGGAATAAGGGTACCGGCGATAACAGCGGACTGGCATCTGAAAGTGGAACGGAGGATTAGATGCTCCGCGTAGGACTCACCGGCGGACTTGGCAGCGGCAAGAGCACTGTTGCAGGCTACTTGCGCGAACTTGGCGCTCAGGTCATCGAAGCCGACGCGCTGGGCCGTGCGCTAATGGAGCCCGGGCAGCAGGTCTTTGACCGCATCGTCAAGCACTTCGGCTCTGAGGTGCTGACCTCCGATGGACGGCTGAATCGAGCGCGACTGGCACAGATCGCTTTTGGCGACGCGCGCGTGCAGGAACTCAACGCAATTATCCATCCGGCTACGATCGAGGCCCAGTCACGCTGGATGCAGGAGGTCTTTGCGCGCGATCCGGCGGCCGTTGCCGTCGTCGAGTCGGCGCTGATCTTCGAGGTGGTCCGCGATGCGCGCACGCGAGGGGAAACGGAAACCGCCGTTGCCGCGTTGCGGAAGCGGCTGGACCGCATCCTCGTGGTTACTGCGCCGGACGAGCTCAAGATCGCCCGCTATGCTGCCCGCGTGAGCCCACCTGGGCCCGGAGAGGACACCGGGGTCCCCGGCGACAGGTCTTCATCGCCGGGGTGGGAAGCTGCCGCAGCCGACGCGCGTAGCCGGCTTGCCTTCCAGATTCCCGACGCGGAAAAGGCGGCCGAGGCCGATTATGTGCTTGACAACTCGGGCGATACAGCCGCGCTCCGCGCACAGGTTGAGGCGGTATGGCGGCAGTTGCAGGCAGAGAGCAACAACCTGCGAAAGAACTTGTCATTAAAATAAGAGGATGGGACGCGGTTCTGAGCGGAATCGTGCTCCGCTGCAGTCGTATCAGTATCAAGGAAGGTAGTTCAGGTTCAGGAACCATGAAACTGCGAAGGCTCATATTGATTGTTTTGCTGGTGGGAGGATTCTGGTACGTCACCTCCCACTATTCCCCCAGCGTGGATGGGGATTCTCTGGGACACTTTTCGTTTTTCAAGGGAGCAGCAAAAACCGGTTCTCCGCTGGAGCTGACAGAAGCTGAGGCCGCGCCCAGCTACGATCCCGAAGAAGAGAACAACATCTCCGTTTACAAACGCGTGCTTCCCTCGGTGGTGAACATCACCTCCACCACGCTGGTCTTCAATTTCTTCTATGGAACAGTGCCGCAGCAGGGCCAGGGATCGGGCTTCGTCCTCGACAAGTCCGGCCACATCCTCACCAACTTCCATGTGGTGCAGGGAGCAAACCACGGCATCGAGGTGCAGCTTTCAAACAAGCGGCGCTATTCTGCGCGGGTCGTTGGCGTGGATAAGAGCCACGATCTTGCACTGCTGCAGATTGACGCACCCGATCTCCAGCCCGTGACGCTGGCCGATTCGTCTGGCCTGCAGGTAGGCCAGAAGGTTTATGCCATCGGCAACCCCTTCGGACTGAGCGGCACCATGACGCGTGGCATCATCAGCTCGATCCGGTCCATTCGAAATGAAGACGGCGCGCCCATTGAAGATGCGATTCAAACTGACGCGGCCATCAATCCCGGCAACTCCGGCGGACCGCTGCTCAACTCCCACGGCGAAGTCATCGGCATCAATACCATGATTGCCTCGAATGGTGCGGATCAGAGTTCGGGTATCGGCTTTGCCATTCCCATCAATACAGCGAAAGCCGTGCTGGCCGATCTCACGCGCTACGGCCAGGTGCGCCGGCCATCGCTGGGCATTGTGTCTTACGCCATCGGTCCCGATCTGGCGGCCCAGATGGGCCTTGCCGCCGACTACGGCGTCCTCATCCAGCGGGTCATCCCCGGCGGCGCTGCAGATCGCGCCGGTCTGCATGGCGGCAACCAGCAGGCCTACGTGGGCAACACGCCCATTATGCTGGGTGGCGATTTGATTGTGGCCATTGACGGCCAGCAGGTGGCTGATCCGCAGGACATCAGCGCCATTATGGACCGTCATCAGGCCGGCGACGTCATCAGCGTAACTATTCTGCGCGGCCGCAGTCAGATGACGCTCAAGCTGATCCTGGGCGAGGCGCGCGAGGCGAACACATAAAATCGCAGCCCTCTCAGTTGTGCGGGCCGCTCTGAATCGGAGCGGCCCGCTACGTTTTACCAATTAAAATCCTGCACGGATTGCATTCTGTTCCGCACGCTGAACCTGCAATTGCGCCAGTGCGGCAGGCTCGCCATAGTGCGCAGCAACCATCTGCGCTGCTCCTGCGCGATTCAGATAAGGCTCGACCGCAGAGAGCTTGATGCTGGACTCCGCTGCCATGCGCGCGACAGCCGCCTTGCTTGATATCGACTGCACCAGTGCAAGAATCGCACTCACAATTGCCGCCACAGCCTGAATCGCCGCCAGCGCGTGCTGCTGGCTCGCCGGATTCACGATCTTCGCCGCATCGAGCAGCGCCGCATTCACCTGCTGCGCAAATGTGGTCACCTGCGTCTGCAGCAGCGCCAGCGTGCTTGCCGAAGGATTGGCGAGATATGCCTTGGCCTGACTCACCAGCAGATTCGAAGCTGCATTGAAGCCAGCCGTCGCAGCCAGGAAAATCGGCGCATCGTTGGGAGCCAGCAGCGCGGCAGTCGAGTCTACGGTTGCCACAGCGCTCTGTAGCGCCGGCGTCCAGTTCACAATGTCCTGGGCTACGGCGGTTCCGTTACAACCCTCAATCCATGGCAGTGGCAGCAGCAAAACAATCAGCAGCCACACACGTAGTTTGTTTGCTCCACACGGTGCATGGCCACCTTCGTCATTTGCCGCAACCGTTGTCTTCAGATGGTTCCAGATATTCGAAATAGAATGCATGCGCACAACTCCTCCGCTCTGCATTCAGTGTGTGCAATCGAAGGCATAAATTCTGCATTGCACGCGCGCCGCTAACTAGTAATGGAATCAGTTTTGAGAAGAGAAAAAGAGCCCACGGCTCCTTGACACCATCACGCGTCGCGCTTCACATAGCGCCGCCCGCGAATCTCGTAGTCACCGCTGACCACCATGGCGATGGCTTCGGTGTACGCCTTGTGCTCTTCGGCAAGAATACGCATGGAGAGCGAATGAGAGTCATCAGTGTCCAGCACTGGAATGGCGCGCTGCAAAACGATCGCGCCGTGATCGAGTTCCTCGTCCACAAAGTGCACGGTGCACCCGGCGACCTTCACGCCATAAACGAAGGCCTGCTCCTGCGCTTCAAGCCCCGGAAACGCGGGCAGCAACGATGGATGAATATTCAGAATGCGATTGTGAAATGCGGAGACAAATCCCGGCGAGAGAAGCCGCATATATCCAGCCAGGCAGACCAGGTCGACGTTATACGCTTTGAGACAGGCCGCCACGTCTGCATCGTGCTCGGCACGCTTGCGCCCTGCTGAAACATAAACTGCCGTAGACAGTTCCAGCTCGCGTGCCTTCGCAATCCCGCCGGCATCAGCCACATTCGAGATCACCACAGCGATCTCGACGCCCTTCAGCCGTCCCTCACGAATCGATTCGGCGATCGCCAGAAAGTTCGATCCGCGCCCGGAGAGCAGAATGCCCAGGCGCACCGGCTTGCCGGTGCTCATGTGTACTGCACCCGCCGCTCGCCCTTGACTATGCGGCCAATCACGTAAAACTTCTCTTCGGCGCGGTCGAGCAGGTTCTTGGCCCGCGTAAACTTGGCCGCCGGAATCACGGCGATCAGTCCGATGCCCATGTTGAAGGTGCGCATCATCTCTTCTTCGCTCACCTGGCCCAGTTCGCGCAGATGCTCAAAAATCGGTAGCACCGGCCATGAGCCCAGTTCAACCTGCGCCGTCACATTCTTGGGCAGAATCCGCGGCAGATTTTCCGTAATGCCGCCACCTGTGATGTGCGCCATACCCGCGGTCATCCCCGCAGTTACCAGCTTCTGGATCACATGCAGATAGCTCCGGTGAGTCTTCATCAGCGCCGCGCCGGCCTTCTCCTTGATCGCCGTCACATACTGCGTTGGCTTGTAGCCGCCCACCTCAAACAGCAGCTTGCGGGCCAGCGAGTAGCCGTTGGTATGCAGCCCGGTGGAAGGCAGCCCGATCAGCACATCGCCTGCCGTGATCTCTGCACCGGTAACCAGCTTGTCGCGGTCAACAGCGCCGACAATGAACCCGGCAAGGTCGTACTCGCCGTCGGCATAAAAGCCCGGCATCTGTGCCGTCTCGCCGCCAATGAGTGCGCAGCCGTTGGCTCTGCATGCCTCGGCAAGTCCGGTCACCACATCCTCAGTCACGCCGGCATCCAGCCTGCCGCTGGCCAGGTAGTCCAGAAAGAACAGCGGTGTGGCGCCCTGCACAGCAATGTCGTTCACGCAGTGGTTTACTAGGTCCGCGCCGACGGTGTGGTGCATCCCCAGCTCGAAGGCGATCTTGAGCTTGGTGCCCACTCCGTCCGCTGAACTCACCAGGATGGGGTTCTTCCACCGCTGCATGTCGAGCCGGAACAGCGCACCGAATCCTCCAATGCCGCCTAAGACATTGCGATTAAAGGTCTTTTGTGCCAAATACTTGATCTTTTCCTTGGCACGGTCCCCGGCAGAAATATCGACACCGGCGTCAGCGTAGGTCACGGATTTTGAGCGGGATTCGTTGGGCAATGTACAGGCCTTCTGCGGATGAGAATCACTGCGGCGGGAGTGCCGGAAACGTCGATTCTAGCAGGATTGGGAGTGCCGGATTTGCACCGGATATCCACCTGCAGCGATCACCACGGCAGCACGTGATCACTGCACCACCAATGATGATATTCGACATGAATCACACCTGCCTGCACCGCCGGATCGGCTCCCATCAGCCCCTCGACCTCGGCAAGCCAGTCCGCGCATAGACATCTGCCATCGCGCACACAGCAAGCGCCGCAACAAAACCCGTCCTGAGCGGCCGGCTTTTCACGTACCGAAGACTTTACCACGCCGCCATGAGGATCGAAACCAGCGGCAAATCATGTCTGCGATAGTTGACAGCGCGTGTCAGATGTGTCTGACAATATAGGGCATGAGCAAAAATTACCTTCTGAAAATAGCCTCTGCTTCCGAGCAAGGAATAGGCATGGGTTTTTACCTCTACGCTGCTCGACAGATCGGGCAAAAAGAGGGGTTGGATTTCGCTTGTAATCTAGCGGCAGGCGCTACCAATTTCCTGCTTCAACGCGAAGCCAAAGGCAAGGAACAGCAGGATTTCGAGCTAGAACACGCCGTTAGGATTCGGAACACCGTAAGCGAATTGGCTACCAGAATCGAATTGCGAGAAATCCTTAGCGGAGCAGCGTACAACATCAGCTATGGACGCTATCTCAATGCTGGTGGCGGAGTGTTCTTTAACAAATTCCTCGCCTATATCCGCGCCGAATCCCAAGTCAACACATCCATATTGCCGTTTGCCAGAACTCTTAACGATATATCCCCATCTATTCTAAGCCTTATCCTACATTTTAGGTCTCTTTTCATATGGATCAAGAGAGATGCTAATCCAAATGAATTGAACTACTTCCGAGCCATTGAAAAGTTCTGTGAAAACGAAAAGAAATTAGCGGGTATTCCCGCCTAAATCACGGAGGTACAATCCCGTCATGCCCAAGCCCAAATTCTACCTACGCAACGTTGGGAAACCGTGGACCGAAGAACAGGAAGCTCTGCTGGCGAAGCTAGCGAAGCAGGATACTCCAACAGGTCTAATCGCGGACCAGATTGGAAAAACAAGACCGGCAATCTACTCTAAGGCGTCTGAATTGGGAATTAGCTTGATGCCCCCAAACCCTCGACACAAAAAGAAATAATCTACTTTACCGCACGATTCCACGGCATCTTTTCGCTCGTGTCCAGTGGTGGTCGTGTCGCACTAAAGCCCCCCAAAAACCCCTAAAGTTTTACGGCACTCTTTCGCCCGTCTTTGGTCATTTCGAGTCAAAACTGAACGCTTTTGGGGTCTATAATCGCCTGTAGCCCATTGATTTATAAATGCCATCATTATTAGGTGTACATTTCCTGCCATGACTAACGCTGCACAAGAATTGGATAAATGCTCCGCAAAACTCCGCTTGATTGAGGGCGAAATGACGAGCAACGGATTCACACGAAAGCAAATTGACTTGCTGCGCGAATACATAATGACGGCGGAAGAGTTAAGCCTGTGGGCTGGAGCTACTGCGCGGGAACAGAAACTAATGGAGATTCCCGAATAGCCTTAAGCTATTTTCTCAGTATTTCAACATTGGCGTAAGTAAGCTCTAGCACTGTATCCGATTCTTTTTTTACCTATGGAAAGCATTCTTAGCTCATTGTCAATTCAAAATTCGTGGTGAATAAGACACATTTTATGTCTGTAACCAATTGATTTATATACGGTTTTATCATCCATATAATCCCCCGCCGACTTGACATCAAATGCGCTTCGGGCTACTCTGAGATGGAAAGTCAGCTTGACATGGCTCCGGCAATCATCAATCACGTAAAAGAGCTTCGCGCCGCGCAGGGCTGGACACAGGAGCAGCTCGCGCAGGCCGCGGGCGTTTCGCGGCAGAGCATCAACTCCATCGAGCGCAACCGCTACGTCCCCAGCCTGGAGCTGGCGCTCACCTTCGCACGCATCTTCGCCTGCCCCACTGACCAGATATTCCAGTTGGAGAACGAAAAATGACCCATCCACTCAGCAGAGTTCCCATTCTCGGCAAGTTTGTTGACGAGCGCTT
>DASZXD010000305.1:0-21583 GCA_035546015.1 Occallatibacter sp.
CAAGGGGCTGGTGCATACAACGGGCGGCTACGCTGTGCAGACATATCTGACGACGAAGTATGTCTTCGATCTGCGCGACGATGACGTGTACTGGTGCACGGCGGATATCGGCTGGGTGACGGGGCACTCGTATGTTGTCTACGGCCCGCTGCAGAACGGGGCCACGGTGCTGATGTATGAGGGCGCACCGAATTTTCCGGATTTCTCGCGGTTCTGGAAGATTGTGGACGATCATCGCGTGACGGTCTTCTACACTGCGCCGACGGCGATCCGCGCGTTCATCAAGTGGGGCGACGAATTTGTGGACAAGTACAAGCTCGATTCGCTGCGGCTGCTGGGAACGGTGGGCGAGCCGATCAATCCCGAGGCGTGGATGTGGTATCGGGAGAAGATCGGGCACAACCGCTGCCCGATTGTGGATACGTGGTGGCAAACGGAGACGGGCGCGATTCTGATTGCGCCGATTCCGGGCGCGGTGCCGACCAAGCCCGGCTCGGCGACGCGGCCTTTCTTCGGCATCCAGCCGGAGGTGGTGACGCGGGATGGCAGTCCCGTTCCTGCGGGACACGGAGGACTGCTGGTAGTGCGCAGGCCATGGCCCTCGATGGCTCGCACGGTGTTTGGCGATCCTGAGCGCTATCAGAAGACATATTGGAGCGATGTGCCGGGCTGCTACTTCACGGGCGACGGCGCGCGGCAGGATGCGGATGGCTACTTCTGGCTGATGGGCCGCGTGGACGATGTAATCAACGTGAGCGGACACCGGCTGGGCACGATGGAAGTAGAGTCGGCGCTTGTGGCGCATCCCAAGGTGGCTGAGGCTGCCGTGGTAGGCCGTCCGGACGATCTGAAAGGCCAGGCAATTGCGGCGTTTGTCACGCTCGAGTCAGGCAACGAGCCGAGCGATGCGCTGAAGGACGAGCTGAAGAAGTGGGTGGCCAAGGAGATTGGATCACTGGCGCGGCCCGACGATATCCGCTTTACTGAGGCACTGCCCAAGACGCGCAGCGGAAAGATCATGCGGCGGCTGCTGCGTGAGCTGGCTACACACGGCGAGATCAAGGGCGACGTGACGACGCTTGAGGATTTCAGCGTGATTGCCAAGCTGCGCGAGGCGGAAGAGGGTTGAGGCAGGTTTGCGTTCGATTCCGGCGCACAATCAATTCACGGAGGCCAGAGAATGGCTGCGACCGGAACCTTCATCTCCGTCGAAGAGTATTTGCGGATCACGACCGATCCTGACTGCGAGTACGTGCGCGGCGTGCTGGAGGAACGGCCTATTGGTGAATTGGAACATGCCAGTTGGCAAAAGGCTTTGCTGGGTTGGTTCCTCGGCAAACAAGCTGAGTGGCAGATCAAGGTATACGCCGAATTGCGTGTGAAACCGGCCCTGACAATTTTCGTGTTCCCGACGTAACTCTTCTGAACCGCAATGCTCCGCGAGAGCAGATTATTACTCACCCACCGGTTGCCGTCTTCGAGATTCTCTCACTGGAAGACTCCATGACGCGGATGCTAGAAAAGCTTGCCGACTACGAGCGCATGGGAATTGGCGCCATTTGGCTTATTGGACCGAAAAAGGAGCTTTTCCGGTACCACGAGGGCCAGCTAACCCCAGGTTCGCTCTTTGAGCTACCGGGAACATCGTTCTCTGTTCCCTTCACTCAAATCGCAGTGCTGGCTGACTGATTGCTCCGCATTGCGTAGAGAAACCACGCGAACCATGCTGGGGTGGTCCATACATAAAATGCTGACGGCAGCGGAATCTCCCAGAGAACGCCGATCAAGCTCGTGGCGGTGATGACTCCAAGCAGAATCCAGGCGCGGGTAGATTTTTCTGCGCGGTAGATGGCGGCGAGGATGGCTGGGAAGAGGATCGCTTCGTCGGTAAACCAGGCGTAGGGAACGCAGAGCGCGGAAACCAGCAGCAAGAGAAGGCCCTGCTCGGTCCAGCGCCAGCGATCACGTCGAGACCAGTAGTACCACGCGGCCCATACACAGGCGGCGGCCTCGGGCAGGAATTCGAGCCAGCGTGCGTCGCGGTCGATGAGGAAGCGGAGAGACACGCTGACAGTGGGGATGAAGATGTCGGCCAGACGCGCGGAGTGCAGCATGGCGAAGTATTGCTGCCATGCATGCGGGGCGATGGCGAGCGAGAGCGCGCTGCTGGCGGCCAGTGCAGCGAGAAAGCCGGCGACGACGCGGAAGTTGCGGCGGTGCGCGGACCATAACAACAGAACGAGCAGGCAAGGCAGGAAGAGATGCGGCTTGAGCGCGCAGAAGAGAAGCGCCGCACCGGCCAGCCACGGGCGCTTGTTGTGCAGGTGAAGAAAGAGGGCAATGCCGAGCAGAAAGAAGAGTCCGAGTTGGCCGGCCATGAGGCAGGCGAGCGCGGGCGGAAAAGCGAAGACAAGCAGGTGGTAGCGGCTGTCAGGGCGGCCATGCAGAAACCAGAGAGCCCATGCGGCGAGTCCGGCGCAGGCGAGCTCAACGAGCAGCCAGGAGATGAGTCCGGCCTTTGCGCCCAGATGGCCCAGCGGCAAGGCAAATTCAAGTGCAACGGGCGGGCTGAGCGAGACCTTGGGCGAGTTGCCGTCCATGCCCACGGACTGCTCGATGTGGAGGATGGCCGGAACGTCATAGGGATTGAGGCCATGCGCAAGCTGCCGGCCGGCAGCCCAGTACTGGATGAAATCGCGCTCAGTGGCGTTCTTGTCTGTGATGCTGATGGCGTAGATGCCAGCTACGAGTGCGGCTCCCGCAGCCACCATGCAAGCCGCCGCCAACACGCGCAGTGGATTCTTCACCGACAGACTCCGCCTTTGCACAATCGTTCAGTCGATGATAACTGCGGATTGCATGGGCAAGGGATGCACCTTATGGGTCAGGCTGGAGGCGAATTACAGCCCATGCACGCAAAGCAAAAGGCGGAAGCCCGGGCTTCCGCCTATCCTGAAGTGCGTGTGTAACCGGCTTAGAACCGATATACGATGCCGATGGTACCGCTCGCGTTCCAGGTGCGGTGTGTCGAGTAGCCTTTGGGGGTGTTATTCACGGGGAACGATGCGCCGATTCTGTCGCCTGAGAGGCGGATACCCAGGCGCGGGGTGAAGTCGTAGGTCATGCCGCCGCCAAGACCGCCGGCGAAAGAGGTATCGGGGCTCATGCCCTCGCCACCGGTGTGGGCAATGCCCATGCCGCCGTGGAAGAATCCGCTGAGGTTGCCGTAGAGTGTGGCATGAATTTCGGGGTCAACGAGAACTTCATAGACGGAGGGATTGCCGGGATTGGAATTACTGCCGGCGCCGGCACTGCCACTGCCGAAGCTCACTTCGGGCTTGTAGTAGTTCACTATACCCGAGAGACCAAAGTAGCGACCCCAGTCGCGAGTAACGGAGATATCGACGCCGGCGAGTCCGTGACGCGACAGGGTGACCTGGTTGATGCTGGTGTAACCAAAGCCGGCGTAAACCTCGTACTTGTATGCGGGCTCGGCCTTGGCAGATGCCTTTTCGGAATCGGGCATGACGACCTGCGCGGAGGCACTCAGGGACAACAGAACGGCCGGGATTGCGGCCAGAATCGAACGCAGAAACATCCTCTTCAAATCGAGCTTCTCCTCATTGCCCTGCATCTTCCGGTTAGACTCGGGGGCGGGCTTCGCAACTCAAAATTTCTGTACTTCCATAGACTATCCTCTACCACCCGCTTCCACGAAGCCCCTACCGGCCTCAGTGTGAAGGCTGGACGGGGACCGGCTCCGGGAGCGTCATACGCCTGTCGGGCTGGCTGTCGGAACTGTCTTTCACTGTGACGGGCTGGCCCGCCGGAAGAAAGCGAGCAATCACTGCCGGATTGCCCCAGTCGAGGTCCCAGCCGTCCTCTATGGCGACCACGGTGTAGTCGCCGGGCTCGGCGTTGAGCAGTGCAAAGCTGCCATCGGAGTCCGACTGATCGCGACGGGCGAGTTCGGCCATTGCGGTCAGGTCCCTGGGCACCAGGACGACCATGGCTCCGGCAAAGCCCTTATTGTTTTTGCGCACCACGCCTTCGATGCGCACGGTGCGGTTCGCGGAGACAGTGACGACGATGGAAAGCGCGTGGTCCTGCACGGTGAACAGGTTGCCGGGGTGGGTCTGGCCGTCGGCGGCGATGGAGACGATGTCGAGGCCGTTGCCGAGGTGAAGCCGCCATGTACCGGCGGGAACGGCATTGAAGGCGAAAGAACGCTGGTTAGAGAAAGCGGGTAGTGGCGGTGGACCGGTGTCTCCGGCGGCGGAGTCGAGAGTGAGCACAGCGGGGCCGCCATCGAGTCCAGCGCCGGGAACAGGCTGCAAAGTGCCGTTCACGACAAAGGAGGGCGTACCGGCAGCAGGGTCCACCTGCTGGCTGGCGGTCGCATTGAGTTCCACGATGCGCGGTGGATCGCCCTGGGTAAGCTGATACTGGCCTGGAGCGATGCCACCAAACTCTGTGCTGCCGTCGCGGCCGCGGCTCATGACCGCATCGCCTCCGGGCGCATCGAGACCGAAGATGGTCTGGCGCAGTTCTGGCTGGGTGATTGACCCGTCGGCCCGACGCGGTGTTTGCACCTGGATGTGCAGCGCCGGCACTGCGTGCAGACTGATGTTCGCCTGCTGACGGCTGCCGCTTGTCAGAACGATGGGCGTGGCTGAGCCCTCATCGCTGGTGGAGTCGAAGAAGGTCACCGGATAGGCCACATCGAGCGCGGCCTGCTGTTCGGTCTCGGGCTGGCGGTAGAGGTTGTTGGAGAAGTGGCTCATGGCATACCAGGGACGAGCACGTACAGCGAGCAGATACTCGCCTGCGGTGAGATCGGGAAACTCGTAGTAGCCGGTGTCGTCTGCAGTGGCGGTACCGGCTATCTGGATCCTGGCGCCTGGCTCATGGCTGTGCGGCTTTTGAAAGAGCAGAACGGTCGCACCTTGAACAGGGTCGCCGCCGTCGCCGGTGACGACACCGTTGAGCACTGCTTCAGGCGCAAGTTTGAAGACGAGCCTGCCGGTGTCCTGGCCTTCACCCGTGACGATGGCGGAGTTGAAGTTGTCGTGCTGGCTGTAGAAACCCGTGCTGTAGCCATGCCGCGAGGCAGTGAGCTGAAGCTTGGCCGCGGGCAGATGTTCGAGAGCGAAATGGCCATCCGGGCCGCTCTCGGTGGCGGCAAAGGTGGCATTGTCCTGAAGCGTGAGCAGGGCTACCATGGCGCCGCTGACCGGCTCGCCGGTAACTGCGTTCACCACTGTGCCTGCGACACGGTATGGACCGGACTGGGCTGCGGCTGAGGAGGCCAGAAACAAGATCGCGGCGAGGATGGTGGCGTGCTTTCCCAGGTTCCAAATGCAGGACCAGGAGCATCGATTTTCGTGCAGGGGCCAGCGAGTCTGAAGGTTATGTGTCATCGAGCAGGCGCCTCAAGCACGAGATTGGCACTGGCTCCGGGTGAGAGCGTAACGGCCTGACCTTGATTGGACAGGACGGCCAGTGCGGCGGGGTTGCGGTACTCGAGATTCGCATTGCCCTCGAAGATGTACACGTGATAGCTGCCGGGAGTGAGGTTCGTAACGGTAAACGATCCGCCGGAAGAGGGACTCAGAATAACGGGAGTGATGTCCCAGGTGAAATCGAAGTCGGGCACAACATAGACGGTATAAAACTTTTCCTCGCCCGCGCCGGTTTCCATCAGATCTTGCGGAAGGCTCAGCGCGAGTCTGGCACAGTCGTCGCGGAGGGTCAGTTCCATGGGCGCGGTTTGCCCTGTTACGCCGATTGTGAGCGGCTCGCGACCAAGACTTGCGCCGCCAGCGGTAAAGGACGACTCGCAGAGACCGCGGCCCGCAACGAATGTGTGCGCCCAGTACTGGCCAGGGTCCATATAGTTCGCCTGCAGAGGACCGTCTGTGGTTCCGTTGGCATATTGGCCCATAACGCCAGTGCCGATCCATACGATGGTGGTTCCGGTCACGCCACCAGTCGGGCTCAACAACACTGCGATCTGCTCGTTGCCAGTCAATGCCGCCGCACCGCTGCGGATGACATTGATTTGTATGCGGCCCGGAGCAACTGGCGCCAGTGGAACACGCAGGTTCGCGATGGGCTGGCCGGCGACGGTGAAGCCGAGCTCGCCGGCTTGCATCGAGTTGCTTGAGGGCATCGAGATTGAGTGCGCTCCCGACTCCAGCTCCGGCCGCTGCAACGGCGATGTGGAGGTAACGAGGATCGAGTACGTGCCGTCGGGCAGCGCTGCCTGAAAGGCGTGCGCGTTGGAGTCGTATTGCGTGGGATAGGGGAGCGGATGGCCGGAGCCATCTGCCAGTTCCGCGGAGTAATTTGTCTGCGCGCGCACAGCGCCTGATTGCGGCAATGCTACTGTAACCGTCTGGAAGGGTTCGCGGGTGAGCGTGAAGTTAGCCTGCACTTCTGCTCCGTTCGTTACAGGAATGATGCTTGCTCCCGAGGGATCGCGCGCGTCGGGATAGTAGATGCTTGCGTAACCCCAGCGCTGCGCGGCTGCGGCCTTGCCGCTTGCAACCAGCGTGGAATAGGGATCGCTGTCGAGCGCAGGTGTGGTATAGAGCACGTACTGTCCGGCAGCAAGACCACCGAAGCGATATGTGCCATCACTGCGTGTCTTGGTAAAGCCGCTGGCCTGCCACACGGCGCGGCCATCCGTGATGATTCGACGCACAAGCCCAACCTCGATGCCTTCTGCGGGATCGCCAGTGGAGAGATCGACGCGGCCGCGGATGGTGCATGCAGGTGCGAGTGTGAAGACCACGTCAGGCATGCTGGCCGCAACAAGCACGTTGTGCGGCGGGCCGGATACGCCGGAGGGGGCTTC
This sequence comes from Occallatibacter sp., assembly GCA_035546015.1. GTDB lineage: Bacteria > Acidobacteriota > Terriglobia > Terriglobales > Acidobacteriaceae > Telmatobacter. Next base: position 6,860 of record DASZXD010000305.1, read on the forward strand.
AGCACTACCGGCGAATGCGGGGCTGAAGAATCCGGGCTTCGAGACATCCACGGCCTGCGGACCAACGGGGACGCCGTCGATTTCGAAGCGGCCATCGCCGTCGGTGAGCGCTCCGGTTTCTGCATCACCTTCAATGCTCACCAGCGCACGCGGCACACCCTCGCCGGTGACTGCGTTGCGCACGATGCCATGGAGAGTGGCCGGGGTGCGGTCAAGACTTTGCGGGACCTGGCTCTCAGGGGATTGTGGCGCTGGCGGCACGTCTTGCGCGCACGCCAAGAGCGCTGCGGCACAGCACAGAATCATGACAAACGCAGCCCTCATGGATATGCGCACAAGAAATAGTCCACTTCCCATTGTGACGGGCGGCAGCGGCTGGAGGGAAGCAATTGCGGATTTGAAAATGATGCATGGACCAACCAGAAGGGCTACGGCTTAAAGGTCAGTAGCCGCCGAGCAGGCAGATTATGCCTGCCGCAGCGCATGCGGCCGAGACGGCAAGCTGAATCCAGCGCGAATAGGAACGCTCCGTGAGAAATTCGTAGTCGATTTTGAGCTTTTCGCAGTCCTGGCGGAAGACCGACAGCGATCCTTCTCCGGCTGCGGGCCTGGTAACCACAGCCTCGATGCATGACAGTTCGATGTAAGGCTGAAGACCATGGCGATACCATCCCTGCAGTCTCACTCTTTCGCCGATGAACCGGTTGGCGCTATGGAAGGCGAAGAAGAGCCGACCAAGCGGAATGGACGGGCGATAGTAAAGAAACATCGATCCGGTTTCGTCTTTGAGCATCAGATCGGGATTCCAGAATGCTCCCGGCATGCCACGGCTGACGATTTCGCCTTCAATCTCGACGGCACGCGGGCGCATCTGCGAGACGCTGACGTCCTCAATGAGATCCTTCACCTGGCTGCGCTGAAAGCTGCCGTGATAACGGAAGCCGATGCGCGCAGCCCATGTGATGCCGAGCGCCACAAGAAGCCAGGGCATCATGCGAGGCTGAGATGCAAGATTAAAGTGACTCTGATCTTTATCGATCCAGAGCAACACGCAGATGAGAAATGCGCAGGCCAGCGGAGCAGCCCGGAAAAGAAATTCAACTGCAAAGCTCGTTGAGGGTGCATGCGCACCGTGCGGCACATGATATTCGACGTTCTGAACTTCGCGATTGAGCGCGCGCAGCCGCATCCAGGGCGAAGACAGACATTGCACGCCGATGGATACGACGACAAAGAGAATACCTGCCCAGACGGGAGCCTGACGATGCAGCAGCGCAATGTCTCCCACGACGAAGATGAGACTATAGAGCACCGATAACAAAAGAAGCGACCGTGCTGCAAATCCCATGAACGTGTTCTCCGAGCCAATATCTTCGCCAGCATACGTGAATCCTGCTCGAATCCCACGAAAATCTCATATCGGGATCAACCTACCGTACCTTTCCTGTGTATTCTCACGGGCGCTGTTGGAGGTTACCACCGTGACTGTTGTTTTCAGCAGTCGCAGACATGGGCCGATCCCAATGCCGCTGCAAAACAGCCACTTAAGTTAACGTACGAAGAATGCATAACTTAGCTCTTTTGACCGGCTAAAAAATACGCTACATTTGTGAGGACAGTGCAAAGAGGAGCCAATATCCAATGAATAAGTTCAGGTATTCAGCGCTTCTCCTGCTGCCGGCTGCGCTGATGGCCTATTCGCAAACTCAAGAAACTTCCGGGAGGAACCGGAGCACTGCTAATGCCGTTTCCGTACTCGCACACTATGTAGGCTCTGACAGCTGCAAGACGTGCCATGCGAAGATTTACAACGAATGGGAACAGACTCGCATGGCCAACGTGGTGCGCGATCCGAAAGTGCACCCGGAAGCGGTGCTGGGCGACTTCAGCAGCCCTGATCCGGTGCGCACTTTCACGCTGAACGACGTGGCGTTTGTGTATGGGAGCCGCTATAAACAGCGCTACTTTACCAAACGCGGCGATGATTATTATCCGCTGCCTGCCCAGTGGGACATAGCAAAGCGAAAATGGCTGCCCTACCATGTGGAGGCCGGCACCGACTGGTGGTTTCCCTACTATGGCGCAAATAACTTCGACCGGCCCACGGGGCCAACCTGCGACGGCTGCCACTCGGTGAACTATAACATCGAAACCAAACAGGTGACCGAATGGAACGTAGGATGCGAAAAATGCCACGGCCCCGGCAGCGATCATGTAGCGCATCCAACAAAAAGCAACATCGTGAATCCCGCAAAGCTGGATTACGTTAGCGGAAACGACGTCTGCATGCAGTGCCATAGCCAGGGCAGGCCGCTCAAGAATCCGATCGACGGCAGATACTATGACTGGCCGGTGGGATATGCGCCGGGGCTGCGGCTTGCCGATTTCTGGCAACTGGAAGAGCTTAAACCCGGAGTAACAAATTTCTATCAGTTTGCCGATCTGACCGCGCACAAAAATCGGATGCAGGGCAACGACTTTGCGCAGAGCCTCATGTACCACCGGCAATTGCGCTGCTTCGATTGCCACGATGTGCACAGCAACAGGCACAGCTCAAATCTGATCGAAGAAGGCAATGCGCTGTGCCTTGGCTGCCATGACAAATCCAATCCGGCGGGCCTGAAAGGCACGGTCAGCGAACACACACATCATGCGGACGGAAGCCCGGGCAGCCAGTGCATTGCCTGTCACATGCCTCTCATCGAGCAGACGATCAGAGACAACTACGTGGCTGCGCACACATTTCGATTCATCACTCCGCTCGAAACGCAGCAGTCCGGCATTCCGAATCCCTGCACCTCATGTCACAAGGACAAGTCCATTGCCTGGGCGATTGAACAGTTGCGGAATTGGAACTCCGAGTCGCCGTGGCGCGTGAGCAATTGAGACGCATCAGGCTTCTACTTCACCTGGCCGGCAGTGTTTTCTAGCAGCACATTCGACACTACCGCGGTATCTACAGTGGCCGGCAGATGCGAACAAAAGCCGATGCCGACGTAAAACGGCTCGTCGAAGTGGAGCGTAATGGGCGGGCCGAGCTGGTGCATGGGCTCTCCCTGCAGGCTGACAAAGATAGCGATTGAGTCGCCGTGTTTCTCGATGCCGATGCGTTTGGCGTGGACACCGTTGAGCAGGCCGCCGAAGCGATACTGCATGTCTTTGATGAATTCGGAGGGGTTGTTGCGAAATGCCAGGTGGATCATGCCCACACCGTGCTCGCCGAGCATCGCTTCCCTGGCGTCATCGTCAAGGCTCTGGCGGATGACAAGCACGACCTTACGGTCACCGTAGCCGTTGGGATTCGGAAACGATGCATCGGCGGCAAGTGAGACATCGCCGCTCATCTTCTTCCAGAGATAACGGAACTCATCGCGCGAGTACCAGATGTTGTAGCCGGCGGAGTTGATGGTGTATTCGCCGGTCGCCGGGTTGTAGCCTGCGCTGCCGGGAACGAGAGCGCTCCCGACGTCGGACTGGCCATCAAAGATGCCGATGGGCGTATTCACGGTGGTGCTCGCACGATGAAAGCCTGCGGGCGGTGGCACCTGCGTGTGCGTTGGCGAACCGGGCAATGCCCAGTCCGGCACCTGTGGCGCAGCAGCTGCCTGCGCATGAGAAGTAAGCGGAGCCGCGCTCAGCAGCAGGGCGCAAAAGCATGGATACAGACGAATCTTGGCAGCGAAACGGGCGGTCGCAGTTTCCATAGCAAGAAACTCTAGCAGACGGCGGATGCATAGGTTGATTTGACGAATTGGATCGATTGCGGGAAGGGGTGGGAGACTGCGGAGAGGTCCGGCACGCGGTTGAACAACTTGCTCAACCGCGCCTGGAGTTCGTGGCCCTCAATGGGTTGAGGGCAACCCTGGGTACCTCAGCTTTTGGTCCCAGAGTTAGTATCCCCCAACTTTGCCAATTTGCCTCTCGCACAAATCGGTCAAAAAACAGGTTTTATGCTTACAACCCAGGTAACAGCAATGGATTATTACCTTACGAAAGTGTTTTTGGCACCTGCGGCCCAAAAACAGCTTTTTCAGGCGAGCAGACTGCGTTGAGGACCGGCCTTCGAAAGTATCACGACGGTTTGCAGTGCTCTCGTCGCGGCAGGCGCGAAGTGCAACAGAATCAATGACCAGGCGATGGAAGCTTGCAGCAGTCGCCGGCTTCAGCAGGTTCGTTAGCCCCGGCATCGAGAGCCACCTTCCAGCTTCCGTCAGGTTCTTTACGCCAGATGGTGATGAAGCGGCCGCTGATTGTAACCGGATTTCCATGCGCGTCTTTACTATGACCTTCGTAATGGCTCCATGTGTAGCCAATATCGCCTGAGGGACCCATGACGGCATCGACAGGCGTCCAGGTGAGCTGATAATCCTTCGGCAACCAAGTAGTGGATTTAGCGATAGCCACCTGGCCGACGATTGGCGCGGCGCCATTGCCCAGCAGAATGCCGTCAGGGGCAAACCATTGCGCGAAGCCCGCGCCACCGCGCGCGGCTACATCCTTTGCGAAGCGTGCTTCCAGGTCGAAGAGGATCATCTTGCCGGGCTTCACCGTCGTGTCTGTGAGTGGATTGGGCGCCTGCGGTGCGCTATCTGGCGATGGAAACTGCAATTGCGCATGAGCCGCGATGTACCCACTCAAAATGAACCCCGCAAGTAGAACACAACAGTAAGACGACGCGCGCATTTCCTTCGCTCCTGTGAACAACTCTCTGCGCTCATCGTACAACTGCGATGCAATGCTCTGCTTGCTGGTCACTCCCTGGAAACAGCGGAGAAGAGATTTTTGCCGAGCACCGCAGTTGACGCAACGAAGAATGGGCGGGCGTTCAACCAAGCATCCAGTTTGCGATGTGGAGCAGAGCAAGCAGCATTGAGAGTTCCATTCACTCGACATCACCGGAAACGACGCGCAAACAGCTTGAGTTATCCGCAACTTGCGTTACCGCCTGACGTCTAATCTCACGGGGCCAGAAAACTGGCTTGCAGGTATACTAGAAGCTGGTTTAGCTTCGAAAATTTCCTGCCGGCGGTCGTCGCCTGATGGAATTTTGGAGGCTTTTCGACGCAGAGTTTTTCCTGCGTGCCCGGGTAAGTTTCCGGGAGAAGGAAGTACATGGGAACGCTGCTGGAATCGATCCACTCCCCCGCTGACGTGAAGGTCCTGAATTATGCACAGATGGCCGCGCTGGCAGAGGAGATTCGCGAGTGTCTCATTCAAACGCTGTCAAAGACCGGCGGACATCTGGGTCCCAATCTAGGCGTGGTAGAACTCACAATTGCACTCCATGCCGTCTTCAGCACACCTGAGGACAAGATTCTCTTCGATGTAAGCCATCAGGCTTATGTGCACAAGCTGCTCACAGGCCGCTGGGACCGATTTTCGACCATCCGGCAGCCCGGCGGGCTGAACGGCTTTATGCTGCGCACCGAGAGCAAGCACGACTGCTATGGTGCGGGGCACGCGGGTACGGCACTCTCTGCGGCACTGGGCATGGCCGTAGCGCGCGACCTCGCAGGCAGCAATGAGAATGTTGTGGCGGTGGCGGGCGATGCCGCCTTCACCAACGGAATCTCTTTTGAGGCGCTCAATAACATTGCCGAGCAGACCAAACGGATGATCGTTGTGCTCAACGACAACGAGTGGTCCATCGATCGCAATGTTGGCGCGGTGGCACGGTACTTCCATCGCATCGTAACCAACGAGCACTATCAACACCTGCATGAGAAAGCGTCGCGCCTGATTGAGCGTTTCGCAGGCAAGACGGCAATCAAGGTGGTGAAGCGCGCGGAAGAAGCGGCCAAGAGCATGTTGTGGCCTTCGATTCTGTTTGAGGAGTTCGGGCTTGAGTACTTCGGGCCTATTGATGGACACAACATTCCGCTGCTGGTGGAGACATTCAAGTTTCTCAAGGCTGCCGATCACCCGGTTCTGCTGCATGTGCTGACGCAGAAGGGCCGCGGCTTTCAACCTGCGCTCGATGGGCAGAAGAAGTTTCATGGGCTTGGACCATACGATCCGGAGACAGGCAAGACGGCTGCCACGGGATTGCCGACGTATTCCGAAGTGTTCGCGAACACGCTTGCGGAACTGGCGAACAAAGATGAGCGCATTGTAGCTATCACGGCTGCAATGCCGAACGGCACAGGGCTGGATCTTTTCAGACCGCATCATCCCAAGCGCTACTTCGATGTGGGCATTGCCGAGGAGCATGCGGTGATCTTCGCTGCGGGCATGGCAACTCGCGGATTCAGGCCGGTGTGCGCCATCTACTCGACGTTCCTGCAGCGCGCCTTCGATCCAATTGTGCACGATGTCTGCTTGCAGAAGTTGCCGGTGGTGTTCTGCATGGATCGCGCAGGACTCTCGGGCGACGATGGGCCAACGCATCATGGGCTTTTCGACATTGGCTATCTCAGGTCGGTTCCCGATATCGTGCTGATGTCACCACGCGATGAAGACGAGCTGGCCGACATGATGAAGACGGCTCTGGAGATTCCGGGACCAAGCGCGATCCGCTATCCGCGCGGCGTGGTGGCAGGCGTAACACGCAAGACAGAGCAGCAGGTGCTGCCCATTGGCAAGGCGGAGCTGATTCAGGACGGCGCGGATGTGGCAATCTTCAGCCTTGGCCCCATGCTGCCAATGGGGCGCGAGCTGGCTGCGCTGCTCGAGCACGATGGCTACTCGGCCGCGGTAATCAATGCGCGGTTCATCAAGCCGATCGACAAAGAGATGCTGCAGCGCTATGCCGCGCGCGTAGCCGCTTTCGTCACGTTTGAAGATCACGCGAAGATGGGCGGCTATGGGTCAGCAGTTGTGGAAGCGCTGGATGAGATGGGCTGCAACGTACCGGTAATTCGCATCGGCTGGCCTGACCAGTTCATCGAGCACGGCAAGGTGGATCAGCTTCGCGTGCGCTATGGACTCTCGGCTGAGGCCGCGCTGGCGCAGGTGCTGCCACTCCTGACTCCGCGACGCCGGCCTACGCTGGTTGCGAGTTAAGCTGTGCAATCGGCACTCAGAGCGCAATGTTGAAACAAAATCTCCGGCCTGGCTGTGCGACAATCCAGAACAGGCCGGCTTGTCTATGAGATTTCGTTATCCCGCCTTTCTTGCTCTGCTAGCCGCGGCCTCTCTGTCTCTTTACGCATCGCAGCAGAACCCTGCACAAGTAACAGTCCCTCAGGGCCCTCCGCCACTGGTGCTTGCCGGTGGAACTGTGGTCGATCTCACAAACTGGGGTGACTCCGCGCACGATATTGCGAATGCCATCGTCATTATTCGCGAAGGACACATTACGGATGTGGGCACGCCCGCAGAGCTGGCAATTCCCAAGAATGCACGGGTGATCGACTGCGCAGGAAAATTTATTATCCCCGGTCTTGTGGATGGCTTTGCGGGCATGAACTCGCAGGCCGAGGCCAATGCGAATCTGTACATGGGCGTGACCACGGTGGTGGCGCGCGCCGACGCGCAACGCGGCTTTATTGACTTTGGCGCAAATCCTAGTCCGCACATCTATTCGATTGACTCGGTAGGCGTGACCGACAACTGGAGTCTGCTGGCGCATCAGCCGGACTGGACGGCGAAGCTGCGCGAAGGAACGCATCCGATGGAGCTGACGCCGGACGACACGGCGCGGCAGATCGCCGACACAGCGCGGCTGGGCACGCGGGTTCTGCTTCTGGGGCCGGAGATTACAGCAGCGAATGCGCAGTGGATCATTACGCGGGCGCGGGATCAGCATCTCGTCACCTACGGTGAGTTCGTATCCACGCCGTATCGTGTTGCTGTAGAGGCTGGCGTAGATGTGCTGCTGCACATGGACCGCTACGATCTGGGCGTGATTCCCGATGAGCTGCAGCAGCCACTGGTTGAAGACCCCGATGGACCTTCGGCATCGACTGCGTATGACTACTCGCAGCGCATTCCACCGACCGATCTCCACTTACGCAACTACGCGAAGTTCCTGGCCTCGCATCACGCTGCACTGATGCCAACGTTCAGCCTGTACTATGTGGAGCTGCCGGAACATCGCAACCTGTGGCAAGAACCGGCTGCAGCGCTGCTCAATCCGAGCCGCATGTATCACCCGACCGATCCTGCGACGGGCGAGATGATGTATCCGCTGCCGGGGTGGTCGCGGCACATTCCTGGCGCGGGACAGCGCTGGCTTGAAGCCGATGCGCAGAAAAAAGCCGACCAGGCGGCCATGCGGCTGTGGCGCATCAATCAGACGATCTTCTCGGCGTTTCCGCATTATCTGGCGGCGTCAGGCGCCGATGCGCTGGGCACTATGCCGGGTATCTCGCTGCATACGGAGCTGGAGCTGCTGGTGCGGCTTGGTCTTTCGCCGCGCGAGGCGCTGGCGGCAGCCACCAGCAACTACTCATTGCAACTGGGATGGACAGAACTGGGACAGATCGGTGCAGGAAGGCGTGCGGACATCCTTGTGCTCGATGCCGATCCGACAGTAAACATCTGGAACGTGCGGCACATCTCCACGCTGATTCTCGATGGCAACGTGATTGATCGCGATGCGCTGCTGAAGCTGAAAAAATGATGACACAGACAGGGAATGTGGTTGCACGTTCTACGCATATCGCTACCCACCGGCATCATTTACCCTAAAGGTAGAGCCTTTACACGTTCGTCATGTCCAAATCCCTCTCGCGAGCCAAATCAAGACTTCGCAGCCATAATCACTGGCTCGTGCTGATCGCGCTGTTCAAGTTTGCACAGGCGCTGCTGTTTGTGGCTATCGGCGTGGGTGCGTTGAGGCTGGTGCACAGGGACGTTGCCGACGATCTCTACAATCTGGCCGACCGGTTCCACTTCAATCCGGAGTGGCGGTTTGTTGACTTCCTGCTGGCGAAGGCCTCGCTCATCAACGATCCGCTGCTGCGGCGCATCGGGCTGGCAGCGTTCTGTTACGCGGGCGTGGCGACTGTCGAAGGCGTCGGACTCTATCTCGAAAAGGTATGGGGCGAGGTGTTGACGCTGATCATCACGGCGTCATTCCTGCCGTGGGAGATCTTCGAGATTATCAAGCGCATTACCTGGCCCCGGGTTGGACTGCTCACCATCAATGTGCTGGTGTTTCTGTATCTGCTGAAACTGGTGACCGAGCGCGCACGCAAGAAAGTTCATTTCAGAAAAAGATGACGCCACCGAGGCGCGCAACTACTTTGTAGCTTCATCCCATTCTGCCGCGCCGCGCTCAAGCAGTGCAGCGCGATCTTCATCGAGAATCCAGTGCTGCTGCACCAGATTGTCGACGGCCTTTGTGTAGCGTGCGAGGTAATCTTCGCGGCTTACATATCTTTCTGCAATTGACTTGCGCGGATCGCCGCTGGCTGCGCGGTCTGCCGCCGTCTTTGCAAATGGGATATACGATGCTTCAAAGGCGACGCGCTGATCGGGCGCGCCGATGGAAGGGTCGCGCAGGTTCCAGGCTGCATATGTGGCAAGCGGAACGGTGATCTCCGGCAGCCTTACGCCGTCGCGCTCGTTGCCATCCTCATCCACCTGCGGCACGAGAGTTGGAAATGCCGCGCCTACTTTCGGTGGTTGCATGCTCAGGACACCGGTACGCCAGTTCGGGCCGAAGTCGAGACGATAGGCGCCATTCACTTCATGCGGCAGGTTCACGCCCGGGATGTGCGGGAATGCATAGTCTTTGAGCGGCACCAGCGTTCCGTCGGCGATCTTCGGATAGCTCGATGGCGGCGGCGCAACGCCGCTGCGCACCCATGCGTCCATGTTCGTAATCATGGCGCGCCAGAAATATTTGATGGGCAGCGCGGACTGCGGCTGCTGGCCGAGCAGGTCTCCTGTACCCTTTGCAGGCGGGAACGGGCCGGAAAAGTGTTGCAGACCGGTGAAGTGATAGATGCGGACATTGCTGCCGATCTGCGCGTCGCGTTTGCCGTCGGCACTGGTGTGGATGAGCGATGCCGCGCGGCCCCAGTACTCGAATGAGGTATTCGAGAGGAATATCTTCGGCAGGACATTTTCGGCTCTGGCGTTGTCGAGAAGGCTGCCTGTTTCGCCGGTGAGCGGATCGCGCTCGGGCTCATCCGTGAAGGGAAAGACGTCGGTGGGGAAATAAATGGATGAGGTTGGCTCGGCATCGCGCGAGGGTTGCGCAAAACGGTAGTTGAAGCTGCCGCGGCCAGCGCCGGCTACATGGGACAGCACACCGTCGAGCACGATGCGGCCCTCTTCGTCGGCATTGAAGCCTTCATAGAGAAAATCGCGCAGAAAGCGGCCGTCCTGCGAGATGCCTTCACCATATACACGTTTGGTGGGTGTGATGGCATTGGGATCGTGCTTCGAGTACGAAGCGTAGTCGCGGATGGCAGCAAAGCCTCCGCCGGCAACGACCGGATCAGCAACCACGTAGACATACTCGTAGATTTTGCCGGGCAGAAAACCGCCGTTGAGATGAATAAAGCGGTCGCTCGCTTCGAGTTTGCCGTTGACCATGTGCGCGAACTGCCACTCGCTGCGCGGAATGGTTATGCGCTGCGCATCACGCGAGGCGCGCACGGTGAGCACATTGCGCGGATCGCCAGGCGCCGAGACGGGATATTCGGTTCCGCCTATATGGCCGGTGATGAGATGGCCGAGTGGTATTTCAGGCATGACATGCGAAGGCATGATGTCGCCGCGGAGCAGGCCGGTGATGGTCTGCCCGTGGTCTTTGGCCACCGGAGCGAAGAACTTGAGCGCATCCGGACTGGGAGCGTCCCACTGCCAGCCAACGCTTACGATGGTGAAGCCTTTACGCAGCAGCCACCCGTCGCCGGCATCGCGTGCAAGATCCCAGTCACCACCGTCGACGAGTGCGACGATGCGGCTGTTTCCCCGGTTCGGGACGTCAAGAATCATGGACCCGTTGGCCTTGCCTGCGTCCTTAGGCCGGATAGCGATGAAGTCGGCTGAGAACTCAACTGCGCCGTCTTTGAGGTTGCCGGCATTCCTGAGATCGACGATCTGCGCGTTGTGCGGGTTGTCGACCGGCAGCGAGAAATATACGCGCCCGGTGATGCGCTCGTAGGCGCCAGCATTGCCGAAGACCTTTCCGCCGAGAACGTCCTGCCTCGTGGCGATTTCGACACGGACAACGCGCGCGCCCGCCAAAGAGGCGCAGGCAGCCAGCATCAGGCACGCTGCAGCAACCGTCATTCTTATTCGCATGTGGCGAAGCATATCACGCTGCAAACAAGGGCACTGCCCGCGTACTGAGAGCTGCCGCACTCCCAAAGCAATCTCAATCCGTACCTGGTTTTTTAGAGGAACGTGAGGGTGAATCTCTGGCGGTTTTACCTGATTCTGCCCTGTTTTCGCTTTTTATTTGCCTACCATGCAACTTTCGTGGATGTCCAGCCCCTGAACCTCATTCATAAACACTAGATATTGTGGTTGTCTTTAAATATTTGTCTATTAGGAGAATTTCCCACAAACGGCTTTTCTTTCCTTCGCTTTAGGCCGTTTTTCCCCTTGGCGCGGGCAGAGAACGGCGGTACTATCACCGTGTGGTGGTAATTTTTGGAGCTGAGTGGAGTATTCGGGAGTCACTCAGTGCGTTTCATCTCAAGTTTAACCCCGGAACCGGGTTTTCAAGACTGGGAAGCGGCACAGGAACCAGTCTGGGTAACCGAAGGGCTCCTAGAAGAAATAGTTCGACCCGCTACTCGAGAAGCGGGCGGCAAGTAGAGGCAACACCATGTTTCGCGGCAACCATCCGGCCAAAGTCGATGAAAAGGGACGGCTTAAGCTTCCGGCAGCTTTCAAGCAGCTGCTTGACGCACAGCACGTGACCCAGTTCTACATCACTTCTACGGACGGTACGAAGGCTGAAATCTGGCCGCTGCCGGTATGGGAAAAGCTGGAAGCGAAACTGGCCGAGTTCAGCACGATGAACGACGCCGTGGAAAAGTACCTCAGCCTGACCGGCTACTACGGCCAGCAGGTAGAGATGGACAACCAGACGCGGGTCACGCTGCCACAGATTCTGCGGAGCGCGGCCAAGCTGGATGCGGAGGTGGTGGTGATGGGCAAGATCGACCACCTTGAGGTGCACAACCAGGCGATGTTCGAAGCCAACCTGCCCAGCAACTCGCTCACCCCGGACGATCGCCGCAATGTGGCCGCGATTCTGAACGGGCGGAGCTGAGACAAACCCCTCAGGGGGAGCGCATGACCGAGCCTCGAGCGCGCCATGTGCCGGTTCTTTTAGAAGTTGCGATCGATCTTCTCTGCATCCGCCCCGAAGGGACGTATGTGGACTGCACGCTCGGACTTGCGGGCCATGCCGAAGCAATCGTAAGGCGGCTGGGACCTGCGGGACGGCTGATCGGATTCGACCGGGATCCCGAGGCGTTTGCGCTGGCCAAGGCGAAGCTTGAAAAAGCCTGCGCCGAGATGGGAGCCGAAGCTCCGGCGCTCACGCTGGTTCCGGAGGCCTTCAGCTCGATTGAGCAGCATGTCGAGCCGAGATCAGTGGATGGGTTGCTGGCGGATTTTGGGGTAAGCAGCCTGCAGTTTGACGAGGCGAGCAGAGGATTCAGTTTTCAGGCGGACGGGCCCGTAGATATGCGAATGGATACGCGCAAGGGGCCAACCGCCGGACAAGTGGTGAATGAGATGGACGAGCGCGAGCTTGCCAATCTCATTTACGAATACGGTGAGGAAAGGAGGTCGCGGACAGTCGCCAGAGCCATTGTGCGGGGGCGGCCGGTTACGAGTACGGGGCAGTTGGCCCGGATTGTAGCCTCAGCCGTCCCGCCAATGAAACACATTCATCCGGCCACGCGCACCTTTCAAGCTCTTCGTATCTATGTGAACCGCGAGCTGGATGAGATCAAGTCGTTGCTGGAGGCCGCACCCATATTGCTTAAGCCCTCTGCACGATTAGTGGTTATCAGCTTTCATTCATTGGAAGATCGCATTGCGAAAGACAGCATTCGGGAAGGCGCAAAACAAGGTATCTGGGAAGTTGTAACAAAGAAGCCGGCAACGGCAGACGAAGACGAGATGAGACGGAATCCGCGGGCACGCAGTGCAAAGCTGAGAGCGGCGGAGAGGAAGTAGAACGACGGAATAGGGATCAGGGAATAGGGAATAGAACGGCAGCAGCGGGAATTTCAAGTTTGGTTTTACAGTTCCCTACTCCCTGTTCCCTGCTCGACGAAGGAGAGCAATCATGGCGGCATGCACGACAACATATTTCGAGTCCGGGCGCGGGTGGTCGGCACGAGTAGCCGAGCGGAACGCGGAGCTGCTGGCGCAGCAGCCTGCGCGGCGCCGGCGCGTGCGTACGCCTGAGTTCTACTTCACGAAGAACTTTGACAACTCACGGCTGGTCAAGGCGTCAGACCCGGTGCGCGTGCGCCAGATGCGCAGCTTTGCCGCCGCGGTGACGGTGCTCTTCTCGCTGATCATGGTTTATGGGCTGCAGCACTTCTACGCCATCGAGAACAGCTATCGTATCGAGAGCGAAAAGCAGACGGTGGAGCAGCTGCGCGAGCAGAACCGCCAGCTCAAGCTGAGCGAGGCCGAGCTCGACCAGCCGGGACGCATCGATATGCTGGCGCACCAGTATGGCCTGGCCGCACCTCAGCCGGGACAGGTGGTGCATCCCAACACGGCGCCAGCAAGCAGCGGCCCGGTGCTGGCACAGATTGCGCCCGCTCCCGTTGTGCGGTAGCGCGCCGCAGCAAGATTATCTATGGCAACAGCCACCGCTGTACGAGCTATTCGCAGCCGCGTAAGCACGCCTCGCACGGTTCCGCTCAAGCGGACGCGGTTCTGGCTGATCTGTCTCTTCTTCTTTCTGTGGGCCTGTGTCATTGCAGGCCGCCTCTTCTGGCTGCAGGTTGTGCGCCATCAGGAGTACGTGGAACGCGCGGCCAAGCAGCAGCAGCGCACCTTTGAAGTGGCGCCGCGGCGCGGCATTCTGTATGACCGTAATCTGCACGAACTGGCAATGACGGTGCTGGTCGACTCAATCTATGCCGATCCGAGCCAGATTGACGACAAACAGGCTGCAGCGCACCTTCTCTCCTCCATTACGCATGTCGTTCCCGAAGACAACCGCACTACGGAAAAAGAGATCCTCGATCGGCTCAAAACCGGTCACAACTTTGCATGGATTGCACGACGCGTAAGGCCAGATGTTGCTGCGAAGGTGCGCGCGCTGAACATGAAGGGAATCTTCTTCCAGAAGGAGTTTCAGCGCTTCTACCCCGATAACCAGATTGCCGCGCAGGCGCTTGGTTATGTGGGTCTGGACGATAACGGGCTTGGCGGTCTGGAAGAAAAATTCAATGCGGATCTGCACGGCGCTCCGGGCGAGATGTATACCGCCATGGACGCACGGCGCAAGGTTCTGGGCTCAACCGAGCGCGAACCACAGGCAGGCCGCAGCCTGGTGCTGACCGTCGACGAGAACATCCAGTTCATGGCCGAGCAGGCGCTGGATCGTGCGATGGCGAGAACGCAGGCGATCAACGGAACCGTGGTGGTGCAGGATGTACACACAGGGCAGATTCTTGCGCTGGCTATCCGGCCCACTTTCAATCCCAACGATTTTCGGCACACGACGCCGGCCTTGCTGCGCGACCATGCGGTAAGCGATGTGTATGAGCCGGGATCGACCTTCAAGCTGGTGACGTACTCGGCGGCGATGGACTCGAAGGTCGCCACGCCGGACGACTC
>DASZXD010000306.1:0-7950 GCA_035546015.1 Occallatibacter sp.
CGAGGTGACAAAGCCCTTGAAGCCCCAGTCGGTGCGGAGAATCTGCTGCAGCAGCGTCTTGCTGGCACAGGCCGGCACGCCGTCAACCGCGTTGTAGGAGCACATGATCGAGTCGGCTTTGCCCGCAGTAATGGTGGCGCGGAATGCGGGCAGATAGGTGTCCCACAGATCGTGCGGAGTGGGGTCGATATTGGCTTCGTGGCGCGTGGACTCCGGGCCGGAATGCACTGCGTAGTGCTTGGGTGTGGCGATGGCGCGGAAGTAGTTAGGATCGTCGCCCTGAATGCCCCTGACAAACGCAGTGCCGAGCGTTGCGGTGAGAAACGGGTCTTCGCCGTAAGTCTCCTGCCCGCGGCCCCAGCGCGGATCGCGGAAGATATTGATATTCGGCGACCAGATGGTCAGGCCATAGTAGCGGTCGTGGTTGCCGTGTGCGATTGCATCGTTATACTTGGCGCGCGCCTCAGTGGATACGACTTCGCCAATGCCGTGAACCAACTGCGCATCCCACGTGGCCGCGTTGCCAATGGCTTGTGGAAACATGGTGGCGAAGCCAGAGCGCGCAATGCCGTGCAGACCCTCGTTCCACCAGTTGTAGGCGGGAATATCGAGACGTGGAATAGCTGCGGCGCGGTCGATGGTCTGGGAGACTTTCTCGTCCAGCGTGAGCCGCGAGACGAGATCGTCCACGCGCTTGTCGATGGGCAGCGCAGGGTCGCGGAAGGGCATGGCAGCCGCAGCTTTGATCTGCTCCGGAGTTGGCTGCTGAGGCTGGGATTCGGCGGGCGTCTGTGCCCGGCTCTGCAAATCGAGCCCGGCAAACGGGACGAGGGTCAAGAGGACGAGGGCGGCAACGCGCACACGCATAGGTTCTTCTCCAGAGTGGACATCTTACTGTGTACGCAATATCTAAGGCAAATCGCTTTTTTAAGGGGTGCAGCTCATGCCATGGACATGCGCGCCACCTCGTCGGCTATCGTCCGGACGAAGTCTTCCGGTCCCAGTGCTTTCGCATTCGATCCGAGGCCGAGCACTGTAAATCTGGCATAACGATCGTTGTCAAATTCGACGTCGGAGATGGTCCAGCCCTCGGGCAAAGCCTGTGTCCCGGGGTGCTTGGTGACGGGAGTCATGCGATTCCAGCCCCTGAGAATTCTCACCGCGTCCGGTGCCAGCGCGAGTGTAGCGGTCATGGTGCGCTGCTGCTCCTGGAATGCAGCGGTGCTGCGCTTCCAGTATGCGGCGAGATTGAAGCGCGGAGGGCGCTTGAAGCCGAGTGCGAGAACAACTGCGTTGCACATTCGCGAAACGCGATAGGTTCTCATGCCGTTGGGAGCGCGCGCAATGAGGTACCACGCCATCTGTTTGCACACAATGCCGAGCGGATCGACTGTGCGCGGGCTTGTGTCTCCATCGGCGCGCGTATAGATGAAGGCCAGCTTGCGGTCCCGTGCCAGCGCATCCTGCACCACGGGCAGCATGGAAAGATCTTCTTCCCCCATATGCCAGCCGGAGCGGTCAAAATGCAGTCGCGCGCGAATGGACTCGGCCTGCATGCGCGCCTGTGCGGGGAGCGCAGCCATGAGCTTATCGAGCGCGCGCTGCGCGGCTGCAGTAAGCCTGGGGCTGCCCAGCGCACCGGGCTGCGCCATCAGCAGGCCCTGCAACTCGGCGTCGTCAAGGCCGGGAACCTGCGTGCGCCAGCCCTTTTCGAGCTCCCATCCTCCCTGCGCGCCGCGATAGGCAATGAGCGGCACGCCGGCAGCGCAGAGCGCTTCCATGTCGCGATGTGCGGTGCGCTCGGAGATTTCGAGCCGCTCGGCCAACTCGCGCGTGGAGAGGCGGCCGTAGCCTTGCAGCAGCATCAGCTCGGAAAGCAGACGCTCGGATTTCACGCGGCATACCTCCTCACACTTGATAAAAACTCGATAAAAATATTTTCGCAAATAAATATGACAACAGTTGTCATATTTAAACCGATACGCTGTTTTTCGTGAGACCGCATTGTCTCCCGGAGGTATTCGCAATGGATATGAGGCACTTTTTCCTGGAACAGTTGGAGCGCGAAGCCGTAGCCTCGCGCAAGGCCATCGAGCGCGTGCCCGAAGGCCAGAACAGCTTTAAGCCGCATCCCAAATCGATGGAACTCGGCTACCTGGCGGCTTTGGTGGCCACCATGCCGGGCTGGGTTGCGCTGATGATCAACCACGATGAGCTCGATCTGAACGGGAATGGAAAGACGTTCCGTACCCAGCCTGTGGCGACCCGCGAAGAGCTGCTCGCTTTGCTCGATAAGGGACTGGCCGAGTCGCGTGAGGCGCTTGAAAAAACGACCGACGAGCACCTGCGCAAGCCGTGGAAGCTGACCATGGGGCCGCAGGTGCTGTCCTACTCGCCGCGCTATTCGAGCATCATGGATGGGGCGCTCAGCCATCTGGCGCATCACCGTGGCCAGCTTACGGTCTATCTGCGCCTGAACGAGGCCAGCGTGCCGGCCATCTATGGCCCGAGCGCAGACGAATGGAAGTAGCGCAGGCCGGCATGGAGCATAAACAAGAGAGGCAGATGGAACACGCACCGTTCGTCTGCCTCAATTTGCATCTCCCACCTTTCGGCAGTGGTTCCGTGCATCTAAGGCGGCATGGGTATACACCCTGGGAACCTTGGGCGGCTGGAGCGGCCACGTTAAAATGAACGCAAATCCCAAAGTGAATTTCCTGGCTGTGTCAGCGTACGCGCCAGGTAATTGCCTGAAGAGCTGGTTACGCGAGTTTTGGTATACCCGTCAGGGTGTCGTGCTTTCATCTCGTCTCATGCCTTGCATCAGGGTGGAGGATTCTCATCGAGAGCGCGAGCAACTGCCAAAATCCGCATAGGACCGAAGGTGCAAGCTGCCGGTCCACGCGCGGAGAAGACTCCGGCACGCGCCGCTTCACCGTGGCGCATTGTGCTCGAAGTGCCTGTCTGTTCGCTCTTTTGTTTCTGACGCGCCTTTTAGCCGGAGCGCAGCAGTACAGCTTTCGTTACTTTGGCTACCAGGACGGCCTGACCAACCTTGCTGTCGAAAGCGTCTATCAGGACCGTGTCGGCTTTATCTGGGTCAATACGGAAAACGGCATCTATCGTTACGATGGAACGGGATTTGAGGCTTTCGGGCAGGATAAAGGCATTGCGCCACAGAATTTTGTGACGTTTGGAGATGCTCCGGACGGTTCCCTGCTAGCAGGCGGCGAGTTCGGGCTCTACCGTTTTTCCGGCGGCCGGTTTGAAAAGCTCGAACTTCCTATGTCCTCGGTGAGCGCCACGCAGGGAATTCGCTCCGACGGGCGCGGTCATACCTATCTGGCAACGGGCGAGGGGCTGGCGGAGTTGACTTCCCAATCTGGGCAATCCGGGTACTCATACCATCTTTTTCCGCGTCCACCGGGAAGCACAGGGCAGGGCGCACACTCAGTTTTCCTTGATGGCGACACCATCTGGTATGGATGCGGCGAAGAGATCTGCCGCATGGATGGGCAGAAAACCGCCGTGCTGGGCCGCGAGAGCGGGTTGCCACGGGATCAATGGCAGGCAATCGTAAAAGATCGGGATGGGACGCTGTGGGTGAGCGGCGTTGCAACCGGTCTTTTCGAACGCCCGGCTGGCGAGTCGCTCTTCAAAAAGCCCGCATCGGCTGAAATCGCGCCCGCTCTTCGCGGCATACCCTCCCTCGACAGCGATGGACGCCTTCTGCTTCCTTCACCTGCGGGCGTCTTCATCTCAACCCGGGCAGGCTGGCACAGAATTGACCGCGCAGCCGGGTTGCGAGGAACTGTCGATACAGTCTTTGAAGACCGCCAGCAGTCTCTCTGGATAGGTCTGGCAGGACACGGCCTGGCGCAGTGGCGCGGCTATCGGCAGTGGGAGACGTATACCGTAGATAGCGGTCTTGGCAGCGATGTGGTGTATGAAATTCTGCCGCGTCCCGATCATTCAGTATGGGCAGCGACCGGTTCTGGACTTTACCACGGTTTGCCTAAGCAGTTTGGCTACCAATGGCAACCGGATTCGCCGCTGGCGAACGTCTCGGTACACAGTCTGCAGATAGACGATGCAGGAAGTCTCTGGGCGGGTACGGATGGCCACGGGATCATGCGGATTAAGCCGGCCACAGGAGAGTTCGAAATATTTGGCGTGCGCGAAGGCCTGACGACGGAGCATGTCTATACACTGCGCTTCGATCATGAGCATCGCCTGTGGGCGGCTACGGATGCAGGACTCTTTATGGCGCAGCCGCCGTATGCGCGGTTCATGCGCAGCCCAGGACTGCCGCAAGCACTTTTCTGGGCGGTGGCTGAGGGCAGGGACGGTTCGATATGGGCGGGCGGAGCCGGCGGTTTGTACCGCTACGTTGGAGACCGGTGGCACAACTGGGGCAAGGCAAATGGGCTCAGCAATCAGGAGGTGCTCTCGATCGGCGCCGGCCCTGACGGTTCGATCTGGGTTGGATACAGCTACGGAGGCGGCATAGACCGTGTCTATCCAGGCGCAAACAATGGCATCCAGATCCAAAAAGGAGTACAACGCCCCGGCACCACGGGCATTGTCTATTTCCTTGATTTTGACTCATCAGGACACCTGTGGGCTGGAACCGACCACGGAGTCGATGTGTGGAACGGCTCTCACTGGGGTCACTATGACATGGGCGACGGCCTGTCCTGGGACGACTGCGATCTGAACGGCTTTGCGGAAAGTCCTGAGACGCATTCCTACTGGATTGGAACAAGCGGTGGGCTCTCGCACTTTTTGCCGCGCCCGCATGGCGCGCGTACTATTCCGGTGCAGGTAGTCTTTACGCGCCTGCAAATGGGACAGGCGGACATCGCCGGTTTGCAGAACCCATCGTTTGGACTCGATAACAATTCGCTGACTGTGCAGTTCTCAGCGTTGAATGTGGCTGACCAGAACGAGGTGTTGTTCCGCTACCGGTTGCAAGGTGCGCGGTCACCCTGGACGGAGACTGCGCAGCATGCCCTGCAGTTCGTCAATATGGCTCCAGGCCGCTACCAGCTTGAAGTGGAGGCGGGCAACGGGCTGGGCACGTGGAGTGGTTATCCAGCCGAGTACAGATTCACGATTCTGCAGCCGTGGTATCGGACGTGGTGGTTCATTGCCATCTGCATTCTGGTGCCTCTGCTGGCTGTTTTTGCAATGTTGCGGCTGCGCGTGGCTGGTGTGCGGGCGCGCGAACGCGAGCTTATTCGCATGGTGGAAGAGAAGACCGCTGACCTGCAACTCGCGAATGAAGAGCTGCTGCGGCTCTCTTCGACCGATTCACTGACAGGTCTGGCGAATCGGCGCACCTTTGACCGCACGCTTGAGAAGGAGTGCGCGCGTATTCGCCGCTCGAAAGCACAGCTTTCGCTTATCTTGTTCGACGTGGACCACTTCAAGGCGCTCAACGATACGCTGGGCCACCAGCGCGGCGATGTATGCCTGGCCATGCTGGCTGGCGAGATGGAGCGGGTCGCGCGGCGCTCGGTGGACCTTGCCGCGCGATTCGGCGGCGAAGAGTTCGCCATGATTCTGCCGAATACGAGCGCAGAAGGCGCACGGCTGATCGCCGAGACAGTGCGCCAGGCCTTCGCTGGCCTGAATCTCGAGCACCCGGCCTCGCCGATCGCTCCGTATCTAACAATCAGTGCAGGCGTGGCTACGGCAGCACGCGAGCAGCTCTGCACTCCGGAGGAACTGATAGCGGCAGCCGACCAGGCGCTCTATGCAGCCAAACGGCGCGGCCGCAATCGTGTTCTGATGGCCGATCCACCGTCTTTTGAGGAAGCGGATATGGAGCCACCGGTCTCCAACCCAACATAGATTCGGACGGTTCTTGAAGGCCCACCGGAAAACTGCGGTGGCCTATTTGGGGTTTTAACCGGAAATATGCGTTGGCAAATAAAAAGCCCCAGGCCAGAAAGACCTGGGGCTTTTTCAATAGCGCTAAAACTGGAACTTTGCTCCAAACTGAACCTGGCGCGACGTAGTTGACGTTGCGGTTACCACGCCTGCAGTGGGTGAAATAGACGACGGCGTTACGGTTTGCACGTTCCCCGTTGTGGCGATGGTGGGCGCCAACGAGTACACCACCTCGTTCGGCGTAAGGAAGTTTGTGTGATTGAGGATGTTGAAGAACTCTGCGCGAAACTGCAAGCCGATGCGTTCCGTGATGCGCGAGTTCTTGACGAGTGAGAAGTCCAATTGTGAGAGACCCGGCCCCACGAGTGAATCGCGCGAGACGTTGCCATAGGTGCCGTAGATGGTATTGCCTCCGCTGCTGTTGGGCACGCTGACCGTGGGCTGGATGAATGCGTTGGGATTGAAGTACTGGCCTGGCTTGCGCGGATAGAGATCGCCGTTGAAGTTAGGATTCCAGCTTGGGCGGATCGGATTCCGTGTATCGCCATTGCCCGGTGGGTTATAACCAAGCTGCGGTGAGAGGGGGAAACCCGTCTGCAAGGCAAGGATGCCGCTCGCTGTCCATCCTGACACGACAAAGTCGGCTGGCCGCGAAACGTGATTGAGGAAACGCTTCTGCGTGCCGAAGGGCAACTCCCAGCTTCCGTTGATCGACGCCGAATGGCGTACGTCCGTCGCTGCCGGACCCCAATCGAGCCTGGGGTTCAGCGGAAACTCGACGAAAGCTGGTGTGTTGTCGCTCACGCTGGTATTCCATGCCGAGCCGTCGTCAAGATTCTTCGAGTAGGTATAGTTGCCGCGGAACTGGAAGCCATTGCCGAAGGTGCGGCGGGCATCGACTTCAAGCGCGTTGTAAAGACCCACGCCCTGCGAGACCCAGGAGGTCGAGTTGGCAAGGCTTGGGTTGGCCAGCGCGGTGCTCGGGTAGTAGATGTCGCCATTCGGCGCGTATTGCGGCGTCGGCTCGTTCATGTCTTCCGAGAGAATCTGGTGATAGCTGTGCGAGCCCACGTAGCCCGCAGTGAGCGTGGTGCGCGGTGCAACCTGCTGCTCGATGCGCAGACTCCATGTGAGCACTGCAGGAGTCGCGATGTCAGGCTGCACGTTACTGGGTGAGACCTTGGTGCCGGCGGGTGGCGGTGTTCCAGGCGTGATGCTCAGGTTAGAGAGGGCGATCGACTTGATGGACTCAGACGTGTTGTAGGGCGCGGTCTGATTGAGCCGGTAGTCGAGAGTATCCAATAAGCCGTGGTAGACGCCGAACCCGCCGCGCACCGCTGTCTTCCCGTTCCCCCACACGTCCCACGCAAAGCCTACGCGCGGCGCGGGCAGGAACTTGGCGCGATTGGTGGAGAGTGCCGAGCCTCCAACGAGCGGTGTGGTCTGCAATACACCATTGACGATGGAGTAGTTCGATGCGCGCGCCTGGGCTTCATTCCATCCGTTGGTGGACTCAGCGCGGAAGCCCGCCCGCACTTCGAGACGCGGCGTAACCTTGACGACATCTTCAATGAATGCCGCACCCTCGAGCGAGCGCCAGCCCAGTTCGGTGGGCGAGGGAACAACGGTGAATGTGGCGACAGTGCCCTGCAGAAATGTTTTCAGATTGCTGAACGATGCCTGACCGAACTGATTCTGCGCAAGCAGATCGTTGGACTGCACGCGCTCGAGCCAACCGCCTGCCTCAATCTGATGACGGCCTTTCGACCAGTAGATGTGATCGTCTTCAGTGAAGAGGTTGCGCGATGTCTTATTGTTGCTGCCAACGTTGGTGCCGGCCTGCGTAATCTGCGAGGCGCCATTTGACGCCGTGCTGCCGCTGATGACGATGGCGCCGATCTGCTTACCGGTGACCCAGCCTGTTTCTTCAAGGGGTGTATAGCCGGTAAAAAAGAAGCTAGCGCGCGAGTAGCCAAATCGAGCGGTGTTAAGCAGCGAAGGTGAAAAGACATGTTGTTCCTGCACGCTGACAACCTGTTCGCGCAGGCTTTCGTT
>DASZXD010000307.1:0-33204 GCA_035546015.1 Occallatibacter sp.
CCGGGAAATGCCTGCAAGTTATGCGTTGCAGGCGTGGCTGTAAGCGCAATCGGCAGATCGTCTATAAGCCGACAGTCGAGGATCGTGCTGCCGGTGTGTTCCACCGTAAGTTCGATCTCAGTTTCGCTGTCGAGCGAGGGCGCGTTGCTCCACGAACGCTCAATTGCGATGAGACGCGCGGCTGGGAGACGCCGAGCATCGAGAAAGATTGCGACGAGTACCAGCGCATCCCACGCCAACATGCCCAGGCTCAGCCGGGCACTGAAGAAGCCGGGCAAGGCGAGCAGCAGTCCAGCAGCCAGCAGCAGGATGGCGCGTGACGTGAGCCCAAACGCCAGACGGCCCCGCGGATTGCAGGTTGCACGCGCCGACTCAGGATGCAGGGAGGGTCCTACCATCTATACCTCGCCTATCTGCGCGGCACTGCAACCGCCGCCAGTACGTCGGTCAGGATACGGTCGGCGTCGAAGCCCTCGAGCTCTGCTTCAGGTTTGAGCAGAACTCGATGGCGCAACACGGGCAGCGCGGCGCGCTTCACATCATCGGGGACCAGGTAGTCGCGATCTTCAAATGCCGCGAAGACCTGCGAAACGCGTAGAAGAGAGATGGCAGCGCGCGGGCTCGCGCCGAGCGCCAGCAGCGGCCATTCGCGCGTGCGTCGCGTGATTTCAAGGATGTAGTCGTAGAGATCGCTCTCCACGCGGACGGCGCGTACTTCATCGCGCGCGCTGCTCAGAAGACCTGTTGTTAACGGCTGAATCGAAGCATCTTCGAGCAGTCCTGCGATGCTCGACGCATGATGCTTTTCGAGCATGGAGCGCTCCTCTGCCTGACTCGGATAGCTGACTCTTACCTTGAGCAGAAAGCGGTCCAACTGCGCTTCAGGCAGCGGATATGTGCCCTCGAAGTCGATGGGATTCTGGGTGGCGAAGACGGTGAACCACGCAGGCAGCGGGCGGCGAACGCCGTCGCTCGTGACCTGCCGCTCTTCCATGCACTCGAGAAGCGCCGCCTGGGTGCGCGGAGGCATGCGGTTGACTTCGTCGACGAGCAGCAGGTCGGTAAACACCGGTCCCATGTGAAAGGTGAACTCATCTTTGCCCGGCTTGAAGATGGTGGTGCCCAGAATGTCGGCGGGCATAAGATCGGGCGTGGCCTGTACGCGCTGAAAGCCGAGCCCGAGCAGCCTTCCGATCGATTTGACGATGAGCGTCTTCGCAATGCCCGGCACACCTTCAAGCAGCGCGTGTCCCTGCGCCAGCACGGCCACCATCACTTCGTCGATTACCTCGCTTTGACCGGCAATTACGCGCCCAAGTTCGGCGCGCGTGTGCTCGAGCAACTGCCGTGTCGTCCGCAGGCCTGCCGGGTGTTCACCTTGCATCTCTTTCTCCGGCTGCAATCCATCTCCCTCGCTCATTCGCGCTCCCTTATGTCAAAACCTAAATCAAACTCGTCGAACATCCGCGCTTACTGCGTCGTGCTGCCCGCACGCGCCATGGCCTGCAGCTCTTCTTCGCGGCGACTCAGCGCCTGTACCAGCGCCAGTGCACGCCTTGGCTCCAGCGCATCATTGCGCGCGGCCTCCTCGCCAGCCGCAAGGTCGGCTTCCAGTTCCGTACTCGCGCGCGGGAACCTGTGCCGCAGCGCAAGAGCCAGTTCCCCGCTGCCGATCTGCTTGCTGCGCAGCCCGCAGAGGCTGCTCATTCTGCGGCGAAACCGGTCATAGGCCAGCGCAACCGCGGTCGCGGAAGCGCCGGCCTTTGCATAGAGCGAGCCGAGCGCTTCAAGAAATTCTACCGGTGTGGCGCGCACCGGCAACGGAAGATCGCGCACAGGGCCGCTGCGCCGGCTGAAACTGAAGGTCACAAGGAGCGTGAGCACAATGAGCCCGGCGATGAGCATGTCGAGCGCGGCACCGCGCGCGTAAAACCATTGTGAATGCACGTCGCCGTGCAACGATTCGTCCCAGTAAATGTGGCTGCCATCGCGGCTGCCCAGCGAGTTCAGAAACAGATCGAGGTTGCCGTCGCGACTGATCGAGCCATTTTCGAGCGGCGTGGAACTGGCCCACCAGACCGCAAGACCAGCGCCCACGCCGTACTCCACCACCGCCGGCTGGCCACCGCACTCATACTCAACGCGATAACGCGGACTGCTCATCTTCCAGCCGGCCATGGGCACCATCCACACATCGCCCGAACCGGCCAGTGGGTCGAGCCCTTCTGGAGTGAGTTTGCAGGCAGCCATCGTCAACCGGTCAGGAGGCTGGGCGGCACCGTTGGGCAGAATGGCGCCGCCGATCACGCCCGTAGCCAGAACGCGACCGCCGCGATCGAGAATTGCACGCACCGCCTTCATGTCTTCTGCGCTGGTGAGAACCGGCCCTGCCAAAATCAGCACGGAGTGTGCATCGGCCTGCGCGGCAAGGTCGCTCAGCGGCTCTTCCCAGCGCTCTAAGTTGTACCCGCTCGCCTCAAGCAACTCATAGGCCGCGGCCGCGCCGTGCCTGCCGGTCAGGTAGCTGCTCGGCAAAGGATTGTCGTCGTTGTTCTGGTTGCGTGCAAAGATGGCCATCAATACGGCCAACACCAGAACAGATGCGAGGCAGATGACGAGCAGCCTGCGGTCCTTGGCATCGAGCGAGGCGAAGAGCTTCATTCAACCCCCAGCCCCGCGGCCATCCTGCGCGCCGCGTCAAAGTCGGTAGAGCCGGCTTCACGACCGCCGTACCATGTCTTCTCAAAGCTGCGCGTCAACCCAGTGAGGTGGTCACGGCGCGGATCAGCAGCCGGAAACAGCCGCAGATATTCGCGCGGCGTGCGTGCACGATCTGCGGGCCACAGACGCTTCGACTCCAGACGCGAGATGGCAGCCCAATAAAGGAAGTGAATCGCTTCGCGCCACAAGCCCTGCGCAGCCATCTGCTGCGCATCCTGGAACCATAGCTGCCATTGGCGCGCGGATGGTGCGTTCGGAGCCGGCTGCGCATCAGGGACCAGCCGTATGCGCGTACGCCGCTCAATGCGGATGAGCGCCCACGCCAGCGCAACACACAGTGAAGCGATGAGCAGAATCTCAAGCAAGCGCGCGATCCAGGGAGCACGCGCGCCGAAGCCAATCAGGTGGCCGAAGATTTTGGCCAGCAGATTTTCGAGCCACTCCTGAAAGCGCTCCCAGCCCGACATCTGACTCACACCCCGATACTCACGCCGCGAAAGAATCGCCGCGATCGCTTTGCGCTCCTCCGCGTGTCCGGGTTCCGCCGACGCCGACCCACCGGCTTGCTTCATGTCCTCTTCAAGCCGCTGCTGCGCCTGCGCTAGCAATGTGTCCGCGGAGACCGGCTTCTCCACATTTCCCTGCGTCTGGGAAGCAGGCGTTTTTTGCGGCTCCTGCTTCTTGCCAGCACGATTCAACACTTCGCGCAACCAGTCGAAGCGAATGGCGCGCGTTGCGGATGCGCTGCCGGGCTTCCATTGCACCTGATCATCAGGACCAACGCGCCCAGCGCTGCACGCATCCGGCGTGCGCTGCTTGCGGCAGTCAGCCACTACGGATTCCAGAGTTTCAAGATGGCTACGATATGGTTCGAGGCCAGCATCGGCCTGGCCTCCGCTGCCGGCCTGAGCGCACACCGGAGGCACCGCCGGCACAGTGAGCACCAGCGCCAGCAACAGCGTAGATCGAGGCCCCAATGCGCGTATCATCCGTTGAGGGTTCCTGCGTCGGGCGCGGGCCCGGAGGCAGTGTCAGGCAAAATCTGCGGCGTAGAGCCTTCAAGCCCAGCCTGCTGCATCATCCATTCGATATCATAGCCCTCGGTGCGGATACGCTGGTCATAGTAGAACAGCACCAATGCCGTCATATATACCGGCGTAATCAACGCCTGCATGGCAAAGTTGACCAGCACATTGATGATCTGGCTCACTACAAGCAATGCAGCCATTGCGGCGCCGCCTTTGCTCACCGTCGCGGCCAAAACTGCAATGATTATGCTTGGTATGTAACCAATCATTGACACCACAACAGACAGCGCCCAGATGAGCAGAAACATAAGAAAAATACGCCCGCGCGTTCCATGGCTCAACTTCTTCGAGCGCTGCAGGGATTCCCAAGCAGGCTTTCCCTCGGCAACGCAGGCAGGCATCATCAGCGAGAAAGTCAACAGGCGCAGGATGATAATGACAGCCGCAGCCGCACCGATGATGAATGCCAAAAATCCGGCTGCCGCGCCTGCGCCGACGCCTCCACCGGCGGCCTGAGCAAGCGCCAGAAGGATAGCGATGACGATGCCGGCAATGGCGGCCGGAATAATGCCCACCCAAGTAGCCTGCAGAATGATCGCCCACAGGTAGCGCCAGAACAGCGGACGCACAGCGCTGAACGCCTCGCGAATACGCATCGTGTGCCCTGTATAGGCGCTGATCGCAGCGCGGATAAGCGCTGTCTGCGAAAAGACTGTGGCGGCGATGGCCACCACAATCGCCACGATGACCACTAAGATCAACAGCGCTACCAGTGCACCGGTCATTGGCGCATTTTGTCTTGAAGCGATGCCCGGGATGACAAGCAGGCCGATCGCCGGGAGCAGCACGATCAACATGGCCGCCGTGGGCACGGCGGATATTCCGGCAAACGAGAGAAAGTTGCGCCGGTAAAGCTGCACGGTGCGGTCGAGAATTTCGCCCAACGTCATGGGCCGTAGCGTCTCGCTCATGTCAGGAGTGCTCAGCAGCCGGGAGGCCGGCCTGCGTGGTTAGACCTGCGGACCGCATCATCCACTCAATATCGGAGCCCTCTTTGCGGACCCGCTGGTCGTAGTAGAAAAGCGTGAGACCGGTCGAGTAGATGGGACCGATCAGGGTGCTTTCAAGAAACGCGGCAAGCTGCTGAAAGGCCAGCATAGCTATCGGGATTGCATGGCCAATATGTTTGAAGGTGTAAAAAATAAATGGCAAGCCGAGCAGAATGCCAAGCACCATGCGCACAGCGCCGATGAGCAGGCCCAACACAAAGATATGCCCGCGCGTCCCCTTGCTGAGATGGATGCTGCGCTTGATGGCCTGACGGGCGGGCAACTCCTCTACCACACAGGCCGGCACGGCCAGTGAGTAGCGCAACGACATGATGACGCCGTAAACCAGAGCAAGCAGAAAAATCGGGGCAAGAATCAGAAAAACGATCGCCATGGTGAGCGCCTGGGCCGGGTTTGGCGCCGGTGCGCTCTGCATCACCGCAGGGTTGGTAAGAAAACCTTTAGGGAAATAGGTGAATATGACCGCGAAGAACCCTATATAGACCACGGCAAGCGGCGCCCAGGCGCGAAATCCGGCGATGGTCATTACCCACAGATAGCGGCCCATGCGCGGCCCGATACTCATGACCGCGGCGCGTATCGTTGTGGGCTCGCCCAGGTAGATCCAGGCCACGGCGCGCGTAATGGCGGCAATGGAGAGCCCGGCCACCAACAGCACTATAAGCACGCTGACCACGCCCAGAGTGGCGACGGCCCACTGCAGCTTCGCCTCGATGTGTGGATAGCCAAGCAGCGCCCGGACGCCCAGTTGCAGCAGGCCTGTAATAAGCGTGGCTCCGGCAAAGATGGCGGAAATGCCAGCAAAGAGCAGAAAGTTCGTCCGGTAGAGCTCCGCGGTGCGGTCTAGAACCTCGCCAAGGGTGAGAGGACGAAGCTGATTGATCATTGTAGCCCTCGCGCGCCGTTCTGCTTGCGACGTGCGCTGGAAGATGCGTGCACCACCGGCCGCAAGCCTACGAGCACAGATCCGCCTGGGTCAATGGAAGAGATGCCGCTGTCGTTGCACGAATAGTAGCACAAGCCGCGAGGGCCGGCTTTATCAGCCCACCGAGTTCAATGCCGTGCGCTGCTGTAGAGTGAAGAAGTCGAATATTGAGGTATTTGCGTGCAAACCTTTACTCTTCAAGGCGGCGTGGTCTACGACGGCACGGGCGGTGCGCCGTTCACCGGCAGTGTGATCGTCCGCGATGAGCTGATTCTTGATGTTGTGGCCGGCCATGCAGAGATCGATGGCGAAACCATCGACTGCAGCGGGCTGGCCATTGCGCCCGGATTTATCGATGTTCACAGTCACTCCGATTTGCAGGCACTGGAGGGCCGACGTGAAAAGCTCAACCAGGGCGTAACCACAGAAGTAGCCGGCAACTGCGGCTTCTCATCGTTCCCCTGCGGCCACCATGCGCAGGAGCTGCGCTCCTTTGCCAATGGCATTCTGCATGGCAGCGGCAACTGGGCCTTCGGCTCGGCGCGCGACTATCTTGAACTTGGGCGTCGCGCCGATCTACCCAGCCGCGTGGAAAGCCTTGTGGGTCATGGCAGTCTGCGCGTGGCGCAAGTTGGGATGTCACAGCGCCCGCTCACGGAAAAGGAACTTGATGCGATGCTCGATGAGCTGGATGCAGCGCTCGCCCAGGGTGCGGTGGGTGTTTCGACAGGGCTAATGTATGCGCCCGGATCCGGCGCGCCGCGCGAGGAGTTGCTTGCCTTGTGCAAGGTGGCTGCGCGCCACGGCAAGCTTCACTGCTCGCACATCCGAGACTACGGCTTTCAGTTGCTCGAGGCCATTGAGGAACAGTTGTCGCTGGCGCGTGAATCGGGCTGCAGGCTGCAGATCTCGCATCTGCAGGCAGCGGGCAAAGCCAATCGCGATCGTAATGCACGCGCTCTCGAGATGATTGAAGCTGCGCATGTGGAAGGCGTTGACGTCGCCTTCGATTGCTATCCCTATACCTGCGGCAGCACGGTAATCACGCAGTTGCTTCCGCAGAGATCTCTCGAGGGCGGCATCGATGCACTGCTCGCACGGCTTGCCGATCCAGATGCGCGCCGCGCCATCGCGCACCAGGCGGCAAAGACCATCGCCAACACCTGGGATGAGGTCTTCGTGAGCGCGGTGGCATCAGGAAAAAATGCGGGTTGCGTGGGCAGGAGCGTGGAAGAGATTGCCGAAGCGCGCGGAATCGAGCCGATGGAGACCGTTTTTCAATTGATCGAAGAAGAACGCGGCGCGGTCAATATCCTGCAGCAGAATCAGAGCGAAGAGAATCTGCGCACAAATCTTGCACATCCGCTCGGCATCGTCATCTCTGACGGATTCTACGTGAATGGCAGGCCCCACCCGCGGCTTTACGGAACTTTCCCAGAGTTCCTTGCGCGCAGCCAGCGCGATCCAGCATGGCTGCCGCTCGAAACCGCGATCCATAAGATCACCGGCGCACCAGCGCGCCGATTCGGCATTGCGCAGCGCGGCGAGCTGCGGTCCGGTTATGTCGCCGACATCACGGTATTCGATCCGAAGCGCATTGCCAGCCGGGCAACCTACACTGATCCCGAACAGAGGCCTGAAGGCATCGTGCACGTCTTCAGGGATGGCGTGGACCGACAGACAGCGCTTACTTAGATCCAGACCTTCGATGCGGCAGAGCTCGCCGGGCGGGCTTCCAACTCATCAGGGTAAGCGTGCGGCGGGCCGACGCGATTCATGCGCGCGTAGTTCGGGATGGCGAGCAACTCCGCGCCATCGGCCCATTTGCCGCGGATCGCTATCACTCCGTCGAGCAGGTTTGGCATCCACTCCGGACGAAGCGAGACATCGCCGATCTTGCGATCGATCGCCTGATTGTCAGCTGTCTCAAGGTTGTAGATGAGCGGCCCATATTTCAGCGCGACCATCCCGACATCCGCCTTGATCCGTTCGTCTGCGAACACGCGCTGCGGTTCCATTGGCAGTTCGAGTTCGATACGGTCGCCGGGCTTCCATTCGCGGGTCACGACCGCGTAGCCCTTCTCGATTTTGGGCGTAACCTTTTCACCATTCACAGCGAAGGCTTTCACGCCTCGTACCGTGGGGGAGTCTCTGTAGAGCCGGCTCGTTGTTCGATCGGGAATCCGCACGTAGACCGAAAATGTCTTTGCCTGTTCCGGATTCACGGTAATCGAAACCGATCCCTTCCAGGGATACTCAGTCTTCTGGATCACTTCGACGCCAGTGCCGGCGACTTCGCCTACATGGATACGGCTCCCGACGAACATGTTCACGTAGAGACCTGTTTCATCCTTGACGTAGGACCAGGTGGGAATCATCAGCAGCGTACGAGATAGATTGCCTACGCAGCACGGGCATGTGTGCCACTCGGCGCGCTCGGTATCGATGAGGGGATTTGTATAGCAGTAACTCTTGCCATCGAGCGCCACTCCGCCCAGCAGCGCGTTATACATTGTCTGCTCGTAGAGGTCGGCGTATTTCGCATCGTGATAAGCGAGGTTCAGCTTGTACTGGAAGAAAACCAGTCCACAGCTTGAGCATGTTTCGCAATAGGCTTCGTTGCGCAGCGAATAGTTGGGTCCAAAGCCTTCGGACGTTTCTCCGCTGCCGATGCCGCCTGTCAGGTAATACTTTTTGTTGACCATGTTGTCCCAGAGCGAGATGACGGCGCTCTGGTAGTCAGGATCATGCGTTTCTGCAGCGATGTCGGCCATGCCGGAGTAGAAGTAGGTGGCGCGCACAGCGTGGCCCACGGCCTCGTACTGCTGGCCGGGCGGCAGATGGCTCTGATCGTACTCCGATCCGCCGCGGCGGGAGTCGAGAAGGAACTTTGCGAGCGCGATATAGGCGTCGCCGCGATGGTTGCCTTCCTGATCATTGACGAAGCGGCCGAAGCGCACGAGCGCCTGCTCCATTTCCTGGTGGCCGTCAAACCAGGGCTTCTTGCCAGGACCGATGTTGGCAACCCAGCAGTCAGCGAGTTTCTTGGCTCCGTTGTACAGGCGCAGGTCTTTTCCCTCGGTGAGCGTGTAGTGGTTGATCGCCGACTCAATGAAGTAGCCGGAGACGTAGCCTTCATGGTTGCCGCGATGGTCTGGAGACCAGCGCTCAGGCCATGTGGCACGATCGGCAAGAATGTACGCTGTCTGCAGATAGCCGTCCCGCATCTGCGCGGCCAGAATGATGGGAATCCAGCGCTCCAGGGTGGCGCGCATCAGTTCCTGCGCCTGAATGATTTCCTGATCGCCCTGAGGATCAACCATGAGCGCAATGCACATCGACTCGACTGTCTGGTGGACCCATGCATTGGAGAAGACGTATCCCTTATGTTTGCCGTGCGGTTCGCCACGATTGGCCTTGCCGGCTTCAATGAAATTATCGATGCCGCCATCGCCGCGCATGGGCGCAATGTCAGTCCGCTCGCACATGCGGATGCAATGCGGAATCCAGTTCACGATGAGAGCCTTGGCGCGCTGATTCCAGAACGGGCTGTCGATGGTGTATTTGCGGGTATACACCACATCCAGGCGGTCCTTGGGCGGAGGCTCTACTACATTCACTGAGATGGAGTGAGACCGGTCAGCCGTGCCGCTGGCAGCGAGCGTCAGCACATATTCGCCCGGTGCAGAAAAAGTGGCTGTAGTGACCGGAGAAAACGCATTCTCAAATGAGACTGAGCCGGGGCCCGATGTCCTGATCCAACGCGCGCTGTTCTTCTCAGAATCCTGAAGCCAGGTGACTGCGCCATTCAAATAAGTGCGGCCTCCCAGAATGACAGAGCGATCGACGCTGGCATCGATCACCGGAGGAAGCGCCGGAACCGCGCCTGCGTTGTAAACCCTCCACTCGAGAATCCCCGCCGGCCGGTCTTTTTGCAGAGTAACTTCGAGACGCAACCGGCTCGTGGCGACAGCGTCAAAGGTTGTTGTGTTGAAACCATCCGCGGCCAGGCCAAGCCCCTGCGCGTTGCTGACAGGAACGAAGCCGTTTCCGTTCCAGTAAAGAATGCGGTAGCTTTCGGGAGCCTGGAGGGTTGGAAAACTGCTGCCCGGTATGGCGCCGGGGCGCGGATGGTCCGTGGCCCAGTAAACTTCGACCCTGTCGACGCTGACCGGTTCGCTCCATTCGTACTGGACCCAGGGCACACCGCCCTCTGCCTCCCATTGATGAAGCGCAAAGATGCCATGCGAGCGGTCAAACGAGTTCCGGGGCGCAAAGCCATCGTTCAGAGAAGTGATTTTGTTCTGGCTGGAAAGTACAGAGCTTGAAGGAATGGCAACGCGAGCAATATTGAGAGCGCTACCCGCAACTTGAGCCATGCCCTTCGCGCCATTGAAGGTTGTCAGAACTGCGGCTCCAGTGATTCCTGCCAAAAATTCGCGACGTGTGTGCTCAGACGGATGCCGATCTCCAGCCGATTGCGTGGCCAGAGTTGCTTTTACGATGTGCTCAGTATTGCTCATGGAAGATGCTCCAGTTCTGCGCCGGTAAATACCTATGTATTGACGCCTGTCGATCTGCAGTTGCCGACCAGCCTGCTCAGCCCCCTGCGCCTGGCTGCAAGAGAAGAGAAACTTTGACGCGGACCATGATACCGCAGTCGGTACCGCACCGGAGCCTGCCGGCAGCATCGCCTCAATGGCGCTGGTAAAGACGAACCAACCGAATCTGACCCCGGCTTTTCGAAGTGAACGTCGAATTTTGTGGTTGCCTGGTGTGAACTCCTGCGGTGCTCGATGTTGCTATTCCGGCAGCGCGATCTGGCCGTCGATATGAAATGCCCACTCACCGCTGGAAGACTCGTATCGAGATAGGGAGGATTCTCTGCCTGCTGCGCAATTGCGATCTGTTCAGCGATGCCACAAAGCAGCATGCCGGCCATTGACACGATGCAAGCCATAATTCGCGTTCCACGTTCGTCACGGACTTCCTCCACGGCGAGTTCCGGCCAGCAAACAGCCTCTCCCCGGGATAACGTTTACTTAAACCGACTCAAAATTCCATATTTGGGCGCCACATGCATTCTAATCGCAAAAGGTGCTGACTGTACTGTATATTTTTTACGGTCAAAGTTCGGACGGGCACACCGCAACATATCCGGTCCGGACCGGCGGTCAGCTCAGTGGTGGAATCGTTTTCTGCACATTCAGTACCATCCCCGCACAAAGCGGTCTCTTCAGCTCATCAGTCAGGCCGGATGGAGATGGATGGTGTTCCGGCGATTCTGCATAACGCGCTGCGAAGTTCCAGTCCGCCCAGCAAGGCCCATTCGTTTGCACAGTGCACGTGTCTCAAAACTTCAGAATGAAGGAGAAGCTATGGCAAAGAGGTTGTCACGCGGCACGTTTCCGATAGGTCGTACAGGCACGGTTCTGGCGGCCTGGACATTGCTTTGTGGTTCTATACACGTAATCAGAGCACAGCAGCAAGGCGGCGAGATTCCCTCGGCAATTACCGCCGCTATCGACGCGAACCAGACGGCAGCACCGGTTTCGAAGTATTTTTTCGGCTCGTTCATTGAGCACATTGGCCCACTCATTTATCGCAGTCTCTGGTCGGAGATGATCGACGACCGGAAGTTTTATTTCCCTATCTCGCCTAAAGAGGTTGAACAGCCACCCGCCACTTCAGGCCGGCCGCTGCGCATGGCACTCCGTAAGTGGCACCCTGTCGGTCCTGACGCAGATGTGACGATGGACAAGGACCAACCCTTTGTCGGCGACCAGAGCCCACGCATCGGGCTGGACTCAGCCACTCCGCACGGAATCCGTCAGCCGGGACTCTCGCTGGTGAAGGGCAAGCGGTACACAGGCCGAATCTGGCTCTGCGGCGAGCCAGGCGAAAAAGTGACGGTCGCGCTGATCTGGGGTGAAGGAGCCGATGACCGGCAGGCTATCTCATTTACGGCACTCACGAATGAGTACAGGAAATTTCCATTGTCGTTTACGGCAAAGGCCGATACTGCCGATGGCGCAATCGAGATTACAGGTATTGGCAAGGGAAGCTTTCACATCGGCACGCTTTCGCTCATGCCGTCAGACAACGTCGAGGGTTTCAGACCTGACACGATCGCACTGCTGCGCGAGCTTCACTCCGGCATGTGGCGTTTGCCGGGCGGCAACTTTCTTTCCGGCTGGAGCTGGTATGACTCTGTGGGCGAGATCGACAAGCGACCACCTGTTTTCGACTATGCATGGCACGCGATGCAGACGAACGACGTGGGCATGGACGAATTCATGACGCTGTGCAAGCTGATTGGAGTGGAACCATACATTACGGTGAATGCCGGCTTTGGCGATGCGCACTCGGCGGCGGAAGAGGTCGAGTATATGAACGGCTCAGTGAATACGCGCCTGGGCGCGATGCGCGCGCGTAATGGTCATCCTGAGCCCTATCATGTGAAGTTCTGGGACATTGGCAATGAACCTTACGGCTCGTGGCAGCTTGGAAAGACATCACTCGAGTATTTCGCTCTCAAGACCAATGACTTTGCGAAGGCGATGCGCAAAGCGGACCCGTCGATCACGCTGCTCGCCTCAGGAGCAATGCCGGATGAGATGACTGTCACCGGCCAGACACGCGTGATGCACATGAAGGACATTCAGGCGGCTTTTGGCTCAGAAGCTGACTGGACAGGCGGCCTGCTTGCGCACAGCTGGGGCAGCTTTGACGGCATCACCGAGCATTGGTATGCGCGGGCGGGCAAGCGTTTCGATCTCGCATATGCGAAAAGTCTGCCGTCCGATGCGCCGCAGGAGGCCGGGTATGTGAACGTGGATCAGACTCTGCTTGAGTGGGCGCACTATCCTGCCAATCGCGTACGCCTCAAGGCCGACCAATGGCACGAGTATCAGCGCCGGTTCCCGGCAATGCTTGACAAGAAAATCTTTCTCTCGATCGATGAGTATGCGTACTCGGGCACTCCCGTAAATCTCAAGCTGGCGCTCGCCTACGGCATGGTGTTTAACGAGATGCTCCGGCATACCGATCTGCTCAAGATGTCAGCTTTCACCATGGGTGTTTCGACGCTCGACTACAACGCTACTGCTGCGACATTCAATACTACCGGGCTTTTATTCAAGATGTATGGCGACGATTTTCGCGGCTCCATCCCTGTGAATGTATCAGGGAATTCTCCTCAGCCCGCGCCAAAGTATCCAATTGCGGGCGATCAGCCAGCAACAAATCCGGGAAGTCCGACGTATCCGCTCGACATGGTTGCGGCGCTGACGCCGGATCACAAGTACCTCACTCTTGCCGTGGTGAATGCAACGGAAACGGAACAAAAGTTCGATCTGAACGTCGCCGGAGTACATCTGGCCGGACCGTCCATGCAATGGCTGATGACAGGAAGCAGCGTGGATGCCGCGAACCACGTCGGGCAGCCGCCGCAGGTCGAAGTGAAGGAGATTCCGATAGGAGATGTTCCGAAGACGATCTCGGTCGCGCCCATCAGCATCAACATCTATCGGTTTCCGGTAGCGGATGCGAAGCAATAAGATTCGAAGCTCGATTGCACTATGGAGAACAAAAGATGACTGGACTTAAGACCTTCAGCACGACGACGGCTTTGCTT
Organism: Occallatibacter sp.; assembly: GCA_035546015.1. Classification (GTDB taxonomy): domain Bacteria; phylum Acidobacteriota; class Terriglobia; order Terriglobales; family Acidobacteriaceae; genus Telmatobacter. Next base: position 13,381 of record DASZXD010000307.1, read on the forward strand.
GCATTGGCAATGACCTTTAACGGCCCGAGCTTCGCACAGGTGCAGACGGAAGTGCCGGCTGTGATTCCCAACGCGAAACCGGTGACGGTCGAGCACATCAAGGTGCATGGCGCGTCACTTGAAGGCAATCTCGAAGGCGACGCAGTGGATCGCGACGTGTTTGTCTTTCTGCCGCCGAGCTATGCGAAGGACAAACATCGCCACTATCCGGTCGTTTATGCACTACATGGCTACTCCATCGGAGCAGAGCAATGGACGCATGAAATCCATGTGCCGCAGACGATTGAAGGCGCATTTGCACAGGGCGCGAAAGAGATGATCGTTGTGCTGCCCGACTCAAAGACAGTGCATAACGGCTCGATGTATTCGAGTTCGGTGACGACGGGGGATTTTGAGAGATTTATCTATCACGATCTGGTGGAATATATCGATGCCCATTACCGGACGATTCCGAATCGCGCGAGCCGCGGCCTGGTTGGGCATTCGATGGGAGGATACGGCGCAGTACGCATTGGCATGAAGCATTCCGATGTTTTCGGAAGCCTCTACATCATGAGCCCATGTTGCCTGGCGCCGCGTGCTGCCGGCCCCGTGAATCCAGACAACGAAAAGGCGCTTGAAGCTGTAAAGACACCGGAAGACTCAGCAAAGCTACCCTTCTTTTTGCGCGCTCAACTTGCCTCGGCAGCAGCGTGGTCTCCCGACCCGAAGAATCCACCTCTGTATCTCGATCTACCCGTCAAAGATGGCGAGCCTCAGCCGGAGGTTCTGGCAAAATGGACAGCCAACGCGCCACTGGCATTTGTGGATCAGTATATCGACAATCTGCGCGAGTATCATGCGATTGGAATCGATGTAGGCGATCAGGACGGGTTACGCGCCGACACGACCAAGCTGCACGATGTCCTTGACAAGTATGGAATCGCAAACAGCTTTGAGGTCTATCACGGGACTCACACCAGCGCCGTGGCCGATCGATTCCAGAATCATGTGATGCCATTTTTCAGCAGGAATCTGTGCTTTCAGGCGAGCTGTCAGTAACAGCAGGAGACGTCTCTGCATTTCGCAGCACGGGCTTGCCCATAACCTGCACAGTGCGTGACGAAGATGCCCGGTTCCGATTGGAACCGGGCATGTTGTCAGAAACGGTCTGAGCTACTGCGGTTCACGTCAGCTACACGGCAGCTTTCAATGAGGCCGCTCCTGGTATTGGTTGGGCGTTCCGGGCGTGGGAAGATTGCCTGAAACCTGCGCTTCAGTGCCATGCGCCCGAGTCAATGCAGCAGTGAGGGTAATGCCAGTGCCGGAGAGCTGGGCCCCGGAAACGTGCGCAAGGGTAAGCGGCTTAGTGACAGTGATTGTGGCTTCGCGTCTGTTGATAGAAACAATATCCGCGGTCTCAGATTCCGCGCCACTGCCGATGGTAATGGCCTGATCTGGGCTGAAGCCCATTACACTGGCGACGTGGATAACGGTGGTGCCTGCGCTGGCGGCGGCTCTCATCGCAGTGGCACCTGGAGTGCCGACTGCTGCAATGACGGCGGTCTCGAGGTTCGCGCCAGTGTCAATCCTGATCGTCTGGCCTGCGTCAAAGCCCGCTACGCTGACAACCTTGATATTGGCAGCACCAGCAGCCGATGCAGCTGACAGCATTGTGGATGGTGCGGTGAGGAAATCAGTGCAGTTGCTGCCGGTATCTGCGCCATCCGGGAACCGGCCCGCGCTCGTATTGGTAGAATCTGCAGCCGCGGCAAACGGCCCGAAACCACCAGCTGGACCGGGGGCAGTGACGTAGCAGCCACCGTGCCCTGATCCGGAGATGGCCTGATAGCCCTGAGCGGCCCATGGGTCAACGAGAAGGCCGTAGTTGAGACTGTCAACAACCAATCCGGAGGCATCGCGAAGGACCATGCTACCGGCCCGGATGGAGATGACGCGGTCAAAGAAGGGTGCATTCGCTGCAAGTTCGGGGCCACCGAACCACTGGTTGGGCGCTGGCGTTCCCTGGTAGCCCGCAGTCGTGACGGCGGCGTCTCGTACGGCCGCATTGATCTCGTGGTCTTTGGCCAGTGGACTGTCAAGGGTAATGCCGGTGCCGAGTGCCTGGACAGGCTCGTTGCTCGAATGATCAAAGGCCGTCGCCGGCTCAAAGGTGATTCCCGTTCCACGATCACCGAAGGGGAGATTGGCTGCATGGCTGAATTTAAGCGGAGCGGCAAGATCAAGGCCCGTGCCTGGTTCCACTACTTCTTCGCTATCGATATGTGCCACAGCGAGGGCTGGCGTAAAGTCGATGCCTGTGCCTGACGGGCCCTGGGTGCCAACTGCGGTAATGCTCACCGTTTGCTTGTTGGTGGGCGTACCAACCGTGATCTTGTCACCTACAGCGAATCCGTTCACATTACGTACTTTGATATTGGTGACGCCGGCGCTTGCATCCGCCGCAAGGTTCGTGCGCTTAGCCTGCGTACCGATATGAGTCACTGTGACTGTCTCGATACCATGGCCGACGCTGTCGATATCCAGCCTGATCCTGTCACCGACCGAGATGTCATTGACGGATGTCACTTTGACGTTGGTCGCTCCAGCGGGTGCATCTGCCGCCAGGTAGGCTTGCGTACCCGGCTTGCCAACCGCTGTAACCGTGGCCACCTCGTATTTTTCAAGCGATCTTGCAACGACGGGGTAGCTGGCGCCGTAACCGAGGGCTATCTTCTCACCAACCGCGAAGCCGGACGTGCTTGTGACCGGCACGTTGGTGGAGCCGACGGGGATGGTGATCACCGGGCCTTCTGGTAGAGGTTGCCACAATGTTGTGTGACTGCTGGCCGCAGTGCCGACACTGACGATCTTGCGCGCTTCGGCATTGGAGCCGGTTCCGATGCTGATCGCGTCGCCGGCCTTCATACCGGTGATGCTCCTCACGTGGATGGTAGTGTCACCCGCATGTGCGGAGACTGCCAGGCCGGAGTTCGAGAGACCGAGCAGATAAAAGCTGCCCGCTGCAAGTTTCGTTCCGGCCGGGATCTTCACTGCGGAGAAGATGGCCTGCTGGGTCGGGCGCTCAGTCAGAGTCCAATTGGAGATGTCGATGCTCTGGGAGCCTGCGTTGTAGAGCTCGATGAATGAGTCAGTCGAGTTGGCAGGCGGACCAGCACTGATACGGAATTCGTTGATCCTGACCGGGCTCACGTTCCGAACCTTCTCGGCAGTTGTCTCGGACTGCTTTGCGCCGGTCGTCTGGTTCGTCCACGAAGCGTTACCGACCAAGTCGCCATTGAGGGTTGCCGACCCCGAGGTGATCTTGAAGGTCGCGCTTACGCTTGCGCCCGGCGCGATGGGGTCGGCAAACGTCTTTGATGTCTCGGTGGTACCCTGCACGACAGAGGTCCACTCTTTACCGGGCACAGAGAGGCTCAATTTGACATCAGTTGCAGGCGCTCCTGTCGTGTTGGTAAAGGTCAAGGTTGTGTCCTGCGAGGATCTCGGTGCGAATGTCTGGAGTCCCGGCGGAGTTTTCGTTGCCACCGCAGGCGCGAGACTCAGCAGAGCCACGTTGTAGCCAGCAGCCACGATGTTGGCTTGTACCTGTTGATCAGTTGCATCGGACGGGAAGGTGCCCGCGGCCGTCATTGCACCCTCATAGAAGGTGCCCTGCGAGCTGTTGCTGTTGTCGCCACCGTTGCCGAGCAAGATGGCTCCCTGCTTGCGCATCGGATCATAAGTGGCGTTGACGCGCGGACCGTCAAACATGACCGACAGAGCACCGCGCTGCGAGTCGCCGCCCATGGAGGTCCAGTGATGGGGTTCGCCTTTGGCGATAGCGGTCACGAATCGCCAATCAATACTTGGAAGATTTGGGCACGACTTAGATCCATCGGCGTTAACACAACCGACGAGGTTGTTTTCCTGGTCAGTCATAATCCATGGGCCCGGAGGATGGCCGTGATACCACGGAGTGGCGTCGCCGTAGTAGGCAGTTTCCATGGTGCCGTTGTCGTCGTCACGGCTGTCGATCTCGGCATTGCCGTAATCGAAGCAGCAGCCGGAGTTGAAGTGCAGGCCGTTGATGACCCAGTACTGCCCCTCCGCCTGATCGTCGACCGCGGTGCCCTTTGCGTCATCTATGCGGAGGCCCATGCCCGGCTCAATGAAGACGCCGTAGACCTTGTGGCCCATGACCGTGACCGGCGCCATGTCAGCGATGGGGAGGTTATTGAACCCACCCATGGCCGGGCCGCTGAATCCGCCGCGAGGCGCTTGAGTAAGGTCGTTGCGTTTGGGAGACTGGTCATAAACGGTCGTGATCCAGCAGTATGTGTTGGCGCAGAACTTGTCCTGTGCGGCTGCGTCGGCGTATCCGCCTGCGTCCGGGATGGGCGAGGCGACAGGCTGGACGACGCCGATGTCCAGGGTCTTGCCATCTGATTGACGCAAGACCCGATAGAGCGGGCCGTTGTAGGAGGCATACAGCGCACGTGTGGTGCTGTGGGCGGCCACACAGGGGTCGCCTGCGGCGGCGTAGATGTCGCATGGACCTTTGGGTCTGATCGGAACAGCATTGGCTCCTGAGCCAGCCGGTTGCGACATCGCGAATGCTGCACCCATCGTCATGAGCGTCATGGCGAGCATCAGTGCGAGATTGATTCTGGTTTTCATACGTATCCTATCCGCCATGCCGAATCTTTCTCGGCAGCTGGAGTTCTTCCTGTTTCCTGCGATGCAATACAAGAAAATCGCAGTGCGAAGCTCATCTCAAAGCGAAGACTGCAGTTGCTGTTTCCCACTGCTTCCTGCTGTCTGCTTCTATGAAATGTCCTTTGGGAAAACGTATACCACAAACGCTGCAATTGTACGCGATGGAAAATGCCAAAGCATAGCGATTTTGCCTTATTTCACCATTCACTCAGGCGCATTAGCCACATCTATTTTCGAATGCCAATCCGGTATGAGTGAGACAATGCTCATTTTTCTTGGACGCGCTGAGCTTTTCTCGCGGGCTGCATTGAACATCAGCCAGAATGTATCACTGCTTATGGAATTGCTCTTCAAGATGCAGCACCGCTCCTGTGCCGCGCAGTTTCTGCTGCAGTTGTTGTATCGAGACGTCCTGGACAGCCGAATGGTTTGTGATAGCCAGCCCTGCCGCAACCCCCGCTGCCTGGCCAATGATCATGTACTGCGGTTCCATGCGCAGAGATGAATAAGCAACGTGGGTTGCAGAGAGGCAGACAGGCACCAGAAGATTAACTGACTCCGAACGTTTGGGCGTTATGCTGCGATAAGGGATTTCATAGGGTTCGACAGCAACCTGAACGTCGCCTTCGTTCTGCACTGTGCCATCGGACATTGCCACGCGCTCAACATTGTGCGAGTCGCTGTTATAGGAGCCCATGCCGATGGAGTCAGGCTTGGTGCGATCTGTCTGCAGGTCTGACTGCCGCATGATGTAGACGCCCAACATGCGGCGCGCTTCGCGGATGTAGAGTTGGTTGGGCCAATGGCCGGTGTCAGCAAATTCATCTCCAGGCAGGCCCCACTGGTTGATTTCATCGCGCAGGCTCTGTGGCACGGCCGGATCGTGCGAGAGAAAGTAGACGAGAGACTGCGTATAGAGCAGGTGATCTTTCCAGATAGCAGCTTTCTCTGCGTAGGAGGCTTCCGGATATTTCCAGCTGTGGCCGATGTAGTCTGTTGAGATGGGCCCATTATTGTTGAAGTCGGCTTTGTCATTGGGAATCGGAACCGGATTGAAGAAGTCCTTGAGAACAGGAGGCCTTCCACGGTGCGCTTCGAACTCGCTTAGATACTCTTCAAGCAGAGCAAAGCGGGTGCGATCATAGCCCTCCGGTTTGGGAAATGGAAGGCGGTCTGACGGATTCGTAGTGAGAATCATCCGGAAGTTATATGCCTGCACCTTCTTATCAGCCGATCCGGGTGCAGCCAGTGGTCCGGCATTGACTTCAGGATAGAGCCGGCCGCTTTTGTCATGAGCAGACATGGGCCAACCGAACTGATGCATGGGCGTGACGGCACGCACGCCAGCAAGGCTTTCACCATATTCCTGTGTGCTCTCGCGCCCCCAAGTGTAGGCAATCTTAGCCTGAGCCATCAGCGTGCCTTCATAAGAACAGTCGGCGAAGATCATCGCGCGCCAGTGCAGCCCGTCTGAAGTGGTGATGGAGCTAATGCGCGCACCTTTTTGCTTGACGCCGCCCTTCTCTCGCAGCCGCTCGTGGAAGCGCACGTCGACTCCGGCTTCCTGCAGCATGGCACGGAATATTTCTTCGTCGACGTGAGGCTCGGAGCGCCAGCTCGGAGGCTCATCGAGATTTTGCACGCCGTAATGTGCTGCGGCGCGCAGATAAAACGTGCGCGCGTAGCCGCCGATGATCCAGTAGTCACCGAGATCAGTGGCAGACAAACCCCCGGTGACCATGCCGCCAAGATGCATACCCGGTTCAAGCAGGATGACCTTTACGCCCTGGCGCGCGGCGGAATATGCGGTCATAACGCCGGCTGCTGTGCCACCGTAGACGATCAGATCTGCAGTCTGCGTTGCTGTTTGAGCATGTGATGCGACGCCGCCTGAAAAGAGCGGAACGAGTGCTCCGATTAGGGAGTAAATCCACTTCGTTCCCAATGAGTTCTTCATCCTGATCTCCCGCGTGAGATGAGACTTTACCGATTCAGCATTGTTTGTGTGTTTCTCTTCAATTTGTTCCGCGTTGTCGCAGTTTGAAAATCGTTTGCAAGTGAGAATTCGAGACTCTCAAGAATAGCGCAGATTGCCCATATTGAATGGTTGAGGGGGGAGTGCGATTGCCCACGACTTATTTCTTCGCATCGACACCCAAGAACCTGGGACAGCGACTGCTTGAATTTTTCAAGGGCTCAACAATACATGAAAGACTCTTGCTGAACGGCATTTTAGCGAGGAGTAGATCTCTCGTTAGAACTACGGCTCCTGCGTATTACCTATGAAGCGACAATTCCTTTGCCCTCGACGATGCGAATATACCGGTTCGCCTTGAGATTAGTCAGCGTGTCAACATGCGCACTGGGGCCAGGCCAATGAATTTGCAGTTCGTCAATGCGCGTGGCGGTGCCGATGCCAAGCACTTCACGCGGATCATGACTGGATAAATAACTGCCACCTGCGGTCTTGAGACGGTGCAGGGTCTTGCCATTTGCTTTCCAAACGATGCGGGCGCCGATGGCATCGCGATTTGAAACGACCCCCTCCAGCTTCAATCCCAGCCAGTTATTGCCTGCGGCTGCATTATTGCGTAGCAAGATGGGAGCTCCGCCGTTGATGCCGACAATAGCGTCCACGGCGCCATCGTTGTTGTAATCGCCCACAGCCATGCCACGCGCAGCAAAGTCCTTCTGGAAGACAGGACCTGCATTCTTGCTCACGTCGTGCAGTTTGCCGTCTTCACCGTGATGGTAAAGAAGCAGCGGTTCTTTGTATTTCACCTGGATCGAATAGAGGTCGATCATGTCATCGGGATGGCCGTTGGCGAGAAGCAGATCGATCGCTCCATCGTTGTCGTAGTCGAAGAATTTCAGCCCCCAACCGCTCATCAGCCGGGTATCCTGCGCGATCCCGTTTACATAGGCTGCATCGTTAAACGTTTCGTCTTTGTTGTTGAGATAAAGGGAATACCTCTCGTGGTCCACATTCGCCACAAAGAGATCCTGCCAGCCGTCGCCATTCAGGTCAGCCGCATCGACACCCATGCCAGAGCGGGGCCGTCCACTTTCGCTGAATCCTACTCCTGCCTGCAACGCGATCTGATCCCAGTTCCATTGACCGTTGGCGCCGGGTCCACGATTCACGAAGAGGAAATTCTGCACAGTATCGTTGGCAACGAAGAGATCCATCCGGCCATCGTTGTTTATGTCAGTGGCCACCACGCCCAGCCCTTTGCCGAGAGCGGAGGAGATGGGCGTTCCTTTGCTTACCTCGGTGAAAGTGCCATTGCCATTGTTGTGATAGAGAAAGCTTGCGGTTGGACTGAAGACACGCGGGACGCAATAGTAATTACGCCCTATCTGGTTGTTTCCGCATTGGAGTTTGCGCACGCCTGTGTAGTCGACGAAGCTGCAAACAAACAAATCCAGACGGCCATCATTGTCGTAGTCGAACCATACTGCGCTGGTTGTCCAGCCCGGAGTTGCAAGGCCGGCCCGATCTGTAACATCAGTGAACGTGCCATCATGATTATTCTTATACAAAATGCACTTGCCATAGGCAGTCACAAAAATGTCAGGCCAGCCGTCGTTGTCATAGTCGGCGACCGCAACGCCCATGCCAAAGTACGCTCCACCCACGCCAGCTTTCTCAGTGACATCAGTGAATGTGCCGTCTCGGTTGTTGTGATAGAGCGCATTGCGGACAGGCGCTGAAGGTTTCCAGAAGTCGCAGGGGCCGCTGTTCACAAGGAAGATATCCATCCAGCCGTCGTTGTCATAGTCGAGGAAGGCGCAACCTGGTCCGAGCGCCTCAGGCAGATAGCGACTTGGCGACATGGCATTTTCGTGCTTCCACACAATGCCAGATTCCGAGGGAGGCACATCGATGAACAACGGCTGCTGTGCGGGCTGTTGTGCCAGCAAGGGGAAGTGCAGGAACCGGGCTGCTCCGATGGCCAGCCCTGCCTGCAGAAAACCGCGCCTTGTGTGCACCATGCGAGTCATTCTATCTTTGCGATCCGTACAAAAGTCCAGACTCTTTCCTCGTTTCACTCACAAACAGTGGCTCGTAAATTACCCAGGATATGGCTCCCCAGGTTTCACGATGCGAATTCTATGGTCGGTGAATCGATAGTGCGCACCGGGTAGCTCGAGCTTTGGCATATGACAACTGACGCAATTCGATTTGGAGACACGGCAGGATCTTGCGTCAGACTTTGCGCCGCCATGACATGCCAGGCATTTCGCGGTATAGTCTGCCGATATTGAATCCACTTCTTTGTGCGGATCATGGCAGGCGATACAGCTGATCCGCTTGTCGTAGGGGTCAAAGCACTTGCTTTCAGTAAGCCTATAGGGCTGGAAGCGGACGTTGGCGATGCCGGGCTTGCCCTGCGCCGCTATTTCTGCCCAGGTGCGATGGCAGTTGCCGCAGAAGTCGGACACTTCCTCAGCAGACGTGTTCTTCAGTTGAAAAGATCGATCCTGTGTTTCATGTGCAGGAAGCCGCAGGCCTTCTTCCGCGGAGACGTGCGCATCAAGATTGGCGTGGCAGTGCGCACATTGCACGCCAGGCGCGAGAGATTGCAACGTCAGTTGCTGCCCTGAGACCGCGTTGGTTGCATGGCAGGCCATGCAGCGAATCTTGTCGTCGTGGCTCATGCGCCGACCGACGGCATCGGCCAGACCTGTTGGCGCAATGTCCTGGCTGCCGAGAGTGGGACCGAGGCTCTTCAACTCACGGAACCAGCTGACCCGGCTTTCGTACCACTCGCCATCTTTTTCTAAAATGTAAGTCTGCCCAATGGCGAAGCTAGCTCCGACGGCCCAACGAATTGGCATGGAGATGGTATTGGTTCCATCCGTAACGGAGTAGATGCTCTGATCTCCCTTGCGTTCGATGCGATATCTATACTTACCCTGAACTGTCTCAAGTACCGGATGTTCGATAAGAATCTTGGATTGTTCAACGGTTTCGAGCGCATGCCCCATGGTTGTAGAGGGCTGCGTGGCTGCCTGCCAATGGCAGCCGCGGCAATCGCCTGCGGTCACCTGGCTCGACTGGCCGGCACACGCCACGCTGAGAAGGAACCAGAAGGAAAAAATAGGACGGAACCGCATCAGCATCCATATTCCATGACAGTCTGCAAAGCTCACTGAGGCTGTGCAGGGCTATTCGTGTGTACGCCAGGCTGCTTTGCCTGCGCCTCCGCCGTTAACTTGAGTACGATTTGACGCTCTCGCTTGCCGTCTTCAGGACGGTTCAAACGATAGTACGCCAGTGCAAGAGAGACATGCGCCTCAGTAAACTGCGGCCACTCTTTCACCAGCGATTCCAGAATGCGGCGAGCGTCGTCGAGCTTGTCCCTGTCGATATCGACCAAGGCCAGTTGATAGAGCACTCCGGGGTCATCGGGCCTTGTTTGCTGCGCCCGGAGCAAGTAGCGCTCTGCTTCGTCGTAGTTGTCCTGCAACCGTGCATTGGCGCCCATCTGCAAATTTGCATCGAAGTTATACGGCTCAGTGGCAAGCGCGTCCTTGAACTGCTGCGCTGACAGGTCGGAATCACCGGTCATCATGAGGGCCTTTGCGTAAAGAGCATGTGCGTCGCCCAGTTGTGGATTCAACGCTACAGCTTTGGCAAATTCGTCGCGAGCACCAGCATAGTCCGAGACGTTCATCTTCGCTTCGCCCAGCATGAGGTGTGCTTCTGCAGAGTCGCCGTTGCGCAGAATTGTGTCAACCAGAGCTTCGCCTTGCTCGACTTGTTTGGTGCGGATGAGAGCCGTTCCCAGAAGATATGCTATCGCCAGATTGTCGGGATTCTGATTCTCTTCTGGCTGGAGAACGCGAATCACATCCTTCTCGCGTCCCATGCGAAGGTAACAGTCGCCCAGCAGGAGAGTGGCTTGATGGTTGGAAGGCTCTTCGTTATGAACTTTCTCCAGTTCCGCCGCCGCGTCACTTATACGGCCCATCTTGTAATAGGCCAGAGCAAGATTCAGCCGTGCACCCGGAAGTTTGGGGGATTGCTTAAGCGCCGTCTGATACTCAGGAATGGCTTCCTGAAATCTGCCTAGACCTGCGAGTGCTGCACCGAGATTGGAGTGAATTGCCGGAGCGTCGGGAACGAGCTTCAGGAATTGCCGATATTCGGCAACGGCTTCTTCCAACTGGCCCGCATGTTGTTTCTGAATCGCGTCCTGCACCAGTTCCTGAGGAGACTGAGCCTGGGCGAGAACGCCCAGGCCAAGTATCAAGCAGAGGATGACATTTCGCATAGGAACCCGCTCACGTGAAGCTTATCAGGAAATTGCGCAATGTCATCCACACGCTATGTGCCCGTTTGTCCCAGACCGCCCCCGTTAGAAGTAGAACTTCGATGCGAACTCCAAAACACGTTGTCCCTGTTTTTCTGTCGTCTTACCGAAGTTCGTGTTGGCTTGAGTAATCTTCTGTGTTACCGGATCCTGTGTAAATTGCAGAGTCAGATTGCTGCTGTTCGGGAATGACCACAGAGGATGGTTAAGGAAGTTATAGGCCTGCACACGGAACTGCAGGCTCCTGCTTTCCGACATCTTGAAGTTCTTGAATATTCCAAGGTCGGAGTTGAAGAACCACGGGCCGTAGGTTGCTGGCAGCATATTCGGACCGTTCTGACCTACGGTGAGATTCGGCGCAAAGCAGGCCCCATTCACATATTGATGTGAACCTTTGTTCGAATTCGGATTGCAGGTGACGATGGGGTTGAGCTGCTGCGAACTGGTGCCCAGGATGGACTGGTTGTTGATCGGAATGCCTGTTGGGTTTGCCGAGCTAATTGAGCCGGGAATGATCGCCGCGGATTGCGGACAAAGCTGGTTATTCGCCTTCTCCGCGTCCGTCGCGGCGCAGGTATACGAAAGGTTGAAACTGGTGTTGGAGTTATAAGCCCCTGAAGGAGTAAGGTTTGCGCCGCTCTCGGTCTGGGTAACACCGGAGATCTGCCAGCCGTTGAGCGCCCCGTCGACGAAGGGATTCACGTGAAGGTGACTGGGCAGGTCAATGGAATAAGCAAAGTTGAGCAGGTTTCTGCGGTCGGTGGGCTGCGGGCCATAGTCTGCACCCAGGTTGAACGGATCTACTGTCGGGCTGATGATACCCAGCGCCTTCTGCCAGGTGTAGTTCGCTTGGATGGTATAGGCGCCCGCATGACGAGCCCAAGTGACCTGCAGCGCGTTGTAGTTGCTGTAGAGATTGTTGGTCGCCTGATTCAAATCGCTGTACCCCTGAAGCGGGCGATACAGATTGGCGTTCGCCGTTCCCGGATTCGTAGCAGTGAGCATGGAACCGTAAGGGACAAGGTTGATGTTGCTGCCCGCGCCGCCTTGTGTATTTTGGAGGTCGCGGCTGCGGTTGCCTACGTACGAGAGTTCCAGCAGCCCCTGGAATGGAGTCTGCTGATCGACAGACATACTCCAGCCATCTGTGTATGGCTGCTTGTCGTCTTTCGAGTCGACTGCCGACGGGCTTGCCGGAGTTGCAGCCAAGTTAAGGCAACTCAGGTAGGCAGTGTAAAGCGAGGAACCCGTCGAAGGATTCGTCGGGCACCCGGTCGACCCAACCCATGTTGTCGGCGAGATACTTGCTGTGGCAACGCCAGCTGATGCATCCAGGCCGTTGGTGAATTGGCCGGAGTGATAGTAGAAGCGGCCCCAGCCTCCACGGATTACGGTTTTGCCAACGCCGGAGACGTCATAGGCAGCGCCAAGTCGCGGCTGATAGAACATGGCACGGGTCGGGAATCCAGCTACAGGAACCGAAGAAACCTTCTTATGCCACTCGAATCCGCAGTACGTTGGAGCGGACGCACAGCTTGGCGAGAAGGCTGCGGTGTTAAAGATCGAATACCCATCACCCAAGGCGTCAATCCACGGCTGGAAGTGGGTGAACCGGATACCGTAGTTGATGGTCAGCTTTTTGGTAGCTTTCCAGGAGTCCTGGACGAAGAACTCCGTTGTGCCATAGTTGATGTCGTTGATCCGGTTAAAGTTCGTCTCTGTGTAATTGGAGAGGTTGCCGGTCAGCAGGTCAGCATATTCATTGCCGTAGCTGAACTGGTTCCCCACCGAGACCTGGTCGAAGCCATTTGTATTGTTGTTGGCCGGTTGGGCGTTGCGGATCCACTCGTAGAAGAATCCAGCCTTAAAGGTGTGGGTCGCAAACACCTTGGTCAGCGTGTCGCTCACACTGGGCATGTATTTGTTTGCATAGAGACCAGACGACGCACCACCGGCCTCAAACCCGCCGGGATTGAAGACCAGCGCGGCCTCGCTGGGGCCGTAGTTACCGAAGGAGGGAATCTGCTTCACCTTGTTGTTGAACAGGCCAGCATAGGTGTAGCCGACGTTGGAGCGATCGACCTTGGACGGGCTCGCGAACACATTTGGGAACCCGACGAACGTGTAAGCCATGACCGTCTCATTGGTCATGCTTGGGCTGAAGACGTGAGTGAGGGTTCCGGTCACGGAGTCGGATCTATTCCGGCCCTGGATCGCACTGGGATAAGGTACCTGATCTCCGTTGCGCCACCACAGGCCCACCGGGAATTGCTGGACTTCACGCTGATAGTTATAGCGGACGAAGACCTTAGTGTTGTCGCTGATGCTCCAGTCGCCGCGTACTGTCCACTGGCGATTATTCTGATTGAATATCTCAGACTGAACGTAGTTGTATCCGCCGGTTGAGTTCGGGTCCGCATTTGCGGCCGGAAACAGCTTAGTCAGAGCAAGCATATTTGGATCGATGCAGGATCCGTTGGGTGTTCCGGTGCACGCAGGAATCGAGGTCCCGCCAAACTTGGCAATTGCTGCCGAAGTAAGCTGCCCGGGGGCCTTTCCGGATGCTGTTTTGGCGCCTTCCTTGGCAACTTCCGTAGGCGAGAAGTTGCCGGTCAGTTCACCAGAGGTCGGCACGGTCGCGCGCAGCAGGCCTGTATCCAGCACCTGGTAGAAGTATTCAAAGCCAGTGAAGAAGAAGAGCTTATTGTAGCCGCTCTTCAAGCGGGTTCCGGGAATGATGATCGGACCTCCGATTGACCCGCCGGGATAGTAGTACTTGTCTGCCGGAGCCTTTGTACCGTCGTGGTTGAATAACCAGTCATTGGCATTGAGCGCGTAGTTTCGCGCAGAGAAAAACGCGTTGCCGTGAAATGCCGGGCCGCCTGCCTTAGTCACCGAGGTGATCAGGATGGGGCCCTTCTGATCTTCCGCCTGGAAGTTCGAAGTGAGGACCTTGAACTCCTGCAGAAAGTCTGAGTTTGGATTCACGGGCGTATCGCAGTTGCACCCGGGATCGGAGACATGAGCTCCGTCCGCGACGATGTCCAGCGAGTTTGTCGGGAGGCCGTTGTAGGAATAGGCATTATTCAGCGGGCTCTGGCTGCCAGAGTCGCCGTTGGCATTAATGCCGATGGTTGCGCCGTTGTAATTGGATTTGTTCGACGTGCCATTCTGGATGCCGAATCCGGGCACAATCTTGATGTACTCGGCTGCATTGCTACCGACCTGGGTAAAGTTCTGCAGCTCCTTGGTCGTAAGAGCGAAGGACTTTTCACCGGAGTCTGTGGTAGCAATGTCAACGGTTTCTGCACTGACCTCTACCTGTTGCGTGGCCTGGCCAACCTTGAGCTGAATGTTCACATTTCTCTGCTCGCCGCCGCCCAACCTTATGGCAGACACTTTATATGCAGCGAACCCCTGCGCGTCGACGCTCAGGTTGTAGCTTCCTACCGGAACAGAGGCGAATGTGTAGTAGCCCTGATCGTTGGATTTTGTCTCACGAATGGAACCGGAGAGCGCATCTGTGAGCGTGATGGTGGCGTTCGATATCACGCTTCCCGACGGATCCGACACCACTCCGGTCAAAGTTGCGAAGATACCCTGGGTCCTGGCCGTAATTGCACTGGCTGCCAAAACGCACAAAAGTGCGACAAAACGATGGATGCTCCTGACTTTCACAGAGACCTCCCTTTTTACGATGACTACCGTTATTAAAAAGGCAGAAAAGGGGCACAGGTAGAGAGAGATCTCAAACTTTTGATGGATACACTTCAATACCGTCGTGGTATCGTTGTCAAGCTTTTTTTGCCTTGTATAAATCTATTTTGTTGGCGAATGTGATAACGTAACTCAGCTTAGATGATGTTGGAGTTTTTGTATCAAGCGCGAAGTTATCCCGCAGTTTGCCAGTGTGCCCGAGCTAAAAGCGCGGGCACTTAAAAGGCTGTGTGATTTGCCGACTTTAGACCACTCTAACGGCTGACAATAGGTTTTAAAATGTCAGCAACGCGCCGATTCTCGCTACGCGTGGGGAGAGAATGGTGTTGATAACGCCGAATGTGCTTGCCCCGGTCTGATAGTTTGTTCCAACGGCAGCGCTGCTGTTGAGAAGGTTATATACCTGGAAGTTCGTTTCGAGGTGGAAGCGGCCCTCGAAGGCAAAGACCTTGGCGACTCTCGCATTCCAGACGCTGATCATCGGTCCACGATATTGGCCAAATGGACCCATACGAATGGTCGTAGCTCCCTGGCTCAGAGCTGAGCTGTTAAAGACCGTGACGCGCTGGCCAGCAATGCCGGATTGCGCACGGTACATGGATGAGACTTGAAAGCCTTTCGGGAAATGGTAGACGCCGTCGCCGCGGAGTTCCCAGTTCCAGGTGTTATCGGTTGGGAATGAATCGTCATTCGGACTGCCGATGATGCCCGCTGTGCCTTGAAGCCAGCGATGATTCTTCGTCATCCAGAATGAGCCGAATCCATTCCAGCGCTTCGAATAACGCTTGGTCACCGCCACTTCGTAGCTGTCAAACACATCGGGCCGGCTTGACGGCGTGTTCACGACCTCGTTGGCCAGCGTGCCTGAGCCCTTGGCGTAAGTGTAGACAGTGACTGGAGTGCTCTGTCCGTTGAATGTGTCTGTAAATGTGACGGGGATGTTGTAGGTGTGCCCGACATCAACACCATTTTTCACGAAGGTAGCCGTTGGATTTTGCGGGCCCGCGTTGGTGGCTGCGTCATACATATTGAAGATTGCATGCCTGACGAATCCACCGCTGATAGCGACATTCGGAACCAGCTGACGCTCGAACTTGAGTGTGTACTCGTGCGTCCTGTCCTGCTTAAGGCTGGGATTGAGCACCTGGCTCGTGCCGCCGGTGGCAGCAATCGGCGTGAGAGAAGGCAATGTGGCAAGAAATGCCGGCGTCACGTCGCAGTTAACTGCAACCGGAGCGAGCGGATCGACGGCCTGGCAGTTCGACAGACCTGTCCAGTTATACGTGTGGGACTGTTGCGCATTGGGATTGAAAGTGGCGGCAAATGTGTCGCCCATGGTGTCGCCGAACATGCCAAAGGAACCTTTGACGACTGTCTTGCCGCTGCCGGTCACATCCCACGCTGCTCCGATGCGCGGCACAACGTCAGTCCAGGTAACGATCTGCTGGCCAGGAAAGGTCTGCGCGGGAAACAGACTGGCAAACTGACCCGCCGGCTTGGTCTGCTTCGGATAGAACGCATTGAAACGGTCAAAGCGGACGCCGAGATTGAGAACAAGGCGTCTAAGCGACCATGTGTCTGTTCCGTAGAATCCCTGGCTGTAGACACTGTTGATTGAAGTTGGGTAAGGGTAGTTGTAAACGACGATCCGGCTCGGCGCGCTGTTCTGGAATTGGAGAAGGTAGTCACCGCTGGGCTTGTCTTTGAGAACCCTGGTGCCAGCGTATTCCCAATCATCGAGGGTGCCTGCGGTGAACTGATGGCTGCCGCCAAGGAAACGGCTGGCCGGGTTGTAACTGGCGGCAATCTTCATCTCATAGCGGTTCTGCGGCTTGTTCTGCGTCTGGGGATAGGGTCCGGTGTAAGCCTTGGTACTCAATTCTTCCTGGCTGGGTGAGCCAGCGAAGTCACTGCCCTTGGTGAAGCCGAACTTCGCGATTTCGCTGGACGGTTCTGGAGTGTAGTTGACGTGATAGCCGCCGTAGCCAAACTCACCGTCGACAAAAAATCTCGTTCCGATGACGCTCTGCACTTCTGCGTGCCACGTCGGGCCGGGTTGCAATTCGTATTGCGAAGCCGGAAGAGGTACAAGCGGCGAGGCACTGTTGGCGGCAAGAAACTTGAGGCCATGGAGTTCGGAGAAGATCAGCTTAGTGCTGGCCTTCATCTGGTACGAGACTTTGTAGTTGTACTCCGTAAGCGAGGTGACGATGCTGGCAGGCTTGGTGCCGCTGCATACCGAAGAGAGCCAACAGGTGGTGCTGCCAATGGTGCTGGGCAGAGGTGCATTGGGCCCTCCGACAAAGCTGGGCGAACCCTGATTGACTGACTGCTTGCTGTAACCGCCGTAGAACCATACCTTGTCCTTGATGGCGTATCCGCCAATATCACCAGCGTAGTCATAGTAGCCGGTATCTTCCAACGGATTTCCAAATTTGAGGTTGTTGGGTGGAGCGGCCAGTGCAGAGGTGATGTTATTGCCCTGAAAGCTCGGGTTCTCGTAGTCGCCCTGTACGTCACCGTGAAAGGTATTGCCGCCTGACTTCATAACGGCCACCTGTTCAACGCCGGGGAACGGGACTTCTGCATTGTTGCCGCTGGTTTTGAACTCGACTTCGGCCATCGCCAGCGAATCAAGGTACACAGAGGCATCCGAGTCTTTAGCGGTAGTTGTGTTGATGCCCTCGACGAGCAGATAGGGCGTTAAGACAACTCCGTAGGTAACGACCGGCTGGCGATTGGCAAGATTGCTGTCGCCCACATCGGGAGCACCCTGCAAACTGACGCCTGCGGCGAGCGGCAGCAGTTCCTGCATGCCGAGCCCCTTGGGGGTGTCCTGAATCTCAACCTGCTGCAGAGAGGCAGTCCCGGCCGTTGAGACGGTATCGACCACCGGACCCGACGCTTCTACCTCAACCACCTGTGTCACTGCGCCTACAGCAAGCGGCGCATCGATCTTCGCTGTGAAACCGACACCGATATTGATACCGTCGCGAACCTGCGTTTGAAATCCTGCGGCTTCAAACTTGATGTGATAGACACCCGGAGCCGGAAGACCGACAAACTTGTAGTTCCCCTGAGCGTCAGAGATGGTTATCATTTGCGGAACCTGGAGCGCAGGGCTGGTAATTGTAATTCTTGCGCCCGGGACAACATTGCCGTTGGTGTCGGAAACCACTCCGATGATGCCAGCGCTCTGGCCCTGGACCTGGGCCCGCACAGACTGTATCAGCACGCATACAACGACTGCGATGGTCAACCATGCCAGGGAAAGTCGAATCGATTTCTGCATTGGATGCCTCCATGTTTCAGAGTCTGCTTTGCTATTTCAGTGCGATGGGTTGAACGTAAGCTCCATCGCCGGCCGAGTCCCATACAGAGAAGCGGATCCACTTCTTGCCAGTGGCGTCGAAAGGAATCCTGAATTCTTTTGTGCCGAAGGGAAGTGAGTCGGTGAGGCTGATGGTCTTGCGTTCAACATGAGTGCCGTCGCTCCAGACCAGCTCGGCGAATTGAAGGGGGAAAGTGTACTCGATGCTCGCGGTATAGACCGCGTTAGCCCCTGAGCCTTCAACACCCCAGTTATGGAAGAGAATCTCGCCGGTGGTTCCGAAGAAGTTCCCGGCGCGGATGCCCTCGACGATAGGCGCCCAGCTCTGGTTGTAGAGAGGAATGCGATCGAGCTTGATGTAGTTGACGGTCAGCTGCGGATAGGTCTCGTCGCTCGGCCACTTGGTATAGGTATCGCCCTCGGCTATTAGGAACTTGGGCTTGGGCGCCCAGTTACTCATATCGTCGCCTGTGCCGAAGCAGCGGACCTGGCATAACTCTTTCTCTGAGAGATCCACGGGCAGCGACTCCCAGGATGCACCAATAAAGCGATCACTCTGGAAGAAGTCTTTGTCCTTGTATGCTTCGGGATATCCTTCGGAGCTCTTGGTGCGCGGGTGCGCGGTCCACATGATGCCGTGCTCCTGATTGACCATGCGAAGCACATCTTCGGATGAGCCGAGGTGATACACATGCCCATAAACCGGATCGTTCTCTTCGAAGGGCTGTCCCTCTGGCCGCGGTTCGGCGTGGGAGAAATAGACGGGCTTAGGAGTCATGAGATACCAGTGCCCGCCCAGATAAGCATTCGGCTCTTCAGCGGGAATGACGAGAAAGTTCTTGTCGGAGAACTTCGCCGAGCCTTCGAAGTAAACTTTCTGCTCCATGAAGCGCTTAGGGCCGGGATCGCGCGGATCGGAGTCATCATGAAAGTCTCCGAGGTAAAGAATGTTGATGCCCAATGCGCGGAAGACGGGAATGGAGCTGATCTGGTAGTCGGTTGTGCTGCGATCGCGAAGCTGTTCATTCAGATCGAGGTGGAAGTGGCCGGTCATGACCTTGTAGCCGGGCAGCGGTTTGAAGACGTCGTTGTGTGTGTAGGCCAGGACGGCTTCCTGCGTACCGTGATCTCCCTTGGGGCTGAGGTAGTAGTAGACAGCCATGTGCTGCTCAGTACCCGGAGGCGCGTTATAGAGCGCGAAGTTCTCCCATTGCTCATGCGAGGTCGCGGTGCGGCGCTGCCATTCCTGGTCAGAAACTCCCCAGGGGACATAGCCTTCGCCGCGATCGGGCTGCATCACACCCAGGGCGAAAGAGTTTGCATCGTCTTTCCGGTAGTAGACATAACCGAGATTGATCTCGTTCTCACGGGCAAAGAAGAACTTATGCGGGGGAGGGAAAATGGCCAACGAGCCCTCGCCGGCATCGAGAATCTCCAGGCGATTTCGCGCGCGGAGATTTACATTGTCCTGATTGGGAGCGCCACCGAATGCGTACTCCTGCCAGGCGCGAGCCGTATCCCGCCACACCAGTTTCGTATCACCTGCGATCTGAAAACCATCGAGCCCGGCCTTGTAAATGAAGGCCACGGACGGCACCTCGGTCTTGGCAATGGCTTCCTGGCGCAGCAGGTTGGTACCCTTGTAGACCGTGAAGCGCAGGTCGCCGGCGAAGATGCCCAGCGTGAGCCCGTTGAACGTCACACTCATCTGGTTTCCATCTGATGCCAGGGCGCAGGTGCTCGAGTTAAAGCTGGAAC
>DASZXD010000308.1:0-24818 GCA_035546015.1 Occallatibacter sp.
TTCCACTTGAGCGCAATGGTGCGCGTGTCGTGCATGGTGAGGATGGGATCAACGATGGGCCCGTGATCGGTGGACTCGACGTTGATGGTCACATCGCTGCCGCCGCGCACGTGGATGGTTTCGCGGTCAGCAGTGAGCGGCTTCCAGGTTCCATCTACGGCGAGGTAGTTGCCTTTGCCGTCGAGCTTTTCGACGTAGAGGTCCTGGACATCGGCCATGAGCGCGGTGAATCCCCAGGCGACGTGATCATTATGACCGGCGATGACCATGGGAAAACCGGGCAGGGTGACGCCTGCGACGTGAAAGCCGGGCGCGCGGAGGTCGGCCATGTACCAGACACCGGGCACGGAGAAGCCGAGGTGCATATCGTTTGAGAGAAGCGGCTTGCCGCTTGCGGTGTGCTCGCCGGCGATGACCCAGTTGTTGGAGCCGGCGGCGCAGCCTTCACATGTAGGCAGGCCGAGAATTGAGAGCAGACCCTTCATGTCGCCGGGCGCATCAGCAAATGGCGCAAGCTGCGTTTCGGTGGGCTCGTCTTCGTCGTCTTCATCGGTAGCGGGCGGCGGTGCGGGATGCGGCTCGCTGAGATCGACTTCAATGCCGGTGGGAGGGCGGTCGCGCCAGGAACCGATGGGATAGAGATCGGCCTCAAGCTTCGCATTGTGGAGCTTTGCGGCGACGTGACTGCGGCCGAGTTTGGCGGCGGCGTGGGTGTCGAGGGTCTGCACCATCATGAGGCCGACGGCGATGGTGTCGACGCCGGTCCAGGGACGCGGCGTGTAGCGGAGCAGACGGAACTCGGGCGGGAGCGAGTCAGCGTTTTGCGCGATGAAGAGATTGACGCCGCGCGCGTAGGCGTCGATGGGAGCACGGTCCTGTGGCGCGAGATTTACGTAGATGCGCTCAGCGGCGCGGCGGATGCCGAGGACGCGCTGGGTTTCGTCGTGCCGGAGGAGGCTGCGGCCCATGACTTCAGCCAGTTCGCCCTCGGAGTTGCGGCGAAAGGCGTCCATCTGCCAGAGACGGTCCTGCGCGGTGATGTAGCCCTGCGCGACGAAGAGATCCTTCTGGGTGGCGGCGCTGATGTGCGGGACGCCGTGCGCGTCGCGCTGCACGGTGACGGGCGCGGAGAGGCCGGTGAGCTGGATGTTGCCATCGAGCGTGGGAAGGGCAGCGCGGGTGATGGAGCGCAGCCAGAAAACGAAGGCGCCCGCTCCGATGAGCAGGAAGACGAGCAGCACGAGAGCTGTCCACAGCAGTACGCGTGGCCAGCGGCGCTTGCGCTTGCGATGGCGAGTCTCCGCGCGCAGATGAGGGAATGAGATGGTATCGGACATCCGGTCAGTTCAAGGATAACTCCCCGACGAACTACAACCAGTAAACAAGTTGCGATGTTATACCACAAGCAGCTACAACAATTGCAATGCGCTTAACGCGATGGCTGCGACTTAGCGCTACGCGCACAATTTGCGATGTCTGCCGAAGAATTCATATTTGTTGTGTCCTGCACTCTCAGTTTAATTTTTTGGACTGTATACCCAACGTGGCAGGAACATATATGTTCGATTGCATCGACGCCTGGCTCTTTCAGACGGTGCGCATCGACAGCCATTCTTATCAGGGCAAACGGCGCTGCAGGAGCAAAAAATGTCCACATTGCCCAGCAGGGACCAAAGTCTCCGCAATCGTCTTCGCCTGGAGGATAGTCGCTCAGCTTCAGCTGAACTCCACCGTTAAGCGTCAAATCGAGTGGCCTCACTCGGACATAACCGTTGCGTTTACCTGAAATTGCTTTCGTTAAGTGCGATACCTTACCTTCGACCATCTCTCCTTTGGGAATCACTATTTTTCCATCTACGATGACATCTTCTGCGACTGCCATACGCACTCGCTGACCCTTTATGGCTGTCGCTGAAGAGATATCCTCCAACAGAACCAGATACACTTCCTGTCCTCTGGCAAGAGTGACAGATTGAGGTGCTGAGGCAGGTTTGCCGCCAAGGGGCGTCGCTGCTGTGCCGGCGGTTTGCTGTGCTGCCAGCAGCGGCGCGAGAACGATGCAGAGAGCGGCGTGCAGGCGTTTGCGGATCATCGTGGGCTCCAGTGGACGATTCCGGGTGTGCGCGGGCTGGAGAAACGGAGGGCTGGAAGCGGAATGTTGAATGCAAATCCGCGGTCCTGATCCTGCATGGCTGCGATGGGGTAGCCGACGGCGCCAACCATCAGCGCGGTGACGAGTCCTCCGGCTGCTGCGGATTTGTCGCTGGCACCATTTGACGAGGCGGCTGCGCCGATTGCAATGCCCGATGCGGCCGCGATTGTCAGAAGTGCGGGGTGCCAGTTCACTTTGGGGTGGCTGATTTTTACGCTTACGACCTGCGCCCGGTCGAAGCGGTAGCCACTGGCTGCGTAGCGTGCATCGTCGGGGTCGCAGAAGAGATAAGCGTCGGTTGCGCCGGCGAAGCGGCAGTGTACGGAAGGACCAGCGATGGGCGTCACGACGATGGGCTGGCCGTTGACGAGGTGTTCGACCCAGGTCCATGTGGGATCGGGCGACGGCGCGGGGTTGTTTGGTGCGGTCTGCGCGCGCGCGGCTGTGTGTAGAAGAGCGATGGAGATGAGGAGTACGGCGAGATGTTTCATGCCGCCATGGTAGGCAGAGACTGATTGGTGCAAAGCGGAGATTGGGACAGTTTCTCAGGTGTCACAGTGAGTGGTTGATTAAGACTTTGTCTGGGGCAGATTCGTGCTTTCCCAGGTCCGAGAATCCGGACCTGGGGCACCCATTTTCGTGCCGGGGTGAGAGCGGCTGGTTGGGAGTTGTGGCTTCCCACCTTTTTGCGCAGCGCGAAAGGATGGGCACGGGAAGTTATGTGGTTTGTCCAGATGCGCCGGTGTTTCGCCGATGGTGGATTCGATCTGGCGGAGGTGGGTAAAGGCGTTTTCGCCGAGGAGGCGGAAGATGAGCGGGAAGCAGGGTTCGGGCAACTCGGCGGCAGTGGCGGCGTCACAGACTACGGCGGAGGTGGTTTCAAGGCCGCGCTTCCAGCCGGGGCGGGTAGCGTCGCGAACGAGGAGGCTTTCGGGCGAGAGGCCGGCGGCGATGAGCATGGTGCGGGCGATGCGCTGGAACTCGCTCCAGCGCGAGGCGATGCCGATGAGGTCGCCGGTGTGTTCGGGGAGATACTTCTGCAACTTGGCCTGAAGCTCGGGCGAGACAGGCTGCACTTCGAGGATAGTGAGGCTGGTGCCGGCAGGGAGAAGCTGGCGGACCATGGCAGCTTTGCTGGGGAGTACGGCGGGAATGGAGCGGTCGAGAATGGCGGCTGTGCCGCAGTCGCCTGGCGCGCAGCCAGAGACGGGGAGTGCGAGTTCCTGTTCCATTTCGAAGAGGACAAGGCGGCGCAGTTCGGGGTCGGGCTCGATGAGCAGCCAGCGGGCGGGCGGCTCAAAAGACAGCCAGCGGCGCAGGCGTTCGCGGACAAGGGCTTCGGGCGCGCCGAGCCTGCGTGCGCGGGCGGCGAGTTCGCCGATAAGCTGGTCGACGGCAAGCTCGGGGCTGAGAGGGGTTGAGGGGCGCGCATTGCGCACGAAGACTCCGCTGCCGTGGCGGAACTCGACCCATCCCTCGCTCTCGAGTTCTCCATAAGCGGCACTGGCGGTGTTGGGATGGATGCCGAAACGGCGGGCGAGCTCGCGTGTGCTGGGAAGGCGATGGCCGGGCGGGATCTCGCGGCTGAGAATGCCAAGGATAATCTGAGTGATCAACTGCTCGCGTAACGAGACTTCGCCAGTGCGGTTGAGCCAGAGCCGCATGGTCTCAGCCCTGTGCCGCGATGTTTCGCCGGCGGTGAACGATGAGCACCAATGCCAGAAGCAGCAGGATGGCGGCGAAGGCGAAGAGGCTGCCTTCGGGACCGTCCGCGCCTCCACTGAGGAGTGGATTGCCTGCAGGCGTTGATGAAAAGAGATGTCCCTGCGCGGGCAGGCCGCTGTTTGCGGTGCCGTAGATATAGGTTTCTGCCCAGTCCCAGGCGGCGTGACAGCCGATGGCCCACCACACCGAGCCTGTAACGCGGATGCTGACGCAAAAGACAAAGCCGATGCATGAGGCGGCAAAGATGCCGCGCCAGTTTTCTCCTCCGTTGAAGGTGTGCACCATGCCGAAGAATGTGGACGACACCCACGCAGCCTGCCAGAACCCACTGTGTGGGGTACCTCTTTGGTCGAGTATGAAGCAGGGGAGGAGACCGACCGCCGCCGCCGCATAGACGCCGATTGCGCCGTCTCCGCGCGCATTGAGGAAGGCGTAGAGGCACAAACCAGCTTCAGCGAGCAGAGCCCACCAGAAACTTATGCCACGCGTAAGGGTGTACTGCAGATAGCAGCGAAAGAGACCTTCTTCAGTGCCAGCGACCAGCAGATAGGCGCACGCCCAGAGCGTGGCGTAGCGCAGAATCTCAGCGCCAGAAAGTGCGGGCGAGCCAAAGCTGAGCCAGCCGCCTGAGTAAAGGATGGCGATGAGCGCGGAGAGAGCGATGAGTCCGGCGCAGAAGCCGGATACGGCGTGAAGCACGGGGCGCGGGCCGGTGAGGTTGTAGTCGAGGATGCGGCGGTGCTCGATGGCCGCCATGATGATGCCGGCGATGAGCATGGCCAGAAACGGAATGGCCTCGAGCACGAACATGGCGGTTGGCGAGTAATCGACGTGGTCACCCACAAGACCGAAGGCATAAAAGACCGTGCCAGCCACCAGGCGGAAGAAGTAGAAGATGCAGTAGGCCAGCAGGACCGACCAGCCGGCGCGGAGTCCGTGGTGGCCAACGAAGAGCCAGATGAGGCCGCGGCTGCCCTGCTCCGGCGGAGTTGGGGGCTCGGGCGTGAGCTGCGGCTGTGGGCTGGTGGCCATTCCACAACATTCTACGGAACGGGCGGCGCGGGCGCGCGCCTGCAGATGGACTTTGCGTCATGCGGATTCACAAATGCACGGCGGACGTGAAACGAAGTCCCGGCTTTTTTCACTTTTTTTCATACGCGGCCTATTCGGGCCGTGCTAGGTTAAGTGCGGTTTGCAGCGAAGCTCACCTTCTCAGACCGCTGTGACCGTTTTCACCAGTTTCCCCGGCAAATCCGAGCGACAGCACAGTAACTGCTCCAAATGAGGAACAGTGCTGCCCAGTGCACGCATACCGGAAAGCCGGGCAAGAACCGAGTTGAGCAAGGAGGAACGATGAGACTGAGCAAAAGCATAATCGTGGCGCTGATTCTAGTGCTGGGCACGGCTACGGCCGGGTTCGCACAAGCGGCTGCCTCTGCAAACATTGACCCCAACGCAGCGTGTGCGCTGCTGCCTTCGCACAACGATCTGCAGGCGGCGCTGACCTGGGCGCGCATGCAGTCGAACGGCGGATTCAACCTGGACATGTGGGGCACAGTTGTCAATCGCGACGGCATTGTTTGCGCCGTGGCGTTTACAGGAGCAAACCGAGGCTCACAGTGGCCGGGGAGCCGCGCGATTTCCGCGCAGAAGGCCAACACCGCCAACGCTTTCAGCCTGCCAGGACTGGCACTTTCCACGGCAGACCTTTTCAGCGCGGTGCAACCGGGCGGCAGCCTCTACGGACTGCAGGCCAGCAACCCGGTGGATACGTCGGTTGCCTATGGCGGTAACCCAGCCAACTATGGTCAGTTCAACGATCCGATGACGGGCGGACGGATCGGAGGCGTGAACGTGTTTGGCGGCGGGCTGGCGCTCTATAACAAGCAGGGCGTGCTGATTGGCGCGATCGGCGTAAGCGGCGACTCCTCTTGCGCGGACCACAATATTGCCTGGCGCACGCGGAACCGGCTGAAGCTGGATTACGTTCCCGCAGGCGTGGGACCGGATGCAACGCGGCCCGACAACATTGTGTATGACATTACGCAAGCCAGCGGCGTGATGATCGGCGTAAGCGCGAGCGGATGGGGACATCCAGTGTGCAGCGCCGCGGCTACGTCAATTTCGCTGACATTGCCGGCTGTACGCATAAAAGGCTCGAATTAACCTCAAAACGAAAGCGGCCATGGGTTCTCATCCATGGCCGCTCTCGTTTTTTGCGATGGCAATTTGAATTTTATTTCGGCGATTCTGCCGGCTGATTGGCGACCTGAATGTAGTTCTTCACGCTGAAGACGCCGGGGACGCCATTGGCCTGAAGATTGGCGATGTTCTTGTCGGCCTGGGAGTCAACGACGCCGTAGAGTTCCACATTGCCGTTCTGCACAGCGATGCGGATGGGCTTGGCAGGATCCATTGCGTACTTATTCAACGCAGGAAAGCCGTAGATGGCGCGCGCCACATCGAAGCGGATGCGGTCGTCCATTTGCGAAACGGGATCGACCTCGATGTTGTCCATCACGTCTTTTACGCCGGGCGTAGTGGAAACAATGGCTACGGCCGAGTCACGATCAACGTAGTTGTGGGTGTGGCCGCCCAAGGTGACAACACCATCAGACACGTTGATGGTGATGGCGTCAAAGAGGCGCCCGAAGGCATCGGGGTCATAGGTGAGCTTTCCAGCGAGCTTCTTTTGCAGGTCCTGGTCAGAGACATTGGCTCCCGCGACCTGAATGTCGTTGCGCACTGCGGTGATGCCCCTGGTGTGCAGAACACGCTTCTGCGCGTCAGCTTTGTACTCATAAAGATCCACTGTGCCGGTGAGCGTGGCAACGCTTCCGTCTACGGTGACCTTTACATCTTTGAACTGCTTGCCGCTCAAGCGGGACGCGGCTGCGGCCGTAACGGAATTGTCCTGCGGCGGCTGCGCGGCAATTCCCAACCCGGAAGCTGCATAGGCTTGAGGGAGGGCCAGAAGCGCTCCGGCAAGAGCCGCAGAAAGAATTGCTGTTCTAAGTCGAACCATGCTTTTCATGCCGATCTCTCCTCTTACACTTCTTGTTCTGCAAAAACGATCGAATGCCGGCGGCTCTAAGCCTAAAGCCGCCATTCGTTTCATATAGACACAGAATCCCTCACTAAGGTTGCGTCTAAATTGCAAGGAGCGGCGGAGTGAGACGGGCCGACAAAAACAACTTATGCCGGTTGGCACTCATCTTAGTTTCGCAGGCTGGAGGTGCCGCCATTTCACCGCATTTGCTGGACAAGCTACTCTGCGCCGCGGGTTTTGTTGCGATTGCAGCGGCACCTATCTACGCAGCGGCCGAGCCTGTGCCCGTTAGCTACAAACAAGGATCGCTGCACGGATTTCTGCTGCTGAAAAACCGCGCGGGCAAGGTAATTGCGGTGGGCGACCAGACCAATGTTGCGCGCGGTAATGAGATTCATGCCGAACTGGTCTTCCACTTCCGCGATGGCTCGCTCGATGACGAAGTTACCGACTATCGCGAGGGAGAAGTATTTCAACTGATCCGCGATCATCACATTCAGAAAGGGCCGTCGTTTCCCAAGCCTCTGGATATGACGATTGATGTATCAGCCGGTACCGTGACATGGCAGCGGACGAAGGATGGCAGAAGCGATACCAAGACACAGCATTTGGATCTGCCGAACGATCTTGTGAACGGGATGATGCAGATTGTTGCCGAAAATTTTCCGCCCAAGGCGGAAGAGCGGAAGGTTTCGTATCTGGTGGCCGATCCCGGCCCGCGCATCGTTACATTCTCGTTCAAGCAGCAGGGCGAAGACAGGGTTCGGGTTGGCGGGGCAGCCCGCCGGGCGAACCGATACAACATTCACATTGAGATTGGCGGGCTGGCCGGTGTAGTGGCGCCGATCGTCGGCAAGAAGCCTGCGGATATGCAGATGTGGGCCATCGGCGGCGATGCGCCACTGTTCATCGGGATGCGCGGAGCACTTTATCCGGAGGGACCTGTCTGGACGATGGAACTGACGAGTCCGACTTTGCGGCCTGGATCACCTGCGACGGCGGGAAAATAATTATTCCAGTCCGCGATTGCGTTGCGCACGTTAAGCTTCTTTCAAAGCAACCGCAGGTCCTTCGACTCCCTACCGCTTCGCTGCGCTCAGTGTGCGGTCGCTCAGAATTACAACTTATTTTTTCTCCGATTTCAGAGACAAAATTTAGCGGTAGCGGCGGGTGGCCTTGATGACCATGGAGAAGACGCCGGATTCGTCGCGCGCCACGACGAGCGAGACATGGTGGTTGATGGCGACTTCAGCCTGCAGAAGCTGCTGGCCGGTGGTGTTTACGTCTGTGGCGTAAGTGAGGACGACGTTGCGGCCAAGCTGTTCCTGCACGGTGATGCGCGAGGTGGAGTTGCCGAATGCGCCGAGATAGTTGGGGTCAACTTTGACCGAGCCCGCGCCGAACAGCTTTTGCACACGACTGCTCACGGTGGCATTGAGCGCGCCGCCGAGGAGAGCGTCGGTGGTGGGGTTGGCGAGGGCCTGCTCCTGCTGCTGCGTGTAGAGACGCTGCTGGCTTTCAGTGTGGCCGAGAGCGAGGAGCGAGACGACGTCTGCCTCGGGCATGGGCGGATCGCTGCGATAGGTAACGGCGAGTTTGCTGGGCGTGCCGTGCAGGCCGAGCGTGATGTCGTAGTCTTCGACGTGCGCGGTTGCGGTGAGGTCGATGATCGGCTCGATGCGGACGGGGTTGGTGAAGGTGATGTCGCCGCGCTGCAGTTCGTAACGCGTACCGGCGATGAGCGCATTGCCCTGGGTTACGGAGACACGGCCGAGGAGCGACGGCGAGGCGAGCGTGCCACGCAGGCGGAGGTCGACGTCGCCGGCGAGCTTGGCGAAGGCGTTCTGGAAGTTGAGCTGCGGCGAGGAGACGACATGCACATCGAGGCGGATGTGGTTCGATGGCGCATCGGGCGAGGTAACGGGCTGCACCGCGCCTGCCTGCGCGGCGAGCGCGGCGATATCGAGGTCGGCGCTGGCGGTGAAGCGGGTGATGAGCACGTTGCCAGAGAGCAGCAGGTTGGACTGCGAGCCTTCGAGTCGGAAGGTGGCGTCTGCGAGAGAACTGACGCCCTGCGGATAGCGAATGCGGATGCCTTTGCCTGCGACTGTGAGATTGGCGTAGAGGCCGTGCTGGTAGGCAAGCCATCCGCCGACGGTAAGCAGGCCGCCGCCACTCATGGCCGTGAGGGTTTTCACTTCGAGGCGGTTCTGGTTGAACTCAAGCGTGCCGTGGAGCTGGCTGAGGCCGTTGGGCAGATCTTCCAGGGACAGAGAACTGTTTTCGAAGTCGATGCGGCCCTGCAGGCCGGGATTGCGGAGCGGGCCGTGGGCTTCAACCTGAAACGTGGTGGTGCCGCTGGCAGTGAGATCGGGATCGAGCGTCTCGGCCAGCTTGAGATTGATGGCGCCGCTGGCGGAGAGATCGAGCTGGCGCTGTTCGCGCAGACTGAGGCTGCCCTGCGCGCGGAGGTCAGTGTTTTCGCCGGTGATGTGGAGGGGGTCGAGGTGAATGCGCCCTTCAGCGAGAGTGGCGTGCGCGCCGCCTTCACTGGTGAGGCGGACACCGGCGACAGTTGCGGCGAGTTCCTGCAGGCGGGCTTCACCGATCATGCGCTCGGGATGGCGGAGGGGACCGGCAACGGTCATGGAGCCGGCGAGCGAGGATTCGCCAGTGATGGCGCGGATATGCGCGAGCTTGAGCAAAGCGCCTATGTCGAAGCGGGAGAAGTTGAGTTGCGCCTGTGTGCCGTAGTCGCCGCGCATGACGGTCTGGCCATGCATGGAGAGCTGAGCGCCTTCGAGACTGGTGGTGACTTCGTAGTTGAGGCGTTCGCCCGCAGTGTGCGCAACGAAGTCGAGGCCACCGATGCGTTCGCCGCCAAGAGAGAGGCCGGTAATCGAAGCATGGCTCTCGATACGCGGATCTGCGAGCGTTCCGGAGCCAGAGAGCGCGAGACTGAGCCGGCCGGCAACATCGAGGTCCTGGCGGCGCAGCCAGGCGATGCGGGCGAGGTCGATGTTTGCGCCGTTTGCTTCAGCCGAGAAGTTTCTGGTTCGCAGATCGTAGCTGCCGGAGCCGGTGATTTTGCCGCCTTCCGCGCCAATGGTGACTTGAGTCAGCTTGAGGACCTTGTCGTTGAGAGAGCCCTCCGCTCGCAGACGCGTGATGGGTTCGTTGTAGATAGCGCCGCTATCAAGCTGGACCCAGCCGGAGCCGGAGAGATCGTAGACCGGACCTTCGGCCTGAATCTGTGCATCGACGGTACCGGTGACGGGAAGATTTTCGGCGAGGAATGGCTGGATGTCGTCCACACCCAGGCTTGCGGCCTGCGCGTGGAGATGCAGCATGGAGTTTCGGTCGAAGCCCAGCTCGGCGTTTTCAGACGAGTCGAGGGTGCCGTTGAAGACGATTCTGGTTTTTCCACGCTGCGCCGTGGCGTGCAGGACGGCGATGCGCTGCGAAGCATAGCTGCCGTCGGCCTGGAGCGCGTCGATGTGTACGAAGCGCGGCTGGCCAGGAGCATTGACGGCAGGCGGCATCTCGACGTCAAGCTCAGTGCCTTTGAGCAGGCCTGCCAGGCGAGGATGGACGAGCGAACCGGCCCAGCTTCCGTCGAAGTCAGCCTGGCCGGCGAGCGAGACAGGCAATGCGGCTGCGCCGGTCTTGCCTTCGCGCCTGAGTCCGAGGCTGCGCAGCACGGTATCGAACTCAGAGAATTTGCGCGTATGGAAGTCGACCATGAGCGCAGTGGGGCTGGTGAGCGGATATGCGCCGAGCTGACCGCGGGCCTGAAGGTCGCTTTGCGGCAGATGCAGCTCAAGACGCCGCACCTGCACTGCACCATCGCGCTGCGTATAGGTGGCGTCAACGATGCCGCTGGTTGGTGCTTCCTGTGCTCCGGGTGCAGGCTGAGCAGGCGCAGTGAGACCGAGCTTCGCGTCGACGGCTACAGTGCGGTCGTCGCCTTTGATCCAGGTGGCAATGGCTGTGCCGTTCACCAGAGTGTCAAGACCAAGGCGCTGGAAAGGCGGCTCACTGACCATGTCGAGGATGGTGTCGAGCGAGACGTCTTTGAAGTTGGCTGTGACTTTGCCGTCGACGGGGATGGTGGTATCAACGGGATGCGCTGCGGGTTGTGGCTGAGGCGGTGCGGCGTGCTTGCCCCTGGAATGCGAAGCGCGCGGTACGGCAGCCACGAGTTCGGCGGCCTGCGGCGGCTTTGGAAGCCAGTGGGCAAGGTCGACGACGCCTTCGATGCGGCCGCCCTGATGCAGCTGCGCAACAATGCCGCTGATGAGCATGCGGCTCTGGTCGGCGTGGAAGCGCGCATCGAGGCCGATGCCGTGTTCGTCTACTCCGGTGCCGACGTATGCGGCGTCTTCAACGTGCACAGGTCCGTCGATACGGAATTCACCGTCGTGGCCTGCGGCAGCAAGATCGAGGTGCGCGATGCCTTCAGGTGTGTTGGGATAACCGGTAACGGGCTCGAGCAGGCGCATATCGAGATCGCCGGCGACGTGTGCCTGCCAGGCCGGGCTGGAGAAGTTCTTGAGCGTGCCGGTTATTTCAAGGGCGCGGTCCTTATTGTCAGGACCACGGGCGGCGATGCGCAGACTGGTGAGCGCGGCGGTGTTGCGCTGGAGATCAAGCACGGCGCGGAACTGCGCGTGAACCGGCGGAAGTTTGGATTTTGGCAGCGTACGCGCGAGGTCCAGATCGGTCGCACCGGCTTCAACATGGAAGCTCTCAGGCTGCGTACCCAGTGCCGGAATATCGCGGAGCAGGAGCGAAACATCGTTGGCGGTGAAGTCGAGCGGAACGTGACGATTCTGAAAATCGAAGGAGGAGGCACGATTGTCGTAATCAAGCATGCCGTTGACGACGGCGACATGGCCTGCGTGGAAATCGAAGAGCTGATCGAGGACGGGCTTGCCAGGCTTGCGCGGGCGACGCGGGTGCGGCTGGTTGGTGTTTCCGTCGGAATAGACGATGAGATGAATCTGCGGCTGCGTGATGGTGAGTTCGGTGAGCAGAATACGCGGGCTCAGGACGCCGAAGACGCTGAAGGCGACGCGCAGATGACCGATGCGCGCGTAAGGCGCTTCGCCGGGGTCTTCGAGTCCGTGGATGACGATGTTGTCGACGTCGGCTTGAAGATCGAGAAGACGCCAGTGGAAGGAACCGATCTCGACGCGGCCGCCGGTCATGCGCTCGATGGAGGCGACGAGGCGGCCACGGACGAGGTTTTCGAAGCCCTCGGAGCTCATGTAGAAGTACGCGCCCACGGTGGCCAGAGCAATCAGCACGACGAGGCCTGCGATAGAGAGCGGGAGATGACGGAAGAAGAAACGGCGCAGGCGGGCGCGTCTGCGCATGGGGGGCGCTTCTTCTGCAGTTTCAGGCAGTTTTACCGGTTCGTCTGTCACGGATTTGCCTTTCCGCCTGTGCCGTCTGCAGCGGCTGCTTCGAGAGAGGGATCGAGGATTTCAACATCGCCCTGCTTGCGGAGGTTGGCGAGCCAGTCGTCAAACAGGACATTAACCTGCTGCTCGAGGAGAATCTCCTGAATGCGCGGAGCGACCTGGTCGAGCTTGGGCGTGGATTCGCCTGGCGCGTATTGAGGCAACAGGATGTCGTTGTAGTAGGTTGCTATCTGCTGCTGAGTGATCTGGATTCCCTGGCGAAAGCGCTGCTCGATAAAGCGGAGAATCTCGAGACGGTGGCGCAGGTAGGTTTCAACTCGCTGTGGAGTGAGGCCGTGCTGGGCGAGGAAAGCCTTCCACCCTTCGTCGGAAGCACAGTTGGCACGCACGCAAGCGGGGAGAACGGTGCGAATCTCGTGGAGACGGGACGCGACCTCGCCCGGCGGCGGCTCGGCGGCCTGCGCATCTTCCTGACGAATCTGCTGTTCGATGAGCGCGCGGCTGATCAGTTGTTCGAGTGCCCGCTGACGTGTAAGCGTTCCCTGCCCAGTGCGGCTGGGATCGAGAATGGAGAGCTGCATCTCGTCGTCAATGTCGCTGGAGAGAATGACGCGGCGATTGACGACGGCGACGACACGGTCGAGAACGATGGATTGGCCTTCGTCCTGAGGTTGCGATGCACAGGCCGACGGCGCGCCGATGCATGCGCACAACGCGGCGCCGGCGAGCGCAATCCGGATTGAGCGGCGCGTGTTCATCAGAAGGCCTGGCCAAGGCTGAAGACGAAGTTGAAGTGCGGCGACTGGCCCACACGCTGATTGGAGTACGGATCTTTGAGCGAGTAGTCGATGTTAATCGGGTAGATGGGCGGATTCAGGTTGTAACTGAAGTCCAGCCGAATGGGCCCGACGGGCGTATGGTAACGCAAGCCGATTCCGGGCGCGTGCGAGAAGTAGTTGAAGCTGCACTGGCCCTGCTGACCGGTGGAGGTGATGGGACCGGTAGGACTGGGCGGCGCGACGGTGCCATCGGGGTTGGTGGTGGGAGGCGTCAGCACCTTGCAGAGGTCGCGGTCAGGCTGATGGATGCGGATGGCGCTGATCCATGCATCGCCGGCGTTGGTGAAGACGTTGCCCATTTCGTGGAAGAGCACGAAGCTGAGCGAATTGCCGAAGAACGGAAGCGTGGGCGGAGGCAGGCGCAGTTCAGTGCTTTCGATAAGCGCACCTGCACCGCCGATGGGAAAGCCAGTTTCAGGATCGCGCGGGCCGGCGGCGTTGAAGGGGAATCCGCGCAGAGATGTGGGGCCTCCGGCGTAGAGGCGCTCGGGGAGCGGGATGAGCTCGCTCGATCCTGCACCAAAGGAGCGAATCTGGCCGTAGCGCGTATCGCGTGCGAGAACGAATTTGCCTTTGTCGAAGGCGTAATAGCTTGAGTTGGTAACGTCAATGCGGTTGAACTCCGCCTGTGCGCCGAAGTAGCGGTCGGAGAGGAACTCCTGAAAGCTGGTGTAGGTGCCGCGACGCGCGTCCATGGGCTGGTCGCGGGTGTCGCGAATCCAGGTGAAGGACGGGCCGCCTACACGAGTAGCAGTGGCGAGCGCGGAGATTTCGCCAGGGTAGACCTGCAGAGTGTCAGAGGCAACTTTGACGCGGCGGAAGTTGATTTCGTAGACGAAGGTGTTGGCCTTGGAGAGAAACGAACCGGGTGTAAGGAAGTTCTGCGTGAAGCGGAAGCCGCCGGAGATCCTCGAAGCAACGTAGGTGGCCACGTCTTCACTGTTGGCATAGCCGCCGGAGAAACTGAAGCCGAAGTTCTGCGCACCTTCAAAGTGAGGAATCTGATAGAGGAGTTCGATGTTCTGTTCGAGCAGACCATAGGTTCCCTGCAGCGATGCCGACTGCTCACGGCCGAAGAGGCTGTTGCGTGTAATGTCGGCAATGACGCGGGGGCTGACGCCGGTTTTGCCGTTGGGGTTACAGGGGATGCCTCCGGCGCGGGCTCCGGCACAGTTGTTCTGCGGCTGGCCGGTCTGCGCCTCGAAGCCGAAGCCGTAGGTAAGCGTCCAGCGGCGAGCCTCAGTGAACTGCAGCATCACGGTCTTCTCGGGTTCGCCGCCAAGCGGGTTCTGGATGGCCGTGTTCACTTCATTGAAGAGCGCATAGTTGTAGAGGTTGCGCTGAGTGTCGAGAATGGCGGTCTGGTCGAGCGGGTCACCAGCGTGGATGGTGATGGCGCGCTGCACGGTGCCGGGGTGTGTATAGTGCAGGCCGGTGAGAAGCACCTTGCGCACGAAGATCTGCTCACCTTCATCGACGTGGAAGTTTACGTCGACCTTGTGCGGGTCTGCGTCTTCGATCTTCTGAGTAACCGTGACCTCAACCTGATCGAAGCCATGGCTGAGATAGGCGGTGACGAGCGTATCGCGGTCGCCGGCGAGGTTCTGCGGGGAGAGCAACTGGCCGGCGGTGGTGTTGAGCATGGGAGTAAGTGCGTCAGCCGCGATGTGCGCGTTGCCCTCGATGGTGACTGCACCCACACGGACCTGTTCGCCTTCATCGATGTGGTAGGTGACAGCGAGCGGGGCAGTTCCGGAGCCTGCGGATTGCTGGCCGGCAGTCAGAGGACGGGTGTCGTCTTCAATGGTCTCGGGGGTGCTGGTAGAGGCAGTTACCTTCACGTTGGCAAAGCCGTTGTTCTGGTAAACGGACTGGAGTGCGGCGATGTCGCCCGCAACGAGGGACTGGCTGTAAGCGCCGTGACGGTCGAGGGTGTCTGCGGCGTGGACGCTCAGCAATTCCTTGAGCGTGGCGGTGTCGAAGTAGCGGTTGCCGGCGATCCTGACCTGCTCAACGCGGCGACGCGGGCCGAGCGCTACGTGATAAAGAATGCTCACCAGACTCAAGTCGGGCGACTGACGGTCATGTGTCACCCTGACATCGAAGTAGCCGAGGCGCTGGTAGTAGTCGCGCAGGCGGCGGTTGCCCTCGTTAAGCAGGTCTTCGTCGACTGCACCCTCCTCATAGACAGGAATCAGGCGCTTGATACGCTCATCGCCGATCTTGACGCCGTCGACCATGACTTTGACGACAGGACCGCGCGAGGCGGCAAACCGATAGTTAACCGCGTGAGTGGCGGAGTCGTATTGCGAAGATTCAAGCTTGACGTCGGCCTCGAGGCGGTCCTGGCTCTGGTAGTGCTTGAGGACGCCGTCGAGTGCGCGGTTGACGGTGTCATGGTCAACGTGTGCACCGGTGCGGAGGTGCGCGTAGCGGCGGAACTCTTCGACGCTAAGGCCGGTGTCTCCGGTAACGGCAATCTTGCCTACCCGGGCATGAGGGCCGGAAGTGACATGAAAGACGATGTCGATGAGCTGATCTTCAGGATGCGGCGTAAGGGTGGGATCGATGATCGGCTGGTAGTAGCCGTTTTCAGCGAGGGTCTCGCGCATCTGCTCGAAGGCCCGGTCCATCTTGTCCTGTGTAAAGCGGGTGCCGGGGTTAAGCTGGCTGGCGCGCTCGAGCTGGGTGTTGATGGTGAGGCCGATGGCTCCATAGACACTCGACGTACCGATGAAGGTGCGTGGAGCGCCACGGAAGATGAGTGCCACGCCATCGGGCTCGCGATGGCCAATGACCTCGACATTGTCATAGAGGCCTGTGGCAAAGAGCTCGCGCAGGCTGCCGCGGAGGTCGTCGGAGCTGAGCGGCCGACCGATGGTCTGCGGCAGACGACCGGTGACGCGGGTGAGCCGGTCGGCCGTGACACCCTCGAAAGAGATGCTGCGCACGGTGAGGCCGACGAAGGAATGATCGGCCACCGGAGGCGGGTCGTCGTGCTCAGCGGGCGTTTGCTGAGCCCAGACCGGCATGGCGACGAGGATGGCGAGCAGCGTAGAGAATGTCCAGAGAATGCCGGCAATTGTCCACCGCCGGGGCGATGCGGAGATTATCTCCACAGGCTGACCCTGTGGCCGGGGCTGTTGGCACTGCGCTGCCGGCTTTTTCCGCAAGACTCAATCTCCACACAAGCCCGCAGCGAGGCAGGCTCCAACCAAGGTTTTCATGCACGTGCAGGCCCCGGTTGCGGTCTGCCGAGTCTCCGCGAGGACGGCCTCTGAGCCGGCGCTTGGTAGCTTGTTCCTTGTAACCCAATGTCCCACGGACAGTTCTTCATTACTTGGAACGAAAGTATAGTGCCAGTTATGAACTTTCGCGTACCGGGCCTGCAAGACGATTTTGCGCGTCTGCGCTACGCCACGCCTCAAGCCCATGTAACGAAGCCAAGGGCTGAGACGTTTGTTGACGCAGGACGTCTCATTGGCCGGGTTCCGGTTCGACTCCTCACCGATTTAGTGACTTTTTGACCTACTGCCGCGACATGGCCGCCGGCCGCGGAGAATTTTCCACAGCCCGCTACAGATTTTCGCATGTAAGCTCAATGTTTTTGCTAACTTGCTCCCGATCTCCTCACGCAGCAAACAGCAATCAGACCAGCCTCAACGAACTAATTGGCTGATCCAAAGCAACCTTGCAGCGCTAACAGCCTTCTTCTCAAAGTGAAGCGCCGTTAAAAACCGCTGGCTACCCTCCTATACTAACGAGGAGTAAAGCTGAGCGCACCAACACCCGGTTTTCAAGCCAAACCGAAGGAAGCGCATGTCGAATTCCCCCACGCAGGTTTGCAATCCAGTTCCAGGCGAACGTGAAGAGGTTTCATCCTCCACGGTGCAAGGGAACCGGCCAAACTCTTATACGCCCGCGGTTCCGCCAGACCCGGGCGAAGCGCAGGTTCTTGTCCGCGCCCAGGCCGGTGACCACCAGGCATTTGCCCAACTCTACGCTCTCCACAAACGGCGCATCTATTCATTGTGTCTGCGCATGGTGGGGAACGTGGCGGAGGCGGAAGATCTTACCCAGGAGGCTTTTCTGCAGCTTCATCGCAAAATCAGCACATTCCGGGGCGACTCAGCTTTTTCGACGTGGCTGCACCGGCTGGCGATCAACGTGGTGCTGATGCAGCTCAGGAAGAAAGGCCTGTCTCTAATCTCGCTGGACGAGGCCATGGAGCCTGCTCCCGAGGACGGCCCCGGGCGAAGCTTTGGCGCGCCAGACCTGACGCTGAGCGGGGCCATCGACAGGCTGGCTCTGGAGCGCGCCGTGAGCGATCTGCCGGCTGGGTACCGGCTGATATTTATCCTTCACGATGTGGAAGGATTTGAACATAATGAGATTGCCACCATGCTCGACTGCTCGATCGGCAACAGTAAGTCCCAATTGCATAAGGCCCGCCTCAAACTGCGTGAAGCCTTGCGTACTACTGCCCCGCAGGAGGCGAGGCCATGACAGACGATCCGGGCAAGATGAGTTGCGCTGAGTTTCAAGCGCGGCTGCCTGAGCTGATTAGCTCGGGCTGTAACGTGGCCGATCACGAGCACCTGAAGAACTGCGATCTCTGCCGCGCTTTACTGGCCGATCTTGAGACCATTGCCGAGGCCGCCCGCCAGCTGTTCCCCAGCGTGGACCCTTCTGACAAGCTGTGGGCACAGATCGAATCGGCTATTCAGAATGACTCGACCGGGGAGCCGGCTGAGGAGCTGAAAGACAGGCTCACGGCAGGCCTGACACCCCAACCCGAATAAACCGGGAGCGATTCAGAAGCAAGAATTGCCGCAGCGGGAACTGCCTGTTCCTGCTGCGGTTGCGTTTTTGCGTCTGAGAGACCGCACCGCTAAGCCTTTTCCTTTTTCAGCCGATGCATCCGTCAGTGGAGGCACGCCGTCCAAACGATCAGTACTGTCTTTTTGGGGCACTGTCTTTGGGGGGTACTGTCTTTTTGGGGGCCCCAGGTGGCAGTATGCAGTACATTGCCGAGCGAAGAAGCGGAACCGCAGCGGACCGAGATTCGTAAATACAAGGCATGGAAGAAGCTAAGACGATGAAACTGCTTGGGATAGGGTTAAGCCCGAGTCCCTGTAGCAGGATGGATGAATCTTTTCGATTTCTTAGTTGTCTAATGTAGGAAAGCTGATAAGGGGACACTCAATGTCAAACCAGTCTTCCACTCCATCGAACGACCCCGTCAGCAATAGCGTTTCGGAAACACGGAGAATCCCCGTTTTGCCGGTGAGAGAAACGGTGTTGTTTCCGCACGCTGTGCTGCCGCTGACAGTGGGCCGTGAAAGCTCCATCCAGCTGATTGAATCGCTGGGCGAGGAGCGGACTATCGTTGTGGCGGCACAGATCGATCCGCGGCTTGATTTGCCCAAACCGGGAGATATGCACAGCGTGGGCACGATAGCGACGGTGCACAAGGTGGTGCGCATGCCCAACCAGAGCCGCTTTGTATTTACAGAGGGTGTGGGCCGCGTGCGCCTGCTGCGTTTTGTGCAGACCGAGCCGTTCATGGTGGCCGAGGTCGAGACGCTCGAAGACATTGAGCCGGCTCCTTCCTCGAATTCCGAGGCGCTGATGCGCAATGTCGTTTCCCAATTCCAGCAGATTGTGTCCGAGTCGCCGACACTGTCGGACGAGCTGCGGACGATTGCGGCGAATATCGAAGAGCCCGCGCGTCTGGTGGACTTTATCGCTTCATCACTGCCCTTCCTCACGACCGAGGACAAACAGCAACTGCTGGAGACGCCAAGCGTGCTGGGACGGCTGGAGCAGTTGAACAAGCTGCTGGCCAAAGAGATTGAGGTGCAGGAGCTGCGCGCGAAGATCCAGACAGAGGTGCAGGACCAGGTGCAGCAGTCGCAGCGCGACTACTATCTGCGCGAGCAGATGAAGGCGATCCAGAAAGAACTGGGCGAGCAGGACGAGGGCCAGCGCGAGATCGAGGATTTGCGCAAGAAGATCGACGACGCCAACATGCCTGAAGAAGTGAAGAAAGAGGCGATGAAGGAGCTGAACCGCCTTGGACGCATGTCTCCGATGGCGGCAGACTACTCGCTGACGCGCAACTACATCGAGTGGCTGGCAGTGCTGCCATGGGCCAAGAGTTCAGGCACGAAGATCGACATTGCGAAGGCGAAGGAGATTCTGGACGAGGATCACTACGAGCTGCGGAAGGTGAAGGAAAGGATTCTGGACTACCTGAGCGTGCTCGAGCTGAAGCCCGACATGAAGGGACCGATCCTCTGCTTCGTTGGGCCTCCGGGCGTGGGCAAGACCAGCCTTGGCCGGTCGATTGCACGTTCTCTTGGCCGCAAGTTCCAGAGGATTTCTCTGGGCGGCATGCACGACGAGGCGGAGATTCGCGGCCATCGCCGGACGTATATCGGCGCACTGCCGGGGCAGATCATCCAAAGCATTCGCAGGGCGGAAACCAACGACCCGGTGATTATGCTGGACGAGATCGACAAGCTTGGACGGGACTTCCGCGGCGATCCGGCTTCTGCGCTGCTTGAAACGCTCGATCCGGAGCAGAACAACACGTTCCGCGACAACTATCTGGACGTGCCGTTTGACTTGTCGAAGGTCCTGTTCATCTGCACGGCGAACATGCTCGATCCGGTGCCGGAGCCGCTGCTCGACAGAATGGAGATTATTCCGCTGCAGGGCTACAGCGAGGAGGAGAAACTGCACATCGCGAAACGCTACCTGGTTCCGCGCCAGATCAAGGCGAACGGCATCACCGAGGAACAGATTGAATTTCCGGACGATGCGATCCGCCACCTGGTTCGCCACTATACGCGCGAGGCGGGAGTGCGGAAGCTGGAGCAGGTGATCGGCACGGTGTGCCGCAAGCAGGCGCGGCGTGTAGTCGAAGGGAAGACTGAAAAACTCGTCGTCTCCCGCGACACACTGAAGGAGTTCCTGGGCGGCATTCAGGTGCGCGTGGATACCGAAGTGGCCGAGCGCGTGAAGCGGCCCGGTGTGGCTGTGGGCCTGGCGTGGACACCAGCCGGCGGCGACATCCTCTTCATTGAAGCAAACAAGATGAAGGGCAAGGGCGGATTCACGGTTACGGGGCAGATTGGCGAGGTGATGCAGGAGTCGATGCAGGCGGCGCTTACCTGGGTGCGTTCCAACGCAGCCAGCCTGGGGCTGACTGAGGACTTCAACAAGGACCTCGACATCCACATTCACGTGCCTGCGGGCGCCATTCCCAAGGATGGCCCTTCAGCCGGCGTGACGATGACGACGGTGCTGGCTTCACTCCTGACGGAGACGCCGGTGCGGCCACTGACGGCTATGACGGGCGAGATCACGCTGAGCGGTAATGTGCTCCCTGTAGGCGGCATCAAGGAGAAGTTCCTGGCCGCACGGAGGGCGGGAGTGACAACCATCATCCTGCCCGCGGAGAACCGCCAGAACGTGGAGGAAGACCTGACTCCGGAGATGATGGAGGGCGTGACTGTGCACTACGCCACCCACATCGAGGACGTGCTGGCCGTGGCTCTGCCGCTGCTGAAGGCCGGACCTGTGATCGAGTCCGGGGCGCAGGAGCGGAACGTGGAAACTGCGGCTGCGTAATTTATAGCCAAGCATGCTCGGAAAGAAGGCCGGCTAACCTGCCGGCCTTTTTCTTTGCGCGCTGCGCGGCTTGCAGCCTGTTTGGACAACGCGTGGTTTGCGTTTAGTTCGAGACATCGTGGCCTATATCTGAGCTAAAATTATCTTTCCCCGCTTCCCGCTCTACGCAGTTGGCCCGCGCCAGTACAGCCCAGGAGAAAGCCTTATGAGCCAGCTCAATCCTTACGATGTTTTTCTCGACGGACGACCTGTCGAGACGATTCTGGCCTCAACGCCGGCGGCACTGGCGGAGGCGTTGGCTGAGATTGGCGAAGAGAGCCTTTCAACGCCACCTGCGCCCGGCAAATGGAGCGCTGCGCAGATTCTGTGCCATCTGGCCGACTGCGAGATTGTTTTCAGCTTCAGGCTGCGGCAAACTCTGGCAGAGGATTCGCCGACGATTCAGCCCTTTGACCAGGACAAGTGGGCGGCGGTGTATCGGGGGATGGAGGCGGGGCATGCGCTGGAGGTATTTTCAGCACTGCGCGGGTGGAATCTGCGGCTGCTGGAAGATGCGCTTCCCGGCGCGGCGGGACGGCTGACGACGCATCCTGAGCGCGGAACGATGACCTTCATGACCATTGTGGAGACCATGGCGGGGCATGACCTGAATCATCTGGGACAGCTCAAGAGGCTGGCTGCGCCGACCGCATAAAACGCATCCTGGCTACGCCTCTGCGCGCAGCGTGAAGACCGTGAGCTCAGGCGGACAGTCGAAGCGAAAAGGGACGCCTACCGCTCCGAGACCGCGATTGACGTAGAGCTGAAGATTCTGCAGGCGGAACCATCCCTCAACATACTTTTTGCCAAGCAGCGGGAGCGTGAGTGCACCGACGAAGGGCATGCGCACCTGGCCGCCGTGGGTGTGCCCGCTGAGCATGAACGAGACGGCACGGCCACCAGGATACGTGAGCAGATCGTCAGCATAATCTGGCGCGTGGCACATGAGAATCACCGGCTCGTGGGGAACATTCCGGATGGAAGCCGGGATGGCGAGATCGGGATCCGGATCGCCTTCGAGGGGATCGTCGAGGCCAGCGAGCCAGAAACGGGCGCCCCCGCGCTCGATCGGCAACGATGCATTTTTGAGCACGGTAATGCCGTTGTCTTTCAGAGCCTCCATGACGATGGACGCCCCCACATAATGATCGTGATTGCCGAGCACGGCATAGCGCAGCGGACACTCGAGATCCCTGAGGATATCGGCGCATTGGTATGCGGAACCTCGAGAAAATTCGCCCACCGCACGAAACCGGTGCAATCCCTTTACGCCAGAGACAAAGTCGCCGGTGAGGAAGACTGCATCGGGCTTTAACTGATTGATGCGCCTGACGGCATGACGAAGGAAGAATGGCTCAGTGAATGCATCGATGTGAATGTCACTGATCTGCGCGATGCGCATGCCATCAAAGGCAGAGTGCAGGCCGGGGATGCGGACGTCAGTCCGGGTTACATCAAGAAAGTGACGCTCGACTTCGCCCGCATAAAGTGCAAGGCCAGCTGAACCGATGAGCGCTGCTTTTGCGAATTGACGCCGGGTGAGCTTCGATCCGGAGGGAGAACCAGAAAACGCCATTGTTTCTATGGTATCGGACTCAGGGCGGAAGAGTGTTGATTGTGCAATGAAATGAGGCCGATGCGGGCCTGCTGATAGTCTGGCTTTGCACATGCTGCCTGCCGCTGCTTCCCACATTGCATTGCTCGCCATTGTTGCGCTGAGCATTGTCCTGATGCTGATCAGGCCACGAGGCATCCAGGAGGTGTACTGGATTGGCGGCGGCGCTCTGCTGCTGATCGCGCTGGGGCTGGTTCCGGTGCGGCTTGCGGGCAGCGCCATTGCTGCAGGACTGGATGTTTATCTGTTCCTGACCGGGATGATGATCCTGTCTGAGCTGGCGCGGGAGCAGGGCGTATTTGACTGGCTGTCTTCTGCGGCGATCCGGCATGCACGCAACTCGAGTGTGCGGCTGTTTACGCTGGTCTATGCGCTGGGTACGGCGGTGACGGTGCTGATGTCGAACGACGCAACGGCGGTGGTGCTGACACCGGCCATTCTTGCAGCGATTCGCAAGGCGAAGGTGTCGCCGCTGCCGTACCTGTTTGCGTGTGCGCTGATTGCGAATGCGGCGTCGTTTGTGCTGCCGATCTCGAATCCGGCAAATCTGGTGGTGTTTCGCTTTGGCATGCCGCCGCTGGGCCGGTGGCTGGCGCTGTTCGGCGTGCCGTCAATTCTGTCGATTGCGGCGACGTATGTGGTGATGCGGTTCGTGTTTCGCAAAGAGCTTGCGAACGGCATGGAAGATCACGTGGAAGCTCCGCTTACGGCGAACGGAAAACTCGTGGTTGCGGGACTGGCGCTGACGGTGGCGATTCTGCTGATTGTTTCGGCAAAGAATATGGACCTCGGCCTGCCGACCTGCGTGTCAGCCGTGGCGATTACAGCACTGATCTCGATCAAGACGCGCACCAATCCGCGGATATTTGCGAAAGAGATCAGCTGGGCGACGATCGTCCTGGTGGCCGGACTATTTGTGATGGTGGATGCGGTAGAGAGCGTGGGCGCACTGCACTTTACCGAGACAGCGCTGGAGTGGGCCGAGCGGCTGGGCGCCGCGCAGGGAGCGTTGATTACGGGCTTTGTGGTGGGCGTGGCCAACAACCTGGTGAACAATCTGCCGCTGGGACTGATTGCTGCCGCTACAGTCAATGCCGTGCATGCAACGCAGCTCACGGCTTCGGCGGTGCTGATTGGCGTAGACCTGGGGCCGAATCTGTCAGTCAGCGGTTCGCTGGCGACGATTCTGTGGCTGATTGCACTGCGACGGGAGAAGCTGCATGTGAGCTTCTGGACGTTTCTGCGCGTGGGTGCGATTGCGATGCCGGTGGCGCTGTTTGCGGCGCTGTGCGGAGCGGTGATGATGCAGTGGATATTTGGCTAGTCCACATCCGGAGCAGCAGCAATCGCATATTCTTGAATGCGATGCCGGTGTGGGCCACATCCCTGAACAAAGAGAGACCGCGAAGAACTTTGGCGGGCAGAATTTTGGCACACCACCTGCCGCTGTTCGCCGCCTCATGCGGCACGGCTATCGCGCTCTACGCCACCAGACCCTATCGCGATGCAGTGATGAAGATGAGTTTTGCGACGGCATATCCCGCGCTTTTGCTGCTCGCGCTCACGCTGCTCACCGGCCCGCTGAACGTGCTGATGCGGCGACGCAACCCGGTCTCAAGCGATCTGCGGCGCGATATGGGCATCTGGGCCGGGATCTTTTCGCTTGCACATTCGGTCATTGGGCAGTGCGTGCATCTGCGCGGACGGCCATGGCTGTATTACATCTACGATCACGCGGAACGGCACTGGCTGCCATTACGCCACGATCTGTTCGGCTTTGCGAATTACACCGGGCTGGCCGGCGCACTGATTGTGCTGGCGCTACTGGCTTCGTCGAACGACTATTCGCTGCGCAGACTGGGCACGCCGGGCTGGAAGAAGCTGCAGCGTTGGAACTACGCAGTCTTCGGGCTTGTGGCCGCGCACGCAGCCGGGTATCTCGTGATCGAAAAACAGAAGCTGCCCTTCGACCTCGTCATTTCGATTGCAATTGCGGTTACGGTTGCGGTGCAGACGACGGGTTATGCGCA
This sequence comes from Occallatibacter sp., assembly GCA_035546015.1. GTDB lineage: Bacteria > Acidobacteriota > Terriglobia > Terriglobales > Acidobacteriaceae > Telmatobacter. The sequence goes on from DASZXD010000308.1 coordinate 24,514, forward strand.
GCGGCGTGCGGAACGGCTGTCATCTAGTCGTTAGTCCCGGCCAAATTCAGTTTGTAATCGCTCCAGGAATCCGCGAGTTGATGCCCAGTCTGTATTCGCTCGCCTCGCTTTATTCTTGTTGACGTGAGCCGTCCGTTGCTGCTGCTCACGGATAAGCGCCTCAACATCCAGAGAACAATCTTTGCGCGTCCATCCCACTTTTGCTATCGTTTGTACACGCAGATCCATTTGCTTGATAACTTCATCAAGGAAGTTAAAGCTTGCGGCCTTGAAATCAGCGACGTCGGTAACAAACTGGCCGCTCG
>DASZXD010000309.1:0-11452 GCA_035546015.1 Occallatibacter sp.
GCCAGCCCTCGGGCGGAGGAGAAAGTCGGTTATCCAAAGCGCAGTGGAGAGCATCGGTAACGATAGATAGACGTGCTTGCTCTACCGAGGGGTCAGAGGCAATCGCGGCTATTCGAAACCAGAAGAAGTCCGGGAACGACCGATTAGGATGCCAGACGGCATTTCTTATGTCATAGATATCGAGCGCATTCGCCAGTTCACGGAGCCTGCGCATGGCGTCGTTCTCTGATCTGTCCTTTGAGACGATTACTGCGAGCTCAATGACCTCCCTGAGATAGGTTTCTTGAACGATCTGACTCACCGGCACAAACCCCGCGTTCTCCAGGCGCCGTTCAATTTCTGTGCGAATGGACTGAGGGATGGCTGTTGGATCCTGCACACTCGTGATCACGAAGGTTCCAAGCGCTTCTTCCAGCGCGAATAGAACCATTGCAGTGTGGATGCGGAAAGAGCGCGAAAGTTCAGTAGGTTGTGTCGACATGGTCAATTTAGACTGCAGCCAATATATAACGCTCCTACTCTTCTGTGTTCCACCGGTCATCGAGCAATTGCGATTTGAGATACCGAGATGACAATTAAGCTAGGCCTCAAGGGCCAGGACATCGTCAGGTCCAACAGCCATCAGAACAGCCACCAAACGATTTTGGCCTCTCCGATTTCGAGAGGCCAATTCAATCTAAATTCTTTGTTTTGTTGGTGCCGGGAGGGGGGGTCGAACCCCCATGACCGCAAGGGTCGGCGGATTTTGAGTCCGCTGCGTCTGCCAGTTCCGCCATCCCGGCAACTCGGTGCGAGCACGGCCGAGGCATCGCCTGGCAGGCCGTACACGGCGGGTGCTGTCCTGTTGCATTGTACGACGTCTCGGGCGCAACGCAAACTAATGAGCGCATTGGCTGATTCGAGATTTCCAACCGGCAGTATTTTGTTGTAGCTTGGTACGTATTTAAAAATCTGTCCGAGGATGTTCTCAAAATGGCCCGGCTTCCCCGCATTTCCCTACTGATGCTCTGTATTGCTCTCCCAGCATTACCTTGCTTCGCGCAGGCGCATGTATACGTATCCCTGTCGGGGCGCGACAATAACCCCGGAACTCAGCAGAAGCCGGTTCGAACGCTTGAACGCGCACTGGCTCTGGCGCGAACTGCCAAGGCTACGGCACAAGGCGACGTGGCTATATCACTTGCCGGCGGCACTTACCGGCTCACGCACTCGCTTGCGCTTGGGCCGGAGGACTCGGGCGCGAAGGGACATAATCTAGTGTTCACGGCTGAGCCGGGCCAGCATCCGGTTATCAGCGGTTCGGTGCGTGTTATCGCATGGAAGAAATTCGACACAGTTAAAAATATCTGGTCCGCGCCGCTTCCGCCGGGTGTGAGCAACTCGCGCCAGCTTTACATCGATGGCGTGCGGGCTACGCGTACCCGCGGCCGCCTGCCTGTGGTGCTGACCATGACGGACACGGGATACACGGCTGCCAATGCGACCATGGCAAGCTGGAAGCATCCTTCGGATCTCGAGTTTGTTTATACAGGCGGCAACTCGGTGTGGTCTGAGGCGGGCGAAGGGCTTGGCTCGTGGACCGAGCCGCGCTGCCCGGCGGCGAGCATTGAAGGCGCGACGATTACGATGCAGCAGCCGTGCTGGGATAACTCGACGCAACGCGTGATGCTGCCCAGCGGCGCGCGCACGGCGAATCTGGTTGGACCGAAGAGCGTAGGCAAGCAGCCTGCTTATGTTGAGAATGCTTTCGAGCTGCTCGGCACACCGGGCCAGTTTTACATCGACCGCGAGGCACACGAGATTTACTACACTCCGCGGCCGGGCGAGGATCTGACTACGGCCGATGTGGAATTGCCGGTCATCGAGACACTGATTGACGCGCACGGAACGGCGACCGATCCTGTCCACAACATCGTCTTTTCGGGCATCGAATTTTCTTACGCAACGTGGCTTGGTCCGAATGGACCCGATGGCTTTTCTGAGATTCAGGCCGGCTACCAGGTGACTGGGCCTGAAGGCTACTCGAAGCAGGGGCTCTGCTCTCTTGTGCCCGGTGGAATGTGCCCTTATGGTGCGTGGACCAAGGAGCCGGCCAACGTGAGTCTGCGCTTTGCGCACAACATTCGCTTCACAGGCGATGCTTTCGTGCATCTCGGCGCAGCGGGGCTCGATCTTGGCGAGGGCGCGCAGAACGATGTGGTGGAAGGCTCAGTCTTTACCGATATCTCGGGTAATGGGCTTGAGTTGGCCAGCGTTGACAAGCCGCTCGCGCCAGAAGCCGAGTTCGCCGTTGGGAACCACATTGAGAACAACCTTTTTGAAGACGTTGGCGCCGAGTACCGCGGCGGCATCGCAATTGTGATTGGCTATGCGCGCGACACGCTTGTGAGCCACAACCAGATCGATCACATTCCTTATGCGGGCATCTCGATAGGCTGGGGCGGATGGCCAGACAAGATCGAGAAGGCCGGCCAGGCAAATAACTCGGCGCGTAACGTGATCTCAGACAACCTCATTCATGAAGACATGCTCGTGCTCTCCGATGGTGGCGGCATCTACACGCAGGGACTCACCGGAACCTCTCTCGCAGACGGCGAACGCGTGACGGGTAACGTGGTCTACAACCAGTACAGCTCCGGCCACGCCATCTACTCAGACAACGGCTCGTCGATGATGACCATCATCGGCAACGTGATGTTCCACACCGATCACGACAACTGGGGCAGCCGTCACCGTAACTGGTATGACGGCAACGACGGCAAGAACTTCGATCCGCTGGTGATCGAAGACAACTATTGGCAGCAAGGCGATGCGGACTCGTCCAAAGAGAATGTCACCGAGCGGGATAATCACCTGATTAACGCACTGTCGGAGGTCCCTGCGGGCATTCTGCAGAACGCTGGACTCGAACCGGCGTTTCGCGATCTCACAGACCAGCATTTTGCGAAAGCTGCGCCCCCAGAGCCACCCAGCCGGGTGGCAGCGTGGGCCGGCAATGGATATGCCGACGTAACCTGGAGCCCTTCTATCGCACAAGGCGGCTCACCCGTTGACGCATATATTGTCCGAGCTTCTAACGGAGCTGAGGCTCGCATCTCAAATGCCGATTTCTGGAAGTACGCTTACGTAAAAGTTCCCGACCTGGCCAACGGGAAAACGCTCACCTTCACCGTTTCTGCTGTAAACCGGCAGGGTACGAGCGTGGCCTCCATGCCGTCGCTGCCGGTCACGCCGAGCGATGCTCCAGTCGCGCCTCCCGGTGCTCCGCAGAACGTGAGTGTCCACTCAGGCAAAGGCGCGGTGAGCATCCACTTTCAGTTGCCGCCGGCTGGCCATGGCGAGTCTGAAAGCCCGGTGCTTGCATACGCAATCACCGTGAATCCCGGCGGGCGAAAGGTGGTCTTTACCGGGCGGAACATCGTGGTGCTCGAAGGCCGGCACGTTACTTTCAATGTCGTTGACGGGCTAACCAGCGGTGCGGCTTACACCTTTAGCGTGGCCGCAGTGAATAATGCCGGCGAGGGCACCCCTGTCACGGTTGGACCTGTCACCATCCCATAGCAGCCGGCGGTTGGAGAGTACCGGCGGCGCTGGACACGCTGCCGGCTTTCCACATCCGCTCACAGGCATTCTTGAACGTGTCCCATGCGACAATAGATATAGCCGTCATGACTACTGCCTCTTCCGCAGCCGTCCCCGAGCCAGTCGCCATAACCCCGGAGCTGCTGGCCGCGCACAGCATCACCGCGGACGAGTACAGTTGTATTCTCGCCGCGCTCGGCCGCGTGCCATCCCTCACAGAACTGGGTATTTACAGCGTGATGTGGAGCGAGCACTGCTCGTATAAGTCGAGCCGCGTGCATCTTAAGCGCCTGCCCACCAGGAGCGATCGCGTGGTGCAGGGGCCGGGTGAGAACGCGGGCATCATCGACGTGGGCGAGGGGTGGGCATGCGCTTTCAAGATTGAGTCACACAACCACCCCAGTTATATCGAGCCGTTTCAAGGAGCAGCGACCGGCGTAGGCGGCATCCTGCGCGATATTTTCACCATGGGTGCGCGGCCGCTGGCTGTGATGGATTCATTACGCTTTGGGCCGATTGCCAACGAGGCCGACCAGAGCGATGAAGACCGGAAGCTGCTGCATAAAAACCACACAATCGTTGAAGGCGTGGTGAGCGGCATCGCGGGCTATGGCAATTGTTTCGGCGTGCCGAATCTTGGTGGAGAGACCAAGTTTGAGCCCTGCTACAGCGGCAATCCGCTGGTGAATGCCTTCGCGCTGGGCCTCGTGCGCAAAGACGAGATCTTTTACGCCAAGGCGAGCGGAACGGGCAATCCGGTGATCTATGTTGGCGCAAAGACCGGGCGCGACGGCATTCACGGCGCAACAATGGCCAGCGAGGAGTTCAAGGAAGGCTCGGAACAGAAGCGCCCAAACGTCCAGGTCGGCGACCCATTCATGGAAAAGCTGCTGCTCGAGGCATGCCTTGAAGCCATGAAAACGGGCGCGATCGTGGGCATTCAGGACATGGGCGCTGCCGGCCTCACGTGTTCGACCTGCGAGATGGGTGCGCGTGGCGGCGTAGGCCTGGACGTTGAGCTCGACCTGGTGCCGCAGCGCGAAACCGGCATGTCTGCCTACGAGATCATGCTCTCCGAAAGCCAGGAGCGCATGCTGCTTGTTGCAGAAAAGGGGCGCGAAGACGAGGTGCTGCGCGTCTTTGCCAAGTGGGGGCTCGACGCGGTCATCGTGGGCACGGTGCAGCCTGAGCCGCGGCTGCGCATCCGGCATCATGGCGTGCTCGTTGCCGATATTCCTAACGAATCGCTCACCGATGATGCACCGCTCTATCACCGTCCCGTGGGCACATGGAAAGCTCCGGTGCCGCTTGACCCGCCGGAAGAGGTGCTTGCGGAGCTGGAGAAAGAGCACGACTACACGGCCGATCTCAAGAAGCTGCTTGCGTCGTCAAATGTCTGCTCCAAGCGCTGGGTCCATCAGCAGTACGATTCGATGGTGCAGACCAACACCGTGCAGGGACCCGGCGGCGAAGCCGGAGTGATGCGTATTAAGGGAACAGGCAAACCGAACCACGAACGCGGTCTTGCCATGGCGCTCGACGGCAATGGCCGCTGGTGTTATCTCGATCCGAAGCTGGGCGCGATGCACGCCGTGGCTGAGGCTGCACGCAAAGTGGCCGGTACTGGCGCACTGCCTGTGGCTGCAACCAATTGCCTCAACTTCGGCAATCCCGAGAAACCTGAGATCATGGCACAGCTTTCGGCTGCAATTGACGGCATTGCCGAGGCCTGTACTGCGCTGGGGACGCCGATCACGGGCGGTAATGTCTCGCTCTACAACGAGACGCGCGGCGAAGGCATCTATCCCACCCCGGTGCTCGGTATCGTCGGAATTCTCGACGATGTGACCAAAGCGGTCCCGGCAGGTTTTCAGCGTGCGGGTGAGGCAATCATTCTTCTCTGGCCCATTCCGCAAGGCCAGGAGCCCGATCCAAACCTCGCGGTGCCTCTCAATCCGCCCGGCATCAGCCAATACCCTGTGCCCGCAATCGAGTCGCAGTCAGAGCCACATGAAAAACCCGACGCTCCTGAAGCCGAAGCAGCAGCTAATGTCACCGTCTTCGGCTCATCTGAATATGCGAAGGTGATTCTGGGCGGTATCTGGGGGCAGCCGCCGCCACTCGATCTCGATGCAGAAGCGCGTTTGCACAATCTGCTCGGCGTACTTGCATGGCGTGAGCTGATCCACTCAGCACGCGACATTGCCGATGGCGGCATGGCCGTGGCGCTCGCGCAGGCCGCGTTCTCAAACTCGATCGGCGCAACAGTTGAGCAGGACCAGTCCCTGATGGCGCATCCTCTCTTCGGTCTCTTTGCCGAGCCGGCTTCAACCATGATCGTTACTGCAAAGCCAGGCCACGTTTCCGAAATCGAACAGACTGCAAAAGAGCACGGCTACTTTGCCGCGCGCATTGGAACCACCGGAGGCAGCCGCCTCGAAATCACCGTCGATAAGGAATCGTTCATCTCGGCCTCGCTTTCAGAACTGCGTGAAGAATGGTCCGCTGCACTTGAGGCGAACCTTCGCGAAGAGGTTCATGCATGAGCCGCCGTCTCTTCCAGGGTGTCTGCGGCGTCACCGATCATACGAACGAACTACGCGCGCAGTCGACGCAGAAACATCCTGCCCCCTCTTCTCCGGCTTCTGTTTTTGACAAGCTCCATGAAGAATGCGGCGTCGTCGCGGTCCACAATCATCCGCAGGCCTCGCATCAGGCGTATCTTGCGCTCTACGCGCTGCAGCATCGCGGGCAGGAGTCAGCGGGCATCGCCACTGCGGACGGCCAGCACCTGGCGAACATCAAGGGTATGGGCCTTGTCTCCGAGATCTTTACGGACGATGTGCTTCAGAAGCTGCCCGGACCTATGGCGATTGGCCACACGCGCTACTCCACTACAGGCGACTCAGCACTGCTGAATGCGCAACCAATCCGTGTGGATTCAACCAAGGGCCTCATTGCAATTGCACACAATGGCAACCTGGTGAACCTTGGCAATCTGCGCACACGGCTCGAGCGCGAAGGCGCCTACTTCCAGACCACATCCGACTCCGAGATTATCGTTCAGCTCATTGCGCATTCCAAGACCGGCACACTTGTTGACGCGATTGCCGACTCGCTCTCGCAGGTGGACGGCGCATTTTCCATCGTGATGATGACCCGCGACCGCATCTTCGCGGCGCGCGATCCGCGCGGTTTTCGCCCGCTTTCCATCGGCCGCATCAGGAACCCCGGCGCGCCGGACACAATCTTCTTTGCGAGCGAGACCTGTGCCTTCGATCTGTTGCGAGCCGAGTTTGTGCGCGACGTGCTGCCCGGCGAACTGGTGATGGTTTCTGAAGACGGCCTGACAAGCCGGCATTACTCCTCTGGCATTCCGCAGTCGAGCTGTATCTTCGAGCATGTCTACTTCGCACGACCCGACAGCAAGATCTATGGCCGGTGGGTGCAGGAGTCGCGCGACCAGATGGGCCGCCAGCTCGCGCGCGAATCGGGCGTGCCGGCAGACGTTGTTGTGCCTGTGCCCGACTCTGGCGTAACTGCGGCGTTGGGATACGCGGAAGAGGCTGGAATCCCCTTCCGGCTCGGCCTCATCCGCAATCACTATGTTGGCCGCACCTTCATTGAGCCTGAACAGCGCGTGCGGGACTTTGGCGTGCGGCTCAAGCTCAACCCGGTGCGGAATCTGCTTGAAGGCAAACGAGTCGTACTAATTGACGACTCTATTATCCGCGGAACTACCAGCCGCAAGATCGTCCGCATGGTGCGCGGCGCAGGCGCAACTGAAGTCCATCTGCGCATCAGTTGCCCGCCCACCATCTCGCCGTGCTTCTACGGCGTCGACACGCCGAGCAAGCGCGACCTCATTGCAGCCAACCATTCCATTGAAGAGATCCGGCGCTTCATCGAGGCAGATTCGCTCGCGTATCTGTCGCTGGATGGTCTGCTTAAGAGCTGCCAGACAGAACAGAACGCGGGCTACTGCACGGCGTGCTACACGGGCAATTATCCAACACAGTGGGTCGATGTAGACGAGATTCTGCCCGCCGCCGCGACTCTCTAAACTCTAAAACCGGTCACGACGAACGGGCAGATTTCTGCCAGCACTGTACCTCTTTATTCAAATTGGACAACGGTTCGCCCGGAACTACTTGATGCCCACCACCATCGAGTCTGGCCCCACGAGGTGCTCAACACGTGTGTGACTGAATCCCGCGTCACGCATCCAGCCCATGCAGTCCGCGCCTGTGTAGTCGAATCCGCCGTAGGTTTCAATGAGCATATTCAGGCTCATCATTAGCCCGAACGCATTTTTGCTGCGATCGTCGTCGATGATCGCCTCATACACAATGAACGCGCCGCCGGACGGGAGCGCCTCGTATGCTTTGCCAATCAGCATGCGCTTCGTCTCAAGATCCCAGTCATGCAGAATATGGCCCATAACGATCACATCTGTCTGCGGCAATGGGTCTTCAAAGAAATTTCCCGGCGTAAAGCGCAGACGCCCATTCAGGCCCAGCTCGCCGACGTAATCCTCAAAGATCGGCCCGACCTCTGCCAGATCGTACCCTGTTCCGTTCAGGTGCGGATGCGCCGTAGCAATCTGTGCCGCGGTATCGCCTTGCGCAGTGCCAACATCGGCGAAGGTCCGATACTCGTGCCAGGGGAATTTGGCTGCAATCGCCAGAGCCGCGCCGCGGCTGATGCCGCTCATGGCCTTCAAGAAAGTCTTCAGCCGAGCCGGGTCCGCATAGAGTGTCTCGAACATGGGCTGGCCACCACCACGGACCTCGTTCTGCGGTTTGCCGGTGCGCAGCCCTTCCGTAAGATGAGCCCAGTGTCCATAGAGACGCTGGTTGGCCATCTCAAGAATCCCGCCAATGTATGAGGGTTTGCGTTTATCCAGGAACAAGTCCGTTGCAGGTGTGTTGTAGTAGATGCCATCCCGCCGTTCAAGAAAACCCAGCGCCACCAGCGCATCGAGAAAATCATGCGCCGCTCGCGGATGCAGCCCGAGCCGAGCCTGTACATCCTTCAAGCTTTCCGGTTTGTGAGCGAGTTCGGTAAAGAGATCCATCTCAATCGCGCTCAAAAGCGTCTTTGCGGCCCAGAATCCCAGGCCGATTTGCAGAATGTGATCCGGGGAAACAGCAGCAGCGGGTGCAGTTACAGACTGACTCATAATTGACCTCCTTGCGGTCGTGTTCATTGGGTTGTCCGGGGAAATGGGGCTGGAGAAGAGCTCCGCCGCACACCAGCCTCAATGCCGAACGGGCAGCCACTCTGGCATGAACCCTTGCAGTGTACGCGACAAGACGGGCTAGCGGTGAGAACTATTTCGGCGCGAACCGGCTCAGGCTATCGTCTATAGACGCTGTACCCCGCCGATTCGTCATTCAATGATTTGAAAGTTGCCGCTGCAGTGCATCAGGCTCATCACGTAGAGCATGCCGTCGTAGTAGCGCTGCTCGCCTGAAGGAACGGGCATATTCCAGAGTGCATCGACAAACGCCTTCGCCGTCGGCCCGTCCGTGGCTGCAAGACTACCCACCGCGGCTGTGGCTACCATACCCGGCGAGTGCCGAGACGAGAGCGGCTTGCCATCAAGCGTGTACCGGTCGACAAATTTATCAATGTCCTGGCCGTATAGGAACTTCTGCATCCGGTCACTCAGCACTGTCTCGCGAGAGTCCTTGCCCCACCACGAATAGTCCACACTCCAGTTGCTCACGCTGCGCCACGAGTCGTAGCTGAACGGCACGGGCTTGCCGTCATAGCCGATTACCTGTGCGCCGTCAAAGTTGCTGCGGTCGGGCGTCAGTCCGGTCTCGGACCCGGTCACGCGATTGAAGAAATCCCGGCTCACATCCGCGGCCTCAGCCCAGAATGCACGATCTTCCGCTGGCCCCCAGCGCGACCATAACTCGTAAAAAGCGGGCAGGTGATACGAAGCATCGGTGGTGCCGCCGGGCAGATTGGGCACAAACTTGATCATGTAGTGGTCTTCATCCACCATCGGCCCGATGGTTTCTTCACGAGGCCCGCGTGGGAAGCGGTACACCGGCAGCGGTTTGCCGCTTGCCTTCGCCTCTTCAGCCATTCGGCGATTGTTCGGGCTCGGCCAGGGACGATCGGGCATCACAAATGGCGGATCGTCGGGATGGATGCGAAATGGACTCATCCCGCTCAGGACTGTATGGTGCCGCATGCCGCGCAGAATTTTGTCCGCCTGAGCCTGGTAGTTGTAGATGCCCGCACCATTGCCCCACCGGTGCGCCGCAAAGTAGAGCGCCATGGTGAAGTATTCTTCGCCGTCAGGCGCTGGACCGGTAGAACGCGGCGTTCCGTCCGTATTCATCGACCACGCAAAGTAGCCCACCGAAGGGTTCTTCGGATCGGTGATGAGCATGTATGTATTTGCCCAGTTCCACAATGCATCGAACTCGCGCTTCTTGTTGAGCTCGACACAGATCATCATGCCGTAGCTCATGCCCTCTGTGCGCGCGTCGTTGTTGGCCCAGTCCGTTACATAAGCCAGAGGCCCATTTTCGTTTGCGCCGGTTTCGAAGTAGATCCGTTCTTCCTGTCCGTCACCGTGAAACAGCTGCTGGAAGGCTTTCTCGATCTTTGCGTGCGTCTCCGCAGCCGTGTGTCCCTGCTCGGCAAACAGGTCTCGATAATGATGCGTTTTGTAAGCGCCATCGCCATCGCCGGGCATACGCTTGATCTCACCTAGCGGCGCGTTCACGTGTGGCGCAGGCACAGCGGGAGTTTCTGCGCTTTTCTTCGCGACTAGCTGCGCGCTCCAACTGCCATCGTCAGTGCCCAGCGTAAATACAATCTCTTCGCCCGTGGCAGAAACCGTGCCTTTGTAAGTCAGCTTGTAGGTCTGTCCTTCGTAGTCGGTATCCACCCAGAAGCTTACGGCGCTTCCATCCTCTTTGCCTTCGTGAATCTCGGTCGGAGTGGTCGGCAACCCCTCCACCATTCCGGTTACATCGCTGCCCGTCACCGTTAGATGAATCGTGAGCGGTACGCTGCTACCCTCAAAATCGAACGCGCCCTTCCATGTTCCGTTCAGGTCCACAGCCCAGGCGCCACGCGCCATGGCAAACAGTACAAACAGGCCTGCTACTCGCAACCGGTTCTTCACAGTCTCTCCCTGAGCACACGAGTCTACCACACGCCTGCTAAATCGATTAGCGTCTCGACTTCGCTCACTTGTGCGGCAGGCGGATGGCCGATTCTGGTAGCATCTGTCTTCGGATAGTTTTTTCGGAGACCCTTTTCACATGGACACACTGAATGGCGCGGGCCTCGGCGCCCGCCGCAATGAAGACATTGCACTCGATCTGTTGAAATTCGTAGCCGGCACCGCAGGCGTTGGCCGCCCCGCCGCGCCCTCCACCGGCTTCAGCGGCACTGCTCCGACCAAGCCCGAAGAGCACGTCACACAATTGCTCGAGCTCTATGGCCGTTGTCTCAAGGCCGTTCAGGGGGAGAAAGAGGTCGCGCAATAGCAGGCGAAGCCAACATTCGCGTTGCTGTTGCCGGAACCGGCGCCTTCGGGCGCAATCATCTGCGCGTCTATCGTGAGCTTGAGACGGCAGGTCATGGCGTAACGCTGGCGGCAGCCGTTGAGCCGAACCCGGAGCGCGCCGAAGAAACCGCGGCTCAATACGGCATCCACGTCTTCTCTTCCATTGACGAGTTGCTTGCCGCAGACCTCAAGCTCGATGCGGCCAGCGTAGCCGTACCAACGGTCCATCATCATGCTGTGGCATCGGCTCTGCTCGATGCGAACCTCGACCTGCTCGTTGAAAAACCACTGGCGGCGAGTCTTGCTGAAGCTGACGACCTTATCCAGAAA
>DASZXD010000310.1:0-24037 GCA_035546015.1 Occallatibacter sp.
GCCGCAACCCAGTTTTTCTTGTCTCAAAAAACCACGGTGCGCAATGCTGCAGACTCCCAACCAACTGGAAAACCGCTCTAAGGTTGCCAGAATTCTACCCAGCCTGTAAAGACACCGTCGGCACTTCATCCCTTTTGCTCATGCGAAATTTCTCCGGCCTTTGCAAGGAACCTCTGCAGCACCTCTTCGCCTGTTCCCGCGACAAGTTCACCGGGCCGCTGATTTCCCCTGCCCCACGCCAGCAGAAACACCAGCGGAATCCATCCGCGCGGGTCCTGCGCAATCTCCTGCCCGAATGTATGCAGCACGCGCGAGAGCTTGAGCGGAAGCCGCACACCGGTTACGTCGTTGACTGACGGGTCCTGGCACAGCTCCGGCGGGGAAACCACGAGGTACTCGCGGCAGGCCAGTGGCCGTATGGGATGAATGCTGCAGCTCTCGTTTTCAAGAAACGGGCAGGCCACACCGGCGTGGAAGTAGTCGATAGCCAGTTGTGTCGTGGGGCCTTCTTCGATGACGTGTTCGCTGTCCAGAATCTTCTCGATCACCCCGGCATCGCGCAGCGCGCTGAGCGCCCTGTGAAATCGCGCCGCCAGTGCAGCCTGCTGTTCTTCAGGCAGCGAGCGCATCCAGTCGGTCAGCGCCTCAGCCTCAAAGATGTTCAGCGGCACCAGTTGCCGGCAGCAGGCGCCGCAACCGGCCTTGCAGCTGATCGGCGCGCCCGCCCGCTCGGCCTCCTCGGCCACGCGCCCGACAATCGCATTCTCAAAGTTCTGGATGATGGGCAGAAGCTGCGTCAGCGTAGTGTGGCCGGCGGGCACCTGCACGGTTCCCTGCAGAAAAACGCCCGCCACCGGCAGAGAAAAGCTTGCCTTCACTGTTGCCGGAGATGAATCCTTCGGTGCATCGGACATAATCGGAATCCGCTTCCGCGCCTCCGCGGGCAGCGTTTTCCGATTGTACAGCGCCCGCCCCAAAAGGCTCGACGCGCAATGCCCGGAAATGTACCAATCGGCACAACTTCGGCCCGCATGCCTCCAAAGTTTTATTGGCTGGCGGATAGCAATCATGCTACCGTGATTCTGCTGGTCAAAGATTCAGTTACTCAGCGCGCACCCAGTTTGCACTTCTTCCTGACTTAGCCGGGCTCCGCGGTTTCCCTTGCCGGCCTGTCATACTTTTGCCTCGTCGCGCCTTTGGTCCGATAACGTGGAAACGATCGAGAAAAAGAAGATTGGCAAGTACGAGATCACGGGCATCCTAGGCCGCGGCGGCATGGGCGTGGTCTACCGTGCCGAAGACAAGCGCATCGGCCGCCAGGTCGCCATCAAGACCCTGACCGAAAACTTCTCCGGCCAGCCCGAGATGCTGGAGCGCTTCTATCGCGAGGCGCAGGCCGGCATTCTGCAGCATCCCAATATCGTCATCGTCTACGACCTGGGCGACGAAGACGGCGTTCCCTTCATCGTGATGGAGTTTGTGGCCGGTGAGCCGCTCGACAAGCTTATCTCCGCCGGTCGCCCGACCTCCATCATCGAAAAGCTCCACATCATCGAGCAGGTCTGCCTGGCGCTCGGCTATGCGCACCAGCGCGGCGTGATTCACCGTGACATCAAGCCCGCCAACGTCATGGTGCAGCAGGACGGCGTTGCCAAGATCGTCGACTTCGGCATCGCCCGCGTGCAGGGCTCGAGCAGTGAAGGCGGCCTCACACGCACTGGCAACGTCATCGGCACCATCCACTACATTGCGCCTGAGCGGCTCAAGGGCCGGCCCTTCGATGGCCGCTCCGACCTGTTCGCCGTCGGCGTCATGCTCTACCTCATGCTCACCGGGCAGCTTCCCTTCACCGGTGAAGACATGACGGTGTTGCAGAAGCTGGTCAACGAACCGCATCCGCCGCTCGGCACCTACCTCACCAATTATCCGCCCGCGCTTGATGCCATCATCGACCGCTCTCTGGCCAAGGACCCCGAGCAGCGCTACGCCACGGCAGAAGAATTTGCAGCCGATCTGCACGCGCTGGGCGAGCAGCTGAAAAAAGGCCAGGTGGCCGAACTCTTCAGCGACGCCGAGCGGCTGGCAAGCGAGCAGCAGTTTGGCCGCGCGCGTGAGGTCCTGCTTCAGCTCGTCCGCATCGATCCGCAGCACACCGGCGCGCGCCAGCTCTACAACGTCGTCCAGCAGAATCTGGCTCGCCTGCAGCGCGCCGAGCAGGTCCGCCAGCTGGTTGCCGAAGCCGAAGAAGCTGCCGCCTCACACCGATTCGCTGAGGCGATGGGCTCGCTCGACAACGCCATCCAGCTTGATCAGGAGAACACTGAGCTTAGGACCCGTCTCGAACAGATCAAGGAGCAGAAGCGCAAGTACGACGAGATCGGCTCGCTCATGTCGCAGGCCGACAATCTCAAAGAGCGCGGTGACTATACCGGCGCGCTGCGCGTCGTCGAGAAGGCCCTGCAGATCGATCAGGCCGACACCAAGATTCGCGCCATCCACACCGAAATTTCGCGCCAGGCCAGGCTCGCTGCTCAAAAAGAGCAGATCCGCGAGATGCTGGGTAAGGCGAAGACTGAGATCAGCTCCCGCCGCTTCACCGGAGCCATCGAGATTCTGCGCGAGGTCACAAAGATCGATCCCTCGCAGGCGGAAGCTGACGGCCTTCTTCAAACTGCCATAGCCGCGCAGGAGCAGGAGCGCCGCCGCAGACTCATCGAGCAGATTCAGGCCGAAATTGAAAACTGCCTGGCAGCGGAAAACTATGATCGCGCCACTGACCTTATTGAGCGCGCCGTAGAGCAGCTGCCCACCGAGTCTTCCCTGCTTCAACTCAAGACCCGTGTCGCGCTGCAGACCCGCAACTGGCGCACGCGCCAGCTCATCGAAACCACCGCCGCAAAGGCGCAGGAAGTCTTCCTCCAGTCGCCCGGCGAGGCGCTGCTCATTGTGCAGCGTGCGCTGCAGGAACTCCCCGGCGAAGAGCGCCTGCTGGCTCTTGAAGAGTCGCTGCGCCAGCGTCTCAAGGCCGCCGAGATCGAGGAAGTCCGCAGCCGTTATCTGCGTGAAGCCCAGGCCGCCATCGACCGCGCGCAGTTCGACAAGGCCATCGAGATTCTCGAGTCATACCAGCTCGAATTCTCTGACGCCGCAGGCGTAGGCGAACTGCTCGATTTTGCCCGCCGCGAGGTGGCCCAGCAGCAGCGCCGGGCGCGCATCGCCAACACGGTCACGCAGGCCCGCGAGCTGCTCTTGTCCGAACAGTTCGAGCAGGCCATCCATCTGCTTGAGCCGGCATGCGCCGAGACCTCCGATCCCACGCTCGCCCGTCTGCTTGAAGAGGCTCGCTCCAAGCGCGAAACCATTCTGCGCAAGTCAGAAGCTCTGATGGGCCAGATCGCCCGCCACCGCGAGCGCGGCCAGCTTGATGAAGCCATCGGCCTGCTGCAGTCGCTGCCCGCCTCAAACGTTGCGGGTTCGCCGCAGAACACTCTGCTCGCCGAGATTCGCGCCGAGAAGGCCCGCAAAGAAGCCACAGCCAGTGCTCTTGCCGCTGCATCGAAGGCATCCGACCTCGCCGGCTTCAACGCATCCATCGAGTCGCTGCACAAAGTCCAGCGCGCCTGGGGCGACACGCCAGAACTTGCAAAGGCTGTCTCCGGCATCGAGTCCCGCCGCGCACAGCTGGCCAACGAGACTGTCGCCAAATCCGTTGAAGCTGCGCGCGCCGCGCTGCTCGAAAACAATGCGTCCGCCGCCATTGAGGCCCTCAAAGCCTCAGCTGAGTGGTTCGAATTCGCTGGCTCCTCGCAACAGGCCGACTGGAAACGCCTGAACTCTGAGGCCGCCAAGCCCACGGCCAAGCGCGCCACCGGCTTTGTGCCGCAGGTCAGCGCGCCCGGCGCAACCACTGAAGTCGCCCAGCCACGCAATAAGCTGCTGCTCCCGCTTATCGGCGTCGGCGTCCTGGCGATCGCCGGCATCGGTATCGCAGTTTTCCTGCATAACAAATCGCAGAATCAGCAGCCGCAGGTCATCATCAAAACAGTTCCCGGAGCGCCAACCATCAATGCGGCGCCGGCAGGCACGCTGCTCATCAAGGGCAGCGTGGACAAGGGCAGCCCGGAGAACGTGAATGTGATCGTCGACGGTGCTGTCAAAGGTTATACGCAAAGCGACGGAACCGTGAAGCTGCAGCTCGACCCTGGCAGGCACTCGATCCGGTTCGCCAAGCCTGGCTACACTGACTCGCCATCGACCACCGTTAACGTTGCTGTAAACAGCCAGCAGACTGTCCCATTTGCTCTGAACCAGATCGTTGGCGCGCCTCCGCCGCCCCCTGCCGCGTACATCACTGTTTTGTCGCTGCCCGGCGCTTCGGTTACCATTGACGGCGCTCCGCCGCAAACTACCGATACGCACGGTGTTCTCAATGCAGAGGTCAAACCCGGCCAGCACTCAGTCAACATAAGCCTGAGCGGATACCAACCCGTTAACCAGACATTCAATCTTACGAACGGCCAGCACCAGAACTTCCCCGCGTCGCTGACCCCGATTCCCAAGGCGGTCGTGCAGCCGCCGCAGATCACAGCCTTCTTCGCAACCTCGCAAACCATCCAGCAGGGTGACTCCACCACGCTCAAGTGGCAGACCAGCAACGCCAACGACATCTCCATCAATAACGGCATTGGCGGGGTAAGCGCCTCGGGCCAGCGCGATGTGAATCCTTCCAGCACGACCACCTACACGCTTGTAGCCAAAGGCAACGGAAACCCGCAGCAGGAGTCGGTGACCATCAACGTGACACCCAAGCCCGCCGCGCCCGCTCCTGTGCAGCCCCAGGCTCCTGTAGTGCAGCAGGCCGCCGACCCATCTATCGAAATCAAGCACACCATCGACAGCTTCGTCGCCGCCTACAACTCGCACAATATCGGGAGCGTCCAGCAGATATGGACCGGAATAAAACCGGGAGTGGCGAAGAGCCTGGCGGATTTCTTCAAAAACAACCCCTCGGCCAGTATCTCTGACACCTGCGTGGCCGCGGGCCTGACCATAAGCGGCGACACGGCAAACTGGAGTTGCACAGAAGTCTCGACCTTCAATGCAGGCAGCAAGACCCAATCGCACACCGTAACGACCCACTATACCCTCGCCAAGAAGGGTGGCGGCTGGACCATCGTCAGCCGGCAATAGACCATCCTTCTGCTGCGCCGCACTGCTTGAAAGTAGCTGAGCAGGCGGGTCTGCATCCGTGCGCAAAGTCTCGCGCACTGCGCTTTTACATCTCTATGTAACTCTTAAATTGCTTCTTGACGTTTCGGTTAGATCGCCCTAAGATGATTCAGGTTCCGCTAATTACAGGCATTGAGCACGATGTGATCTGCATGCGGCGCCGTCTTCTTTATCGGGGTCGTTCTGCAGATTGGGTACGGAACTTGGATCTAGCTGGCTGTTGTAAAGCTGCGCAGATCACATCGTCGTTGCTTATTGCAGGGCCTCAAAAGCTTGGTTGATTTTTCTTTAATCACGGTGCGTACACGGCACACTGTCTTGAAACGGCCTGATGGCGTACATCACTACACCCAGTGGCCCGTAAACAACCGATAGCACTTACTCCACAATCCCCCTTCGGGGTCTGAAAAAAAATCGCTGTTCCGGAGAACTCACATGTCGCGGCGAGTGAACTTTCTTCCGTCGAGTCGGCTTGTTGTCACTGCGCTTAGTGTTGCCTTGTGCAGCATGGCGTCTGCCCAATCCACTGATTCACTTCGTGTGAGCCCCATCCCGAGATCGCCATTCCGCATCTCGCAGTCGTTCGCGCTTGCTCCCGCGCCCACCAGCGTGGCCAGCGGCGACCTGAACGGCGATGGCTATCCTGATCTCGTGGTCACCCGCACAGGCTCGGGCGGGGTGAGCGTGCTGCTCGGCAACGGAAAGGGCGGGTTCTCCGCGGGAGTAGTCTATCCCGCCGGAACTACCGTCTCCAATGCGCTCGTGGCCGACTTCAACGGCGACGGCAGGCTCGACGTTGCCGTTACTGACAGCGCCACCGGCTCGGTTGATGTGCTCTTCGGCAACGGCGACGGCACTTTTGGTGCTCCGTCCGTCTACCCGGCGCTCAAGGACCCCGTTGCACTCACGGCCGGCCACTTCGCCAATAGCGGCAAGCTTGATCTGGCCGTAGCCTCGTCTACCGGCCTCTCCGTGCTGCTCAACGATGGCACGGGCAAGTTCTCTTCTCCTGCCGCGGTGCCCATCACGGTCCAGCCGCGCTCTATCGCCGCAGCCGATCTCAAAGGCGCAGGACATGACGATCTCATCCTTGCCAGCCAGGACGGAAGTCTGACCGTTCTGCTCGGCGACGGCGCAGGACACTTCGCAGCGCAGCCTGCTCTCGCCGTAGCCTCAGGCCCGCTTTCGTCCGTCGCTGCCGGTGACTTCAACGCCGACGGCAAGGCCGATCTGGCCGTTGCGCAGGGCAGTTCGAACGTCGTCAGCGTTCTGCTCGGTAAAGGCGATGGTAGCTTTGAAGCCGGCTCGCCCTATGTTGTGGGCAACGGTCCGGCCAAAATCATCGCAGCCGATCTAACCGGCAGCGGCGCAGCCGATTTGGTCTCACTCAACCAGCTCTCAAACACCTTCAGCGTGCTGGTTGGCAACGGTGACGGCACCTTCCGTTCCTCCATCGACTTTGTAGCCGGCAACCTGCCGCTCGGCTTGGTGGCCGCTGACTTCAACGGCGACGGCAAAGCCGATCTGGCCATTGCCAACTCGCTCGATCAGAACATCGCTGTTCCGCTCGGCCACGGCGACGGCACCTTTGCCGCGACGCGCTCCTATCGCGCCGACCTGGTGAGCAAGGCAGTCGCAGCCGGAGATCTGAACGGCGATGGCCGCTCCGACCTGGTGGTTATCAACTATTGCGGCGCTGACACTGCGTGCTCCAGCAACGGCACAGCCACCGTCTTCCTGGCCAATACAGACGGCAGCTATCGCGCGGGTTCCACCATTGCGCTCGGCAGCGGGCCTGTCGCGGTCGCGCTCGCTGATCTGCATGGCAACGGCAAGCTCGATCTGGTTGCGCTCAACAGCGCCGGAAAGGCCCTCTCTATCCTGGCCGGCAACGGTGATGGCACCTTCGGAGCCACGCAGCGCTACTCGCTCGCCGCCAGCCCACGCACGGTCCTGGCAGGCGACTTCAATGGCGACGGCAAGACTGACCTGGCCATCGCTTCCGACTGCGGCCAGAGCACCTGCACCCAGCCCGGCACACTCGACATCTGGCTCGGCCATGGCGACGGCAGCCTGCAAGCCTCGGCCAGCTACACCGTGGGCTTCTCGCCCGTCTCCATCGCAGCGGCTGATCTCCGCTCCACCGGCCATCTCGACATCGTTGTGGCCAATGCCTGCGGCAACGACAGCACCTGCAATTCCTCCGGCACCGCGACCATCTTTGCCAATGACGGAACCGCAAAGCTCACCGCCGCCGGCGAAGTCAGCCTCGGCAGCTCGCCTTCCGCCATTGCCATCGGCAATCTGACCGGCAACGGTCTTGACCTTGCCGTGGCACAACGCGGCAGCAATCAGGTGGCTGTGCTCCACTCAAACGGCAACGGAACATTTGCGGCGCCGGTAACCTATGCAGTCGGCACCGCGCCCTCGGCTCTCGCCATCGCCGACTTCAACGGCGACGGCCAGCCCGATCTCGCCGTAGCCAACGCGCAGTCGTCCAACGTGAGCGTCCTCTACAGCGCAGGCGGCAAGCTGCAGACTGCTGTCAACTTCCCTGTCTCAGCCGATCCTGAATCTCTCGCAGCCATCGCAGGTGGAGCAGGCCGCGCTGCTGGCATTGTCACCAGCAACGGTTCTACGGCATCGCCCATGGGCGGCGGAGCCACGCCTCTCGGCGGCGGCGGCACCAACACCAGCACGACCGCTCTCGCCAATGTACCCAACACTTCTACAGTCAACGGCTCGGTGACACTTACGGCGACCGTAACCGGCGATGGGACCAACGGCGCGCCGACCGGCAACGTCGTCTTCGCTATCGACAACGGTGCCAGCACCACACCCCTCTCCGACTGCGGCGGATCGACCGGTGAAGCGCTCTCCAATGTCGACACCAACCACGCCTCGGCAAACTGCATTACTCAGGTGCTGACGGCCGGCTCTCTCAATCTTCAGGCGCAGTATCTGGGTGACTCTGTCTATGCCGCCAGCAACTCCACCGATCAGGTGCAGACCGTTGCCGCGGCTTCCACCACTGTCACAGTCAACTCGACCTCACCCGCTACGCCGATCGTAGACCAGTCAGCCACCATCACTGCCACAGTTGCGCCCAGTTCCGGAACAGCGGTGGTCCCCTTCGCCGGCACCATGTCGTTCTCTGCTGACGCGAGCCCGATCTCGGGCTGCAGCGCTCAGACCGTCAATACCACCACCGGCGTGGCAACCTGCTCATATAACGGCCTGACTGCGGGTTCGCACAACCTCACCGCGGCGTACAACACGGGCGATGCAAATTACAGCGCCAGCTCAACCAGCGCCAACTTCCCGGTCTCCGTCAACAAGGCTGCTACTACGGTTACCGTGAACTCCATCTCGCCGGCATCTCCCACAGTGGATCAAATTGTCACGCTCACTGCTACCGTTCAGCCCACTACCGGGACAGCCGTACAGTCCTTCGCCGGCACCATGTCCTTCTCCCTCGGTGGAACCTCCATCTCCGGTTGCACGGCGCAACCCGTGAACTCCACCACAGGCGTTGCCACATGCCAGATCTCTACCGGCCTTGCCGTAGGCGCACAGAACTTCACCGCCACATACAGCGGCGATTCGAACTATAACGTAAGCCCAGCCAGCGCCAACTTCCCGGTTACCGTCGCGGTGGCCCCCACGCGTGCCCTGGTTTCGCCGGCGCCGTCCACAATCACAGTCGACCAGTCGGTAACTCTCACGGCGACTATCACGCCCAATGTGACCTCCGGTGAAGTTGCTACGGCCGACCTCATTGCTATGACCGGCAACGTCCGGTTCTCTGACAACGGAACTGCGATCTCCGGTTGCACGGCGCAGGCAGTCAGCTTCACCAGTGGCGTCGGTACGGCCACCTGCACCACGTCGTCGCTCACTGCTGGCACTCA
Organism: Occallatibacter sp.; assembly: GCA_035546015.1. Taxonomy (GTDB): domain Bacteria; phylum Acidobacteriota; class Terriglobia; order Terriglobales; family Acidobacteriaceae; genus Telmatobacter. The sequence continues at coordinate 9,141 of DASZXD010000310.1, forward strand.
TAACAACATCGTGGCCACCTATCTCGGCGACGCCAGTTACAACTCCAGCCCGAACAGCCCGACGGCCACAGTAACCGTCAACAAGGCCAGTTCCACTGTTGCAGTCACCTCCAATCCGACGACGCCGACTCTGAACAATCCAGTCACCTACACGGCAGCTATCACCTTCCCGAATCCGCTGACTGTCATCCCGACCGGCACAGTCTCATTCAGCGATAACGGAACCACCATCACCGGCTGCAGCACGCAGGCCATCAGCGTAACCGGCTCAACCTGGATCTACCAGGCCACCTGCAACCAGTCCTCTCTCACCGGCGGCAGCCACGCCATCATCGCCGCTTACTCCGGCGATGCAAACTACAACACCAGTTCCGGAAACCTGTCGCTTTCGGTCTCGGCCGCATCCACAACCACAACCGTGACCGCTGCTCCGAGTCCCTCGTCTGTGAACCAATCTGTCACTTTCACAGTCAAGGTGCTGGGCGGCAACTCTGTTGCGGTCACCGGTACTGCGACAGTCACGGCTGACGGCACCAATACACTCGGTACCTGCACACTCTCCGGCTGGACTTCCGGAACCAGCACCGCAAGCTGCTCGGTTTCCAGTTCATCGCTCACCAAGGGCACTCACGGATTCACCGCCAGCTACTCGGGCGATTCGAACTACAGCAACAGCACCAGCACGCCCGCCGGTTCACTTACCGTAAATCAGACCAGCACAACCCTTGGCCTCACCACGTCCGGTTCGCCGTCCACGGTCAACCAGGCCTCGCCTGTAACCTTCACGGCTACTGTCACGCCGTCGTTCACAGGATCGGTGGTTCCAACCGGATCGGTTTCCTTCACCGCCACGCCATCCGGCGGATCGGCAAGCCCCATCGCTGGCTGTACGGCCGTCACCATATCGTCCGGCGGAATCGCAACCTGCTCCGGAGCATCGCTCGTTGCCGGTACGTATACCATCAATGCCAGCTACACCGGTGACTCGAACTTCGGAACCAGCACGGCTACGGGCGTTGCGCAGACAGTGAACAAAGGCACCAGCAGCGTGAGCGTCAGCGGCGCCCCGAATCCCTCCACGGTCAACGCCTCGGTCACCTTCACGGCAACCATCACACCATCGCCCGCGGGCAGCATCGCGCCCTCCGGCACAGTGTCGTTCACCGATAAGGCGTCCACCGGACCAACAACCGCCATCTCCGGCTGCACCAACGTGTCCCTCAACGTGGTTGGCGGCCACAGCGTAGCCACTTGCACCACTGCAACACTTGTGCTCGGCTCGCACACCATTACTGCCACCTACGCCAACGATTCCAACTTCACTGGCAACACCGGCACAGCATCGCAGACCGTCAACGCGGCCACATCCAGCATCACGCTCAACTCTTCTTCTCCGCTGGTGAGTGGAACGCCCACCTCCTCGGTAAACCAGACCGTGACCTTCACGGCCAACATCCCTGTGCCCTCCGGCAGCACTACGCTGACGGGCACGGTAGCCTTCAAGGACGGCGCCAGCACAATCGCCGGCTGCGCGGCAGTGGCGCCGCAGGCAACGCAATCCACCAACTGGGTTGCCAACTGCGCTGATCCGTCTCTTACAGCTGGCAACCACACCATCACCGCTGCCTACAGCGGCGACTCGAACTTCTCGGTCACCGGCGGTTCGCTCACCCAGGCGGTGAACAAAGCCACCACGACCCTGGCCGTCTCCTCCACGCCCGATCCTTCGGCGGTCAACGAGTCGGTCACCTTCACCGCATCTCTTACCGCGCCGTCAGGAAGCCTGAGCCCGAATGGCACAGTGAACTTCACTGACAGTGTCACCGGCACATCGATTCCGACCTGCGCGGCCGCAACGCTGTCTTCGGTCGGCGGCACTCTCCAGGCCACCTGCACCACGGCCACGCTTACTCTCGGCAATCACAGCGTTACGGCCTCTTATGGCAGTGACGCGAATTTCGCAAACTCCAGCAACTCTGTGGCCCAGACCGTGAATCCAGCCACTACCAGCATCGCGCTGGTCACCTCCGCCAATCCGGTAACGGTGAACCAGAGCGCTACCTTTACATCCACAATCACAGTTCCGTCCGGCACTGCAACGCTCACCGGCACTGAGACTTTCACCGATACCGCAGGCGGCCACACAGTCACCGTATGTTCTGGCGTAGCGCCGCAGCAGTCGGGCAGCTCCAACAACTGGATCGCAACCTGCGTGGATAACACGCTCACCGCCGGCAACCACACCATTACTGCCACTTATGGTGGTGATCCGAACTTCACCGTCAACGCTGGCAATGTGACACAGCAGGTTCTTCAGGCGCAGAGCACCACTGCAATCACCTCCTCGTCAACGATGACCGGGACCGCTGTTTACACGTCGACGGTCAACAACCCGAACAACGTGAACGACCAGGTCACCTTCACCGCGATGGTTTCGCCGGCCGCCGGCGCCGTACCGCTCTCCGGTGCGGTCACGTTCAGCGATAACGGACAGGCCCTGACCGGTTGTGCCGCTGTACCCGTCTCTGCAACCGGCATAGCCACCTGCGTGCCGGCAGCTCCGGGCACAGGCGTGGTCACTCTGACCAGCGGCGCGAACGCCATCGCGGCCACCTATACCGAGCCCTCCGGTGCAGCCAACTTTATCTCCAGCACCGGCTCGCTCACCCAGAACGTGTCAGACTTCTCGCTGAGCGCGGCAACCGCCCCGCCGGTGATCGTGTCCGCAGGATTCACCACCAGCAATGATCCATTCACTGCGCAGACCATGAGCGTGGGGCCGGTGTCGACCTTCGGATTCTCGACCGCATCCGGAACGCCGCTCTCGCTTACCTGCGCTGTCACCAACTCGTCCGGCACAACGGTCACTGCGCCGGCCTGCAAACTGTTCGCGCTCGGCACCACTAACCCGGCCTCGACGCTGGCGGTGAACGCCTCTGGCGCTGAACCGGCTCTGAGCCTGGTGGTCGATGCAACAACAGCCGCGGCGGGCAACTATACCGTCACTGTCACCGGCACCGACCCAACCACCGGCCTGGTGCACACGGCCTCCTTCGCTGTGAAGGTCCGCGCCGTTGCTACCGCGCTGCAGGTTGCCTCCGGCGCCACCACGAACAATTCTGGCAATGTCACCTTCCTGGTGCCTACAGGCGTAACGCTCTCAAACTTCGCCTGCCCGTATCTGGCCGGCTCGGGAATCACGGCATCCAGCGGAGTCAAGCCGTCGAACTACGGTATGGCCTGCACCTTTGGCACTCCGTCGGTCTCCGGCAATACCGTCACGGTGCAGGTGACAGTGACTACCAACAACACACTCACCACGGCTTCATCCACCAGGCACTCTGATCTGCTGGTTGCCGGTGTATTTGGCCTGCCGTTCTTCGGGCTGGTCGGCCTGCTGAGCCGCAAGCGCGGCCGTATGGCATTCTTCCAGCTCATGGGGCTGGTGGCCATCTCCATCGCAGCCTTGCAGACCATGGGTTGCGGTGGATCGTTCCACAGCACGACGACTACCACCACTTCCGGCGGCACAACCCCGCCAGGGGTCTACTACCTCCTGGTGCAAGGCACCGGCAGCGATGGCAACACCTATCAGGCGGTGCTCCCGGTGAACGTCACTGTCCTATAAGTCATACAGATGGCCTGCAGCGGAGTTTCGGCGAAACTCTGCTGCGGCTTAGAACCGAACCCTGAGTTCCTAGTCGAGGGAGAACGATGAAACGACCAATTCTGCAACTGCTTCTGCTGGCAGTCATTTCCAGTTCAGCCGCTCTGGGACAGATCAACTGCCTCAGTGGCTCGGCTTCCAATAAACTCGTCTGCCAGTTTCCTTTCTCCACAGGTGTGTTGACCAATGCTTCCAGCCTTGGTGGCTCGGGAGCCCAGAGCGCAATCAAGACCGCTACCGCGATCAACACGGGCATTGCCACGCAGGTGAGCCAGTTGCCGCTGGCCAGCGCATCGGCAGGAACGGTGGAAGTTTATAAGAACGGTATCTACGAGACGTTCAACAATCTCGGTCCCATCCTGGTCGACCGCGCCCAGACCATCGGCAAAGGTAAGGTGTTCATCGGCGGCACATTCAGCCAGTTCGTCTTCACCAAGATTGACGGCATCTCCCTCGGCAATCTGCCCTTCGCTTACAGCCAGAATGCCTATAGCCCGTCAGGTCAGCTTCAGAGCACGATCTACACCAGCGAAACAACCAACCTTTCGTTCCGCATGAACCAGTTCGTGGGCGTGGCCACGGTGGGCATCACCAACCGCATTGACTTTTCGGTGATCGTTCCAATCGAACGTGTATCGGTGGGCTCCACCGCCTTCAACTCAAAATCCTACGTACAGAGCGTCGGCAGCAGCACCGCAGTGGGACCGGTTTCCAACCCGAATATCTACACCAACGGCACCGCGAGCGGCATTGGCGATGTTAACTTCAACGTAAAGTCGGTGCTGCAGAAAGGCGAACGGGCCACCTTCTCCGCGGGATTCACACTCCGCGCGCCCACCGGCGACGACCTGAACCTGCTCGGCTCCGGTTCATTCGGGTTCAATCCCTACGTTGTTTATTCCTATCTTGCCAAGATCTCGCCGCACGCCAAGATCGGCTACCAGTGGAACACCAATTCGGAACTGAATAATCCAACCCTCACTGCGGGCGGCAATCGCGCACTGCCCGGCGGACTCAACTACGACATCGGCGCAGACTGGGCACTGGCGCGGCGCGTCACTGTGGCCGCCGACCTGCTCGGCAACCAGTACCTCAACACGCCCACTTACGTCGCCACGAGTTCCAGCATCACCACCACCTCTGGCACGCAGACGCTGGCATCGAGCACCGTGGGCAATCAGAGCTATACCGTCAGCAACCTCAGCACGGGCGCTAAGTTCAATCTGTTCAAGTCCGTCGTACTGTCAGCCAATGTGCTCACACAGCTCAACGATAGCGGACTGCACAGCCGTCCAACTCCGCTGCTCGGCATCTCTGCCAGATTCTGAGCCGGACAACTCCTTATTCCCGTTTCTTTGCCCATCCGGCGTCGCAAAAGGCGCCGGATTTCGTTTCTCGTCACAAACTGTGCACCACGGCGGCTTTGTTACAGCCATGTTAAAATCGGACTTCTAGCGCGCTCGTTTTCTCCCTTTTGCGGCGCCATCATTCGCCATGATCCTCTATCTCATGCGTCACGCAGACGCTGGAGCCTATCGCGAAAATCCGGTCCTCGACGCCAAGCGCGGCCTTGTCAAGGAAGGCAAGGCACAGTGCATGCTCATGGCCCGTACCCTTGCCGCGCTCAAGGTGCAGATAGACGTCATCGTCTCCAGCCCGCTCAAGCGCGCGCTGCAGACCGCGCAGTTTGTGGGCACCGAGTTGGGCTACGAGGCTAAAGTTGAGATCAGCCCCGCGCTCGCGCCCGACGGCACCTACGCACAGTTTCAGGAGCTTATGGCCAGACATGCCAACCGCGAGGGCGTCCTCGCCGTCGGTCACAACCCCAACTTTTTCCAGTTTCTCGGCCGCATGATCACCGGCAACGGCGGCGCGGCTATCCGCATGCGTAAGGGCTCCATCGCACGCGTAGACATGGACCGCCATCCGCCGCGCCTGCAGTGGCTCATCGATCCGCGCGTCGCGCGGCTCATCTATGCCAGCGTGACGAAGAGTTCGCGCCCAAAGACCTCGCGGAAGTAGCCGGTCTCTTTGCGCAGCGACCACAGCTCCAGCTCCGCGCCCGTCCGCCCCGGCTCCAGCTCCAGATAAATCCGCTTCGGATAGATCTTCACCGCAACGCGCAGCACATCGGAAGCGCGGTCCTGATTCAGCGCCTCAGCCAGCCGCAGCAGCACCACTGCGCTGTGAATATTCCTGTGCTCCTCTGCCGGAACATTTCTCAGCGCGCGGTCGCCCGGCTGAGGACGGCTCTTGCCCAGGTAACGCGCAATGGCTGAAACAATGGTCCGCTGCAGTTGTGTATAGCCGTAGATCTCTGAGCTCGAAATGATGTACTGCGTGTGGCGGTGGTGGCCCTGATGATTGATGAACTTGCCTGTCTCGCGAAGAATTGCCGCCGCCGCAATCCAGCTTTCGTACTCGGCCGGCAATTCATGCAGCGGCTTCAATTCTCGGAAAAGTTGCAGCGCGTGCCCCCGCACCGGCTCAGCCTTCTTCGGGTCGACTCCGTACCGCCGTGCCGTTGCCAGCACGCTCTCCCACCGCTCGTGTTCAAACTCGCGATGCGCGCGCGTTCGCTCGTCCTGCGCCGCCAGCATCTGTGCCAGAATCCCGTCCCGCAGCCCGAGCGGCGAGTAGCGAAATCCGGCCAGCCCATAGGTCTCGAGCAGTTCGGCATACACCTGCGTACCGGCCACAATGATCTCCGCGCGTCGAGGCCCGATGCCAGGAACGGCCTCGCGCTCCGGCAAAGTCATCTTGGCCAGCTTGGTGGCCAGCTTGCGTACAGCCTTGGTCGGTACCAGCTCTCCGGCCAGCGGCTTGGCAGACTTGCTCGCCCTCTGACTCGCCGGCTTGCTGTTTGTGCACGCCTCAGAGAGCGCTGCCGCTGTACCTGATGTGGCAATCACCAGCGGCACCCGGCCCGGCAACATTCTGCGGTGTGCGCGTCTCAGCTCGCGGGCAATCAGTTGCCGCATCCGCGCCAGTCCATCTGCCGGCGCCGGATCAGCCGCCAGAAACTGCTCTGTCAATCGCACCGCGCCCAGCGGCAGGCTAACCGTATCCTTGATCCGCTTGTGTTCTGAAAGCGTAATCTCACAGCTTCCGCCGCCCAGGTCCAGAAGCAGCACTTTGCCGCCGGCGCCCGGCTCGGTGGTCGTCACCCCCAGGTGGATCAGCCTTCCCTCTTCCAGGCCGGAGATGATCTCCATGTTCCAGCCCGTCTCCGCCTTCACCCATGCCTGAAAGGCCGCGCCGTTGCGCGCATCGCGCATGGCCGATGTGGCCACCACGCGAATCTGGTCCACCCCGTGCGTCTGGGTCGCGCGCTGGAATCGCTTCAGCGCCCGCAGCGTAGCCGCCATCGCGTCCGGAGACACCAGCCCCGACTCAAAGACGCTCGCTCCCAGCCGCGTCACCTCGCGGTCTTCGGCCACCGTCTTCAACTGGTGCGCTACTACTTTTGCAATCTTCAACCTGCAGGAATTCGAGCCTATATCGACTGCGGCAAACGTGGGCATACGCGTCGCTGTGTCGCTCCAAAGGGAAAGAAATATCCTTCGGCCAAGATACACGAGTCCACCCGAAGATCGCTTCGAGCGGTGGAAAAGCTGGTGTTTTGCCGCTAGCTGCTTCTTTTTCGCCTTCACCAACCCGGCTGATATTCTTATGTTGATAGCTAAAATCAATATGAATGACGACTCGAACACATTCGATCGACCGCAGCGAGTGTCCTACGCGACAGAGATCTGGACCCTCTTTGCGGCCATCTTTGCCGCAATTTATTTCTCTTCGCTCTTCACGCCGCCGCTCCTCGACGACGTAGATGCCTCGCACGCGCAGGCTGCGCAATACATGGCCCAGTCCGGCAACTGGATCACGCCCCGGATCGACGGCATCCGCTACATTGAAAAGCCGCCGCTTCCCTACTGGATGATCGCAGCCCTGTATCGCGTCACCGGCATTGAGAACGCATTCACCAGTCATCTTCCCAACGTGCTCGCCATCCTGGGCCTCACCTGGATGGCGTGGCTCTGGGCCGATCGTGCCTGGGGCCCGCGCGCCGGACTCTACGCCGGCCTGGCCGTGCTCACCTCGGTAGGCCCGTTTCTCTTTACCCGCTTCATCATTCCTGAGGCGATCCTCGGCTTCTTCCTGCTTGCCGCGCTCTACTGTCTTCTCACCGGTCTGGAGCTCGACCGCCCCGGCCGCATCTACCTCGCCTGGGCCTGTGTTGCTCTCGCCCTGCTCACCAAGGGGCTCATCGCGCCCGTCTTCTTTGCAGGAGCCGTCATTCCCTACCTGCTACTCACCGGACAGTGGCGCCGCTGGCGCGCACTCAAGCCATTCACAGGGCTGCTGCTCTTTCTGGCCATCGCCGCGCCCTGGCACATCCTCTGCGGACTGCACAATCCTGACCAGGGTCACCCCGTGGGCAACCACCCCACCATCGGCAATGTGCACGGCTTCTTCTACTTTTACTTCATCAATGAGCACGTGCTGCGCTTCTTCGGCCTGCGCTATCCGCACGACTACAACAAGCTGCCCACGCTCTGGTACTGGATACTGCATCTCGTGTGGCTCTTCCCCTGGAGCCTCTTCGTTCCCGCCGTCGTCGCAGTCGCGTGGAAGACCCGCCACCGCTGGCTGCAGCACCTGCGTCACGACGCCGGCCAGACCGTCGATTTCTATCTCGACAACGCGCTGCGCACTGACGTTGCAACATACGTGCTGCGCCTCAAGTTCCGCATACGCACCGTGTGGCTGCTCTCGCTCTTCTCCGCCTTCTCGCTGCTCTTCTTCTCGCTTTCAACAAATCAGGAGTACTACACCTTTCCCGTCTGGACACCGCTTCTGATCCTGATCGCCGGCATTGTGGCCGGAATTGAAGAGCGTCGCAGCCTTGGCGACGGAAAGCCCGGCGCCTCGCCCGTGCTTTCGAGCGCGTGGCTCACCGGCGCGCAGGCGGTCTTCGCCGTCATCGGACTGCTCTCAGCCGCCGCGCTCGGCTGGGGACTGTGGGAGTCGCGCAACCTGCCCTACGTAGCCGACATCGGCACGCTTCTGGCGCATCGCGGCGTAGGCGACTACACGCTCTCCATGTCGCATCTGTTCGATCTCACCGGTCCGTCATTCGCCGCGCTGCGCTGGCCGGCAGGGCTGGCAGCCTTCGCGCTGCTCGTCGGCCCGCTCGTCGGATGGGTGCTGCGTATCAGACGCAAGCATCTGGCCGCCACGGTCAGCATCGCCGTCACGCTTACTGTCTTCTTTATCGCCGCGCACATCGCCTTTGTCCGCTTCGAGCCCATGCTCAGTTCCGAGCCCATGGCCCAGACCATCATGAAAGACGGCACGCCCAGCGACACCTTTATCATCTATGGCGAAGAATCCACGGCCTCGTCGATCATCTTTTACACGCGCAACTTCTTTCACAACCGGCCCACGCTTCTTGTCGAGCCGCGCTGCGGCCAGCACAGCGAAGGCACCACGCTCCTGTGGGGCTCCTGCTACCCCGATGCGCCGGATATTTTCCTGACAGACGATCGGCTTGCAAAGATGTGGGGCACCGGCGAGCGCAAGTGGCTCTTCGCCGAAGATCCCAACCAGTCGAAAGTGGAGCAGTTGTTAGCCGGACGCCTCTACCCCGTCCAGGGCCTCGCCGACAAGGAGCTCTGGACCGACCGTCCGCTCAACAAATAGCCGTCGCGCAGCTTACGGGCGGAACGGATACTCCGCCCATCGCGCAATCGTCGCTTCCACATCCTCGCGGCTTACCACGTTCGATGCGATTTCTTTAGCTGGATACTTTTCTTCGAGCAAGCGCAGGTTTTCTCGTTCCTTCTTCTCCTCTTCGGAATAAAACCTGGCCTTCTCAAACTCATGACCGGCTACCGCCGAATCCATGCGGTGCATAATAAACGCGATCCGCTTCCGCACCTCGGCCACATCCACCGGAACCTCACTCTGCCTCAATTTCACCCGTGCTCCCGCCGCATCCATCAGTTGCAGCGCCTTGCCCGGCAGCACGCGTCCGGCAAGATACCGTTCTGCCGACTGCGCAATACACGCGAGCGCTTCGTCTGCATAACTCACCTGATGGAACCGCGCGTACGCAACCTTGCTCGCCTCCAGCACCTTCAGCGTGTCGGCTTCGCTCAGAGGCCGTAGATGCACAGCGCGAAAGCTCGACTCGATCCACGGCGCGCGCCGCACGCACTCCTCATAGTCAGCCGGCGTGGCTGTTGCAATGCACCGCACCTTGCCTTCAAGCGGCGACGATCGCAGAATGCCCGTCGTCGCATCGCTCAGATCAAGCTCTGCAGCCAGCCCGAGCAGTGAGCGCAGCTCGCCCACATAGAGAATCGCTCCCGCGGCCTCGGTAATCGCCTTCAGAGTGACGTTCAGATATTCGCCAAGTTTCTGCGTTCGCGAAGCGCTCCGCGCCGCCTGCACATCGAACACCATCACCCGCATCTCACCCAGATATGCAGGTGCTTCGCATGCCGCAATGCGCAGCGCCAGCGCTTCCACAATCGCCGTCTTGCCTGCGCCGCGCTCGCCCACCAGCACCGGATTCGCGCAACGCCGGTTGCCCAGCACCTCGATTACCGCGTCCAGTTCCCGCTCGCGCCCGATCACAGGTTCGAGTTCGCCGTTGATGGCCGCCTGCGTCAGGTCGCGGCTCAACTCGCTCGCCGCAGCGGCGCCAGCCTGTCTCTGAGATTCCACAGGATTGGGCACGCGCGCCAGCTCCTCGCGAATTTTTTCGAGTTTCAGTCCACGTTCCTTCAAAAGATCCGCAGCAAAACACTTCTCCTCGCGCAGCAGCCCCAGCAGCAGATGTTCGGTGCCGATGTGCTTGTGCCCCATCCGCTCAGCCTCTTCGGCTGCATAAGCCAGCACGCGCTTGCCCTCGTTCGAAAGCGGCAGGTCTACGCTCGTTGATACCTTCTCGCGGATCGTCGTGTGCGCCTCAATCTGCTTCCGAATCGACTCAACCGAGGCATGCGAACGCAGAAAACGGTTCGTCAGCGCCTTATCCTCGCGCAGCAATCCAAGCAGCAGATGTTCCGTCTCAATATAAGGCGAACCGAACTGGCTCGCTTCATAGCGCGCAAAGAAGATCACGCGGCGGGCTTTCTCCGTATATCGCTCAAACATGGCCCCGGCACCTCTTTTCTGAGATCGGAGGAGGAATGCGTACGCTCAGTCTACCGCGTTGCGCGCATCTTGCCGCCCGGCTGCATCTCGAAGACGTGTCCGCGCCACAGAATGCGCCGCCCCGCATAACTCGCCGCCCAGAAGCAAAAGCCCATCAGATCGCGAATCGGATACAGCACCAGCAGCCCGAACCAGCTCCGGTCCTGCACCACCATGCCGCCCACGGCTACACTCAGCGCCAGCCGCGTCGCCACACCCCACGCAAGCAGCACCGCGCCCCACCACGGATGCCCCATCCACACCGCCGCAGCCCACGCCAGCAGCGCAAACGGCATGCTGAATGTGAGCGCCGTGCCAAAGTGGCCCTTGGGCCGCGAGAAACGCGTCGACTTCATCCACCGCACCTGGTGCTTCATCGACCCCGCAAACTCCGAGTGCAGCACCATGTGATCGATGGCATGGTGGCTCAGCACCACCGTCTGCCCCAGCTTGTAGGTCTCGTTGCCCAGCACAAAGTCGTCCGCGCAATAGTCCGCCGTCACGCGAAAGCCACCTATGCGGTGAATCGCCTCGCGCCGGAAGGCCATTGTCGGCCCCAGCACGAACTGCATCCCCTCCATCATCCGCGCCACGAGCACGCCCGCACTCATCTCCACGCTCATGCCCACAGCCTCAAGCCGCGCCCACAGCCCGCCTTCGGCCGCCACGCCGCGATAGAGGCAGCACATCGCGCCTGCCTTTTCGTCGGCAAAAGGCAGCGCCACTGCACGCAGATAATCCGGAGTCACGCGCACGTCGCTGTCGGAAATGACGAGAATCTCGTGCGCCGCCTCTTTCTCCATCAGTTCCATCGATGCGGCCTTGGCGTTGATATACGGCGGCTCACCCGTCCACAAAAACTTCACTGGAATCGCAGGATGCCGCGCCGCCACGCGCCGAGCCGTCTCCAGACCCGCATCGTCGGGCTGCCGTGCGCAAAACAGAATTTCGTATGCGGGATAGTCTTGCCTAAAGAATGTCTCCAGATGCGCCTCGAGCCCCGGCTCCGCGCCATGCAACGGCTTCAGCAGCGTGAGCGGAGGCGTAAACCCAGGCCGCATCGCCATCTGAGCCAGTGCCGCCTTGCGTTCGCGCAGATAGCCCGGCACGGCCGCCAGCACCATGCCGGCAAACACCGTGGATGTAACCAGCCCAAAGAGAGCCAGCCCTAGCAGTACGTACGACATGCAGGTTTAAGAATACTCGGACGGAATGAGACAGGCATCGAAGATTTTAGAGATAAACAAAACAGTATTGGCATCGGGAAGCAGCACGAAAAAGGGTGCCCCATCTTGGCGCGTCTTTGTCTTTGCGCCAAGGGTGGGAAAGCACAAACCTAACCCCGCTCCGCAGGCTTACGCGCCGCGTCCCGCACCACCACCGGCTTGCGGATCGGCACAATCGCCCCCGCCGCGCTCGGCGCAGCCTGGTTGAACCGCGTCAGCATCTCCGAGCGCACGTACTCCACAAAGCTCTGCATCTGTCGGTTCATCTCTTCCATGCGCTCACGCATCTGCAAGATGATCGCGATGCCCGCGATGTTCACGCCCAGGTCGCGCGCCAGATTGAGAATGAACTCCAGCCGTTCCAGGTCTTCGTCTGTGTAGAGCCGCGTGTTGCCCTCGGTGCGCGAAGGCTTCAGCAGCCCCTCGCGCTCATACAGCCTCAGCGTCTGCGGATGGATCTCGTACATCTCCGCCACAGACGAGATCATGTAAGCGCCCTTGGATTTGCGTTTCGCACTCATCGCTCATCATCCTGCTTCAGATGAATTAACCGCATCCTTACTATTCCCTGATCCCTGTTCCCTGCTTTTACACCTTGTCAAACAACACCACCCGCGGGTCCTGTGGATTCAGTTTCGCCAGCTCGCGCATGATCTCGCGGCTGCGCTCATCCTGCAGCATCGGAATCACCACCTCGACCGTCACAATCTGGTCGCCGCGCGTGCCCGGATGCTGCGCGCTCTCCACGCCGCGCTCGCGCATGCGCAGTTTCTGCCCGCTCTGCGTGCCCGGCGGAATCTTCAACTGCGCCCGCCCGTCGATCGTCGGCACATCCACCTTCGCGCCCAGCGACGCCTCGGCCACCGTCACCGGCACCTTGACCTGAACGTCGTCGCCCACACGCGTAAACACCGGATGCGTGCCGGTGCGCACAATCACAAACAGGTCGCCCGCAGCGCCGCCGTTCACGCCCGCATTGCCCTTGCCCTGCAGCCGGATCCGCTGTCCATCGCGCGTCCCCGCCTTGATGCGGAACTCAACCGTCTCCGCGCGAGGCACCGTGCCCTCTCCGTGGCATGTCCCGCAGGTGTTCGACGTGCGCCCCGTCCCATTGCACCACGGACAGGTGATGTTGAACTTCATCCGCCCGCCCATCTGCGTTACCTGGCCGGTGCCATTGCACTCCGGACACTGCATCGCGCCGCCGGTAAACGCCTGCCCATGACACGTCGGACAAATCTCCTGCCGGTTCACCTGAATGCGCATCTGCCCGCCGCGAATCGCTGTCCAGAAGTCCACCGTCGCCTGGTACTCAAGATCGGTACCCGGCTGCGGCCCGCGTGGACGCTCCGGATGCTGCGCGCCTGAAAAAATGCCTGAGAAGATGTCCTTGAAGCTGCCCCATGTAGAAGAGCCCGCGCTGTTGCCACCGCCCGTGAACCCCGAAAAGTCGAACCCTCCAAAGTCCACCGGCCCGCGTCCGCCCGCGCTCTGCTGCCGCGCATAGGCCTCGGCCTGCGCCGGGTCAATCTGGTCGGAGTAGAAGCCAAGCTGGTCATACACCTTGCGCTTCTTCTCGTCGCTCAGAATATCGTTGGCCTCGGAGATCTCCTTGAACTTCTCCTCCGCCTTCTTATCGCCGGGATTCACGTCTGGATGGTATTTACGCGCAGCTTTCCTGAAGGCCTTGCGAATCTCCTCCTGCGTGGCCGTCTTCTTCACGCCAAGCATCGCGTAATAATCTTTGTTCGTCGTCGTAGGCATCTTTTCCTGGCTCTTTCCCCAATCCGCTCTAACGGTGCAATCACGCCGCTATTATGCTCGTCCGATTTCTAGAGACTGCAAATCTTTCACTGCAAATCTTTCATCGCGTGCGAGGATGGGCAAGTATCAGACAACTTTCCTCACTCTTCTCGAAGCTATTCACTCGCTCAACAGCATTACGAAGTACAAAATCAGCTCGCAAGGTTGTGCAATTTCCAATCCGCAACCAGATCACCTTCGGTGGACTTCCGCGCAGAAAGCTTCTATACGCAAAATCAGAGTCCTTGGAAACAATCGCGAAGCCATTCTCGACTGCATATTGCCATACCACCTCATCGGAAGCGCCGCGAAGTCCGCATTCCGTCAAATGCACAGAGCCGGCATAGAGATCCGAAAGCGCCGTCGCAAGGCGAGGCGCTAGATTCTCATCAAACAGAAGTTTCACAGCTCGGCAATCTCGAGCTTACGCTCACGGTCAGCCGCAAAAGCCAGGCAAGCGCGGATATCGGTTTCCGTCAAGTCTGGGAAATCGGCCAGAATTTCTTCTGGGGTCATTCCACCTGCCAGATAATCCAGAACATCGGAAACAGTGATGCGAAGCCCGCGAATCGTCGGCTTCCCGCTGCGCTTACCGGGATCGATCATAATGATCTGCGAGTAATCCACAACTCTCTCCACTCTTGCCTGAATTGAACTCATTCTAGGCGCGGTCCGCTCCACGTGTAAAAGCCGATAGTTGTATTCGCACCAAATTCATACCGGCAGCACTTTCTGCAATCAACTTGGGGTGGACAACGTATTCCGCCGCCCACCCCGCTGACTTGCCGACCTGCTGACTCGCTGACTCGCCTTACTTCTTGTCGTCCACGTCCACATACTCGGCGTCGATGACTTCGCCTTCCTTCTTGGCATCCCCGCCCGAGTGTGCTGAACCGGAAGCCCCGTCTGACGGTTCGCCCTGCGCCTGCGAAGCGTTTGCCTTGTAGAGCACCTCAGCCAGCTTGTGGCTTGCGTGGGTCAGCTTCTCGTGCGCATCG
>DASZXD010000311.1:0-4348 GCA_035546015.1 Occallatibacter sp.
CGAGGCCATAGTTGGAGCGTGAGCCGTTGAGGCTTGCGTACCACGCAGTTTTCTCGGTGTGGTCGCCGAGGGAGAACTGCAGTTGTCCTGTGTATTGATCGCCGGCGTAGAAGAGCATTTCGCCCTGGCGGCTGTATTCGAATCCATTGCGCGGAAGGACGTTGAAGACGCCATAAGTGCGGTCACCCACGTCAGCCGCGTAGCTGCCGCGTTGGGTTTCGAGCGAGTCGATGTCTTTGGGGTCGATCTGCGGACCTACGTTGGAAGCGATTTTGGTGTTGGGAATCTGCACGCCGTCGATGAGCCAGCTTGTCTGGTGGCCGCCGCGCATGTGCAGCATGTCGTGTGTCATGTAAGAGCCGGGCACGTAGTTAGTGATCATCTCCATGCCGTTGGTGCGATCGGCTCCGGGCGTTTCGTCGATCATCTGGCGGGTGATGAGCGTGGTGGGCGTGACGGTGTCGGCTGCGCTGGAGGTGCTGCCTTGAACGACGACGGAAGTTGCGGCAGCGCCAACGGCAAGTGGGATGTGAAGCACAGGATTGGTGCCGGAGGCGACGGTGAGCGATTGCGTGGCGGCAGAGAAGCCGGAAGCGGTGACGATGAGCGAGTAGACACCGATGGGCGTCTGGTCAATTTGGAATTCGCCTTCGGAGTTAGTGGTTGCGTGCTGCACAAAGTCGGAGTCGGCGGCTTTGAGCGTGATGCTGGCTCCGGCAATGGGGCGGTGTTGAGGGTCGTGGACGATGCCGTGGACCGTGGCGAAGACGGTTGCGAATGCGGGCAGAGGGATGAGGAAGAGGATTCCCAGAGAAGAATAAAGACGCTTGAACATGATGACCTCAACGCGATGCAAAGTTGCGCAGGCCGACGACGCGCAATGCGGTCAGGGAAGCACGGCCCGGTAACGTGAGAAGATGCCGCCGAAGATGGTGCAGGCACGACGCGATGTTCCGCGCTGGCGCAGAGGCACGACCGTTTTACAAATCAGAGAAAGATCTTCGGCTGAATGTTCAGGTCAGATGGCCGTGGGAGGGCCGCGGCCGGCGTGCGCGAGGCCGGGGCGCGAGGGAATGCGCGTGTGCCTGGAGACGTGCTCGCAGGCCTGCGCTCTCATCGACGGCATTGCCGCAGCGGAGACAGCCAGCGCGTGAGCCGGCCCGAGGAGCATTACCGCTGAGCCGGGATAGTAAGGGCAGGTGGAGGGTGCCGAGAATGCAGGCGTGGAATCCTGGCGCTGGCGTGCACGCGTGGCAGTCATCATTGCCGCCATGGCGCAGTGGTGCGCGCCATGGCGTCGGCAGCAGGCTGGCAGATATGCGTCGTCGCTGGCTTCGAGCGTGGCCGAAAGCGGGCCGAGACCGAAGAACAGGACCAGCAGGATGGCGAGGAAGCGCCGCATCTCAACAGAGATGTTACACGACGAATGCCTTCGTGCACATAGGTTATATGTGGTCAGGTATCATCGGAGATGTCGTCCGGGTTCATCCCCGCACCCTTGATCGAAGGAAATATTCGGTGTCTGAAGTGAACGGATCAATAAACGGTTCAGGCTCTGGCAAGCGCCCTTTGCGCATTGCCATCTTTGGTTTTGGAACAGTGGGCAGTTCGGTGGCGCGCATTCTTGTTGAGTCGAAGCCGCAGGAACTGGAGCTCACGCACGTGTTCAATCGCGGAGTGGAGCGCAAGCGCGTGGACTGGGCGCCGGCGGGCGTGGTGTGGAGCGAAGATGCCGATGCGGTGCTTGCTTCCGATGTCGACGTGATTGTGGAACTTGCCGGGGGGCTCGATCCGGCGGGGACGTGGGTTCGGTGCGCGCTTGAGGCCGGCAAGAGCGTCGTGACAGCGAACAAGAAGCTCATCGCATTTCACGGCATCGATCTGGAGCGGCTGGCAGCGGCGAAGGGCGGACACCTGAAATATGGTGCTGCGGTGGCTGGAGGAATTCCGGTGATTCCGGGGCTTGAACAAGGGCTGGCCGGTGACCAGATCGAGCGTATCGAAGGCATTCTGAACGGGACCTGTAACTTCATTCTGAGCAAGATGGAAGAAGGCGCGGAGTATGCGACGGTGCTGGCCGATGCGCAGGCGCGTGGCTATGCGGAGGCCGATCCGACTGAGGATGTGGGCGGGTTCGATGCACGGGCCAAGCTGGCGATTCTGATGCGGCTTGCGCTGCGTGTGCAGATCGATCCGGAAGAGATTGTGCCGAAGCCGATCACTGCGGTGTCGGCCGTGGACTTCAGCTACGCACGCGATCTTGGATGCACGATCCGGCAGGTGGCGCGGGCACAGCAGGTGGAAGGAAGCCTGGCAGCGACGGTGGGGCCGATGCTGGTGTCGCAGCGGTCGCCGCTGGCATGGTCGCACGGCACTGAGAACATGGTGATCGCGAGCGGACGCTACGGCGGCGATGTGGTGTTCTCGGGGCACGGTGCGGGCGGGCATCCGACGGCGGTTGCGGTAGTGAGCGATCTGCTGGCGCTGGCGCATGGGTCGCGGCGCGTGGAGATTCCTTCAGCTCCGGCGCAGGTGGGGGCGGAGTTTGAGGTGGCGCACTATATCCGCTTCCTGGTGAAGGACAGGCCGGGGATTGTAGCGGCGATCACTGGAGCGCTGGCGCATGAGCAGATCAACATTCGCGCGATTGTGCAGAAGCCAGGCTACCCAGCCGATGCGCTGCCGTTTGTTGTGACGGTGGAACCGTGCAAGTCTTCAGCGCTCCGACGGGCGCTGGCGCCAGTGAGCGCGCTGGACTGCATGCTGGTTGAGCCGCTGGATCTGCAGATGCTTGAATAAGACAGGGAATAGGAAGAACACTAGACTGGTGAGTGCGATTGGTAATTGGAGGCTGGTGAATGATCAACAAGATCTATCGGTGTGAGATCTGCGGCGAGGAGAGCCAGAATCCGATTCGCTGGATCGCGATTCACTGCAGCGACGCGCAGTTGACGATCTTCAAGTGGACGAACGAGGCAGCCGATGCGCCCGGTGCGCGGCATTATTGCGGCGAGGCGCACGCACAGGTTTATATCAGCCGGTGGATGGAGTCGTACTGCAGCTAGGTTGCGAGTTGGCAGGTCAGCTTGCTTAGCGCGTCAGACCCGGCGCCTGGCGGGAGCGGGGCAGGTGGATTCGCGGACTACCAGTTCGGGTTCCATCACAACTTCAGCGGGAAATTCCTTTTCGCGGTCGCCGATGCGGTCGAGGAGAATCTGAGCGCCGCGCTTGCCCATTTCTGTGAGCGGCTGGCGCACCGTGGTAAGCGACGGCGTGGAGTAGGCTGCGGAGAGAATGTCGTCGAAGCCAACGACCGAAACATCTTCGGGCACGCGTAGCCCGGCTTCCTTGAGAGCGCGCATGGCACCGATGGCAGCAATGTCGTTGAAGCAGAACACGGCGGTGAAATCGCGGGTCCGCTCGAGCAGCGACTGCATGGGCTTGTAGCCGATTTCGGGAGCCATGGGGTGGTAACCGGTCTTCATCGACCATCCGGCGGCATCAATGCGGACGATGAGTGAGGGATCAAGCTTGAGGTCCATCTCGCGCGTCACCTGCTGGCAGCTCTCCCAGCGGAATTCAGAGTCAGGGATGGCGCGCGGGCCGCGCAGGATGGCGATGCGACGGTGGCCAAGTTCGTAGATGTGCGCGATGGCTAGCTGCACGGCCTTGTGATGGTCAAGAATGATGTTGGTGACGTTCTTCACAGGGCTGTGCGCTGAGATGGCGACGACGGGCACGGGCACATCGATGTGCTCGGCAGGAGTGTTGAGCAGCAGAAAGCCGTCGACCGCGCGCTCGACAAACATGCGCGGGTACTTCTCCATGAGTTCGCGTTTCCAGTCGTGGCAGGCAGTGAAGTAGAAGTAGTGCGCAGTGGTGAGCTCTTCCACGACGCCGCTCATCACGCGGGTGAAGTAGCCCTCGCTCAGGTCGGGTGCGAGCACGCCTACGCTCATGGAGCGGCTCTGGCGAAGAGAGCGCGCGAAGTAGTTAGGCCGGTAGTTGAGGCGACGCGCGGCTTCAATAACGCGGTTGCGCGTTTCCTGCGGGATGGACTTGGCCGAAGGCGAATCGTTGAGGACAAGAGAGACGGTGGTCTGCGAAAGCTCAAGATGTTCGGCGAGCATTCTCAGGTTCACATGCCCTGGTGGAGTAGCTAGCTTTCCCTTGGCCATGTTTGGAGTTGTAACACGTTACCCGGCGCGCGGGAAACAGTGTTTCCCGTTTGCTGGAACGATTTTCCTGTGTTTCTTCTCTAGTGAGCTTCGATATGGTTTGGTCCGGGCTGGAGCGGCCAGGATTTGCCCGCTAAGACAAACGTTCCGGTGAGTTTTGGCGGCAGGAC
>DASZXD010000312.1:0-18253 GCA_035546015.1 Occallatibacter sp.
GAAAAGCCGTGCGCGCATGTGCAAATCAAGCGCTTGATCTGCTCGCGCCTTTTCATGCAGAACTTACGCCGCACCTGCCTGCGCTCGCGCCCTTGTGGACGCATAACGATCTGCATGCTTCGAACCTTCTCTGGAGCAGCCGCAAAGAGAATGCGACCGCGACCGCGATTATCGACTTCGGTCTCGCCGATCGCACCAATGCTGTGCACGATATTGCTCACGCCATTGAGCGCAACATTGTCGAGTGGCTTGCATTGGTTGCCGATCCCACGCATCCTGAGGATGTGCCCGTGCATTTCGATCATCTGGAAGCGCTGCTCGATGGCTACGAGTCTGTACGTCCGCTTTCCATGAACGAAGCAGCAGCGCTTGCGCCGATGGCTGCGCTCTGCCACGCGGAGTTTGCGCTCTCCGAGGCCGATTACTTCCTATCTATATTGCATGCCGAAGATAAGGCGCCGATGGCGTATGACGGCTGGCTCGTTGGCCACGCGCGATGGTTTCACTCAAAGGCCGGCGGCCGGTTGCTTGATGCGTTGCGCAAGCGCGCCGATGCATGCGCGGAGGCCATACGATGAGCCTCGCGGCAATTGCAGGCTATTTTGCAGAGCACTGGCTGGAGCTCTGTGGCATGGTGTCAACGGTGCTTGGCATCTGGCTCACTACGAAGCGGCTGCTCATCTGCTGGCCCGTGACTCTGCTTGCGGACTTCATCTACCTTGCAGTCTTTTATGAGGCAAAGCTGTACTCCGATACGCTGCTGCAGGCATTTTTCGTAATTTTTACGATCTATGGCTGGTGGCACTGGTGGCGGGGCGTAGTCGAAGAAGGCGAGGTGCGGGTCGTTCCTCTTGACTTACGCGGATGGGTCATAGGTCTCGCAGCCGGAGCTCTAGGCGCATTTCTGCTTGGCTGGCTTATGGTGCGCGTGGGCGCAGCGCTGCCGCGTCTCGATGCCGCACTTGCGAGCTATAGCCTTGTGGCAAGCTGGTGGCAGGCGCGCAAACACATCGCCAACTGGTGGCTATGGATTGTCGTCGACCTGATCTACATTGGCGAATATATCTACAAGGATTTGCGAGTCACAGCCTTACTTTATGCAGGATTGGTCGGGCTTGCGGTACTTGGCCTGCTTGACTGGCGCCGCGCAACATCAGCAGTTCAGATTGCCTCCTGAACAACATTGCGCAGCGGTTCTCCGCGCATGTAACGGCGCAGCTCTTCGGCCGCGGTGCGCAGTGCATTTGGAGAAAACTGCGGACTCGACGCGCCTATGTGCGGCGTAATAAGCAGATTGGGACAGCTCCACAGCGGATGCCCTTCAGGCAACGGCTCGGGATCGGTGACATCGAGAGCTGCCCGAACACGGCTCGCGTTGAGCGCTTCAACCAGCGCATCGGTATTCACAATAGGCCCGCGCGCAGCGTTTACCAGCAGCGCTCCCTGCGGCATAAGTGCAAGCTGCGCGCGATCGATAAGCCAGCGATTGTCGGGGGTTGAAGGCAGGATGAGGACAACCACATCCGCTCGCGGCAAAATCGTATCGAGCTCGCTCACTGGATACACTTCGGGCGCCTTGCGTGCGCTGCGCGCCACACGCAGCAGGTTCACGCGGAAGGGCGCAAGCATGCGCTCGATCTCCTTGCCGATCTCGCCATAACCCACGAGCAGAACCGTCTTTCCTGCAAGCTCTTCAAGCAGTACGGGTGGATAAATGGGCCGCGCATCGGCGTTGATCTTCGCGTAGTATTCACTTGCTTCGAAGCGGCGCTTCCAGATGCCGGCATGCTGAATGTCGAGATAGAGAGGAAAATATTTCAACACGGCCAGGATCGCAGCGACCACCCACTCGGCAGTGGCAACATTGTGCGCCCCGCGGGCATTGCAGATAGTTACATGCGGGCCAACTAGCGGCGGAATCCACTCAGTTCCCGCGAGCATGGAAATCACCAACTTCACACCATGCAGCCGCGGCCACGCGCGAATCGCGCGATTCGCATATGGATCCGGAATCCAGACGTCAATCTCGACGTCGCAATCAATCTTGTCAGAGACCGGAATCAGCTCGACGTCCTCAGGGAATTCGCGCAGCAATTCCGCAGATAATGTTGCCGGATATCCAACTCGCAGCATCATATTCACAGCCAATGATTGGCAGACTTACTGACTTGTATGGTATCGCAGCTTCATGGCAGGAGGGTTTGACGCGTCACCCAACCGACAGTGAAACTGATCACGGACAGAACGCTCCAACTGCTGTCATTCTGAAGCTCAAGGCGAATTGGATCTACAGATTCATGCATGCTGTTCAAAGCTGACAAAACGGCATCGGAACAACAGCTTGCCATCAAGCTGCGTGTTGATGCGGCTGCACAGAGCAGAGTTTTGAGTCGCGAGCATAGGCGGCTGCTGACTCATGCCGGCAAAACGGCGCTTGCCGCAGGGCTTTGCTGGTGGCTTGCTCTGCACTTCGGACTCCGCGACGGCTACTGGGGCTCAATCAGCGCAATTATCGTCCTGCAATCGAATGTGGGTGCCACGGTGACCGCCTCACGTGACCGGCTGCTGGGCACTCTCATTGGAGCCGCACTCGGTTTCGGATTCTCGCTCATTCCTGAGCCGCTGCTCATCAGCTACATTCTTGCCTTGTTGGCCGCAATTATTGCGAGCGGCCTGCTGGGGTTGAGTAATAGCTCCCGACTAGCCTGTGTCACGATCACCATCGTAATGCTTGTGCACAAAGAAGGCCCGCGATGGGGACTGGCATTCGATCGTGTAACCGAGGTGATCATGGGCATTGTGGTCGCCCTCGCCGTCACCACGCTCGTGTTTCCTGACCGCGCCCCGCTGCGGCTGCGCGACGGGCTGGGGCAGGAGTTCCTGCTGCTCGGTAATTTCTTTGAAGCAATCCTGCAAGGGTTTCGCGGCGACCCGGCGGAAAATCTGCAGACACTTCGCGAAGAGGTGGAAACGCGGGAACGCGGAAACGATCAACTTCTGGAAGCTACGCGCAACGAGCCATCCAGCGAGGAATGGCGTGAGGGTTTGAGCATGCTCACACAGTTTGGCCGCTCGCTGTTTGATTCGCTTCTTGCCTTAGATCTTGCCGTGCAAGGCAGTCACGACGATGCGTATGTACAGCAGCTTGAACCGGCGCTGGGTCAACTCATAGCAGATATCCACACAGGCTTCAATTTCATGGCCGAACGCATCCACAAATGGCGGTTCGATATTGCTGCGGCGCGGATTAATCTTGAACAGGATATCGCTGCTCTGGAAGCGCGAATGGATGCCGTGCGCCACACCGGCATAGACTTCTCGCAAGCTGAAATTCTGCGCGCTTACGCAGTACAGCTTCATCTCAAGCAAATTGCGCGGCTGCTGCGCGCCTCGCGTGTGGAAACAAGCCGCGCCGTGGGGCAGACGCGAACGTAAGATCAGAGATCAGACTGCAAGCGATTCTGTATAGACAGCCATGCCCACCACAGCATCAGCACCCAGTGCGTCGAGTTCATCCACTTCGTGCTGGCTGCGGATGCCCCCGGCGACGATGAGCTGGCGCTGCGTGAGCCTGCGCAAACGTGCCGCTGTCTCGATGGGAAAGCCCTTCATGAGGCCCTCGCCGTCAACATGCGTGTAGAGAAACGCTGCTGCATAAGGCTCGAGCTGCGGAATGGCGTCATCGGGTGTAAGTTCAACCTGCGCCTTCCAGCCCTTCACTGCGATGCGGCCATTTTTCGTATCGATACCGGCGACGACGCAATCCATGCCAACAGCGATGGCGAGTTGCTCGGCAAAAGCCATGTTCACCGCACCCTCCGCTGAAAAAAGCGCTGAGCCGATGATGACGCGCTTTGCTCCTGCGTCAAGAACCAGGCGCGCACGCTCGATGGTATGAATACCTCCGCCTGCCTGGCAGGGCAGTCGCTTGGCAATCTGCTCCACGAGTGCGGAGTTGTCGCCCTGACGCATAGCTGCATCCAGATCGATGAGCTGCACAAGTGGATAGCGAGAGAACTTCTCAATCCAGTACTCGAAATCGTCAAATGCCAGGCGCAGTTTTTCACCCTGCACAAGCTGAACGATGCGCCCGCCCAGCAGATCGATTGAAGGAATCAGCATGGAAGCCTCACAGGAACGCCCGCCTGTGCGAGCTCTTGTTTGAGCGAACGTGCGCTGGACACGCCAAAGTGAAAGATGCTCGCGGCAAGCGCAGCATCAGCTTTGCCGCACGCGAAAACGTCGGCAAAATGTGCCACTGTACCCGCGCCACCTGAAGCGATAACAGGAATGCTGACCGCCTCACTCACTGCCGCAGTCAGTTCACAATCGAAACCAGCGCGAGTGCCATCGGCATCCATGGAGGTGAGAAGAATTTCGCCGGCCCCGCGCTGCTCTGCCTCGCGCGCCCACTCCACAACGCGCCGTCCGGTTGGCTTGCGCCCGCCTTGCACAAAGACCTCCGCATCGCGCACCGGATCGGCAGCCTTTGGATCGCGCCGTGCATCGATGGCGACCACCACCGCCTGCGCACCAAAGCTGCTGCCGATGGCGCTGATCAGCGTTGGATCGGCAAGCGCCGCGGAGTTTACGCTGACTTTGTCTGCGCCCGCCTCGAAGACTTGCTCGGCATCGCGCGCGGTGCGAATGCCGCCGCCGACACAAAAAGGAACAAAGAGCTCGCGTGCAGTGCGACGCACGGTATCGAGTAGTGTCTGGCGGCCTTCGTGCGTAGCTGTAATGTCAAGAAGAACGATTTCGTCTGCGCCCTCACGTGCGTGGCGCGCAGCCTGCGTCGCTGGGTCGCCTGCGTCGACGAGATCGACGAACTGCACGCCTTTGACGACTCGACCGGCGTGGACGTCGAGGCAGGCGATGATGCGTTTGGTCAGCATGAGATTCCCAGAAAGTTGCGTAAAATTTTAAGGCCAGTCTCACCCGATTTTTCCGGATGAAACTGCACGCCCATCACATTACCTCGTTCGACAGCTGCGGCGAACGGCTCTATGTAATGCGTCACGGCTGCGGCGTCCGGGGTAACTGGGCCCTTGTAGGAATGTGTGAAGTAGACAAACTCCCCAGGCTCGACGCCTTGCAACAAACGCGAACCATCGCGCACCTCAAGCGAGTTCCAGCCCACGTGCGGCACCTTTTCGGTGCTTTCAGCAAAACGTGTACACTGCTGGCCGAAGTGTCCAAGGCCTGACTGCTGCGGGGCCTCAGTCGAGCCGGAATAGAGCCACTGCATCCCGACGCAGATGCCGAGAAAAGGAGTGCCTTTGGCGATTGCGGTGCGGATTGCGCCCGTGAGACCAGTCGACTCGAGACGCTCTGTGGCTGCAAAGTGTCCGACGCCCGGGAGCACAATGCGCTCGGCCGATTCAACAAGAGACAAATCGCCATCCGTGACAACGGGTTCGGCGCCGAGATGACGCAACGCTTTAAGCACTGAGGTGAGATTGCCGGCCTTGTAGTCGATGACCGTGACTCGCATCAGAGCAGCCCCTTGGTAGATGGCAGCATCTTGCCAAGCTGTTTGTCACGCGAGCAAGCCACACGCAGCGCGCGCGCAAATGCCTTGAAGATGGCCTCGATCTTGTGATGATTGGAGCGGCCGTACATCGTTTTCACATGAACGTTGGCGCGCGCGCCGCGAGCAAAGCCTTCAAAAAAATCCGTGACGAGCTCAGTCTGCAGATCGCCCACCAGCCGCGTGCGCACTTTCGTATCCACAGCGAAGGCGGCACGGCCGCTCAGATCCACAGCAGCAATAGCGAGTGTCTCATCCATAGGCATGATGAAGTAGCCTGCGCGCAGAATGCCGCGCTTGTCTCCCAGCGCGCGATCGAATGCCTCACCCATAGCAATGCCGACGTCTTCCACCGTATGATGCTGATCGACATCCAGATCGCCATCGCATTTGAGATCGAGATCGAATGCGCCATGGCGCGTGAAAAGCTCCAGCATGTGATCGAAGAAACGGATGCCGGTAGAAACCTTGTAGCGTCCCTGGCCCTCAATGGTCAGCGTCAGATCGATGCGCGTCTCTGCTGTGTGACGCACTACTGTCGCAGTGCGTTTTTTCTCCGAGACAGAGCTTTGTTTTATCTTTTTCATGGTCATTTCGTCCCGCTTCCCGCGCGCAGTGCGTCCATTGTTTGATTGAGCGCCTTTATCGCCAGCCGCATCTGCTCGCGTGTGCCGATGGTGATGCGCACTCGGCCATCACAACCTGGGTCGCTGGAGCGGTCGCGCACCAGCACGCCAGCTGCGCGCATGAGGCGAACAAACTCTGCGTGCAGTGCGCCGATTTCGACAAGGACGAAGTTCGCGTGACTGATCCAGCGCCGAACTTTTGCTGCATCGAGCGCGGCTTCAAACTCAGTGCGCGCTGTAAGGACTTCGCTCGCGTACCAGTCGAGATAGGTCGTATCCTCGAGCGCGGGCGGCAAGCATGCGAGCGCAATCGAGTTGACGCTATAGGGTGACAGAACGCGGCGCACCCAGCGCATGAGCTCGACCGGGCCAGCGAGAAGTCCGAGACGCAGGCCGGCAAGTCCATATGCCTTTGAAAATGTGCGCGCGACAACCAGGTTGGTCACAACGCCGACGAGGTCAATAATGGTCTCGCCATAAAAGTGGAAGTAAGCTTCATCGACAAGCACAACTGCATGCGGTGCACTCTTTGCAATTTCGAGCAGTTGCGCGCGCGTTGCCACTGAGCCCGACGGGCTGTTGGGATTGGCGATCGCGATGATCTTAGTTTTCGGTGTAATAGCGGCGAGCAGCCGCTCGAAGGGGAACTGCAGGTTGTCAGAGGCCTGTACTGTGACGACATTCGCGTCAGTCGCCGAGGCGTAAACCTCGTACATGGTGTATGTGGGCACAGGCAGTAGAAGCTCGTCGCCATCTTCAAGAAATGTCTCAAAGAGCACGTGGATAGCTTCATCCACGCCGTTGGTGAGCGCGACCTGTTCGGCAGCAAGGCCGAGATGCCGAGCGACGATGGCTTCAACCGGCTCGCGCTCAGGGTAGCGTGTAAGTGAGCCGGCTGAAATCTGCGCAAGCACTTCACGCACCTTGGGCGAGCAGGCCAGCGTGTTCTCGTTGAAGTCCAGCCGCAGCGCATCGCGGCTGCCAAGCGGAGGGTGATACTCCTTCATGGCCTGGACGCGCGCGCGAGGCGCGGGTGTAAGCGTGGCGGTTGCTTCAGGCACGGGACCTCCTCGCATTCAAACGCGTGTGAATTGCCGCGGCATGGCCGGTGAGCCCTTCAGCCTCGGCGAGCATTGCTGCCTTCGGGCCCAAGGTGCGCAAGCCCTGCTGCGCGTATTCCTGCACAGTGATCAGTTTCACAAAGTCATTTACGCTCAGGCCGCCACGCACGCGAGCCATGCCGCCGGTGGGCAACGTGTGATTCGGTCCAGAGATGTAATCACCCATGGGCTGCGCGGACCAGCGGCCCACAAAAACCGAGCCAGCGTTTGTGACCCAATCGAGATCACGCGCTGTATCTACCGTCAGGTGTTCTGGGGCCAGGCGATTTGTGATTGCATGCGCCTCATCAACACTCGATGCCACAATCACTATGCCGTTGCGATCAAGAGCCTCACGTGCGGCAGGGTTTGTGCGGCTGCGCTGTTTTGCTTCAGCGACGACCTCTTTCGCCAGGTCTGCCTGCGTTGTGACGAGGATAGCCAGCGCTTCCGGATCGTGTTCTGCCTGTGCGGCAAGATCCGACGCTATATCTGCAGCGTTGCCGCGCTCGCTGGTGACCACGATCTCTGTCGGGCCGGCGAGCATATCGATGGCGCAATCGAAAGCTACAAGCTTCTTGGCCGCGGTGACGTAGAGATTCCCAGGTCCAACAATCTTGTCGACGCGCGGAAGCGTCGCAGTGCCGTAGGCAAGAGCAGAAATGGCATGCGCACCGCCAAGGCGATAGAACTCTGTGATGCCAAGAAGGTGAGCCGCCGCCAGCGTTTCTGGTGCGGGCTTGGGTGAAACGACAACGATGCGCGCAACACCTGCGACCTGTGCCGGAATCGCCGTCATGAGCAATGTAGAGGGCAGTGGATGACGGCCACTGGGAACGTAGCACCCGGCAGATTCGAGCGGACGTACGAGCTGACCTGTTGCCAGACCAGCGATAGCAGACCGGCTCCATGAACGTGGCAGTTGACGCTCGGCGAAGCTGCGAATCTGCTTTGCAGCAGTAGAAAGAGCGTCACGCAGCGCAGCATCGAGACCGTTCCATGCCTCCGTCATCTCTTTTGTGGTGACGCGCAGAGCATCCGGGTTTGAGAGGCCATCGAACTTCGATGCGTAGCGAAGCAGCGCCTTATCACCCTGCTTGCGCACATCGGCAACGATGCGCGTAACGACTGGCAACACGCGTTCGAGCGACGTGCTGCTACGCTGCTCAAGCGCCGCCAGCGCCGATGCAGCGGCCTGTGCGCCTCGCCCCTTGGTGCGGATCAGTTTCATCATTCTCAGAGCACTACCTTGTTCAGTGGATACTCGACGATGCCGGTAGCGCGTGCTGCTTTCAGTCGCGGAATCACGTCGCGCGCTGTGCTCTCGTCCACAATAGTGTTTACCGCAACCCATTCGGAGTTGCTCAACTGCGAGATCGTTGGCGAGTTGAGCGCCGGCAACACAGCGAGCACAGCTTCAAGGTCCTCGCGCTTGACGTTGAGCATCAGGCCCACTTGCGACTGCGCATCAATGGCGCCACGCAGCATGGTTGATATCTGATCTAGCTTCTGGCGCTTCCAGGGGTCGGCGAGCGCCTGTTTACCGGCGATCAGATGGGTCTCGCTCTCCATCACCGTGTCAATGATCTTAAGATGGTTGGCCTTGAGCGAACTGCCGGTCTCAGTTACTTCTACAATCGCGTCAGCCAGCATCGGTGGTTTTACTTCTGTCGCCCCCCAGCTGAACTCGACCTTGACGCTCACGCCCTTTGAAGCGAAGTAGCGCTTGCTCACTTCCACGAGTTCGGTTGCGATGATCTTGCCTTCCAGATCTTCTGCCTTCTCAAAGCCGCTCGACTCAGGCACCGCCAGAACCCAGCGCACTTTGCGCCGGCTCTGCTTTGCATAGGTAAGAGTGGTCACGCTTGGCACATCCAGACCGCTCTCCACCACCCAGTCAATGCCGGTGAGGCCGGCGTCGAGCACGCCATGGTCCACGTAACGAGCCATCTCCTGCGCGCGAATGAGCATGCACTCGATCTCTTTGTCGTCAATCGAAGGAAAGTAGGAGCGGCCGTCCGCGTAGATGTTCCATCCTGCGCGCTTAAAGAGCGCAATGGTTGCGTCCTGCAAGCTACCTTTGGGAATGCCAAGACGAAGTTTGTCAGCCACGGGCAGCCTCGGCTTTCTCCGCGTCGAGCGTTACCAGGCGCGTGAAGCAGCTCACTGTGCCTTCATGACAGACAAGACCATCGCCTTCAACCTCCACGCGAAAGAGCAGCGTGTCGTTGTCGCAATCGGTTGAAGCGGAAACCACACGCAGCCGATTGCCGCTGGTTTCACCCTTCATCCAAAGTTTCTGGCGGGTGCGGCTCCAAAAAGTGACAAAGCCGGTCTCGAGGGTTTTGGCATAGCTTATGGGATTCAGGAATCCCAGCATCAGTACTTCGCCGGTGCGTGCATCCTGCACGATGCCCGGGACAAGTCCGTCCATCTTTTCAAAATCAATCCGTTCCACGGTCTAAATCCTTGGTTGAGATTTGTGGCACTAAAAAACCCGCTGGCGTCTGTCGCCGGCGGGCTCGGGTGATTCCTGATCTCTCTGGCCGTTTAGTTCAGGCCATGGCAGTCCGCCGGCATGGAGGTTCCATGATGGTGGTGATGCCCGTAATGGCGGCTGCTCTGCATCTACATTCAAAGCTAAAGGTAACCCCTTGCCATTGTCAAATCGAATTTTTCCCGACGATGGGCGTATCCTGCGGCGCGTGAAGCAGTTCAACAACGCGTTGATAAAGGCGATTGCGCACCGCAAATCTCTCTGAAGCCGCGGTTACATAGCGAATCTGAAGGTCTGTGCCTGTTCCAGTTGGGCGCAGGTTCACTACGGGAGCGGCGCTGAAGCGGCCCAGTCCTTCTTCGCGGGTTGCGTGTTTCCACTCCCGCTCTGCTGTGCGCCAGCTTTCCTCGGTCTCTTCCGACACTGCCTGATGGATCTTTTCTATAGCGGTGTGGATGTCAGTAGAAGAAGGCAGGCTGATTGCGATCTCGTCCCACATCCATTGGCCGGCCGTTGAAAAATTGAAGTATTGGCCGCGGATTGCAAAGCTGTTCATGAACGAGATGCGACGGCCAGTCGGGTGCCCTTCCCCGGCCACACCTCCGGTTTCAAGCAGCGTTGTGGCCATGAGCCCGATCTCGGTCACTTCTCCGCCCACCCGATTGATCTCAACCCAGTCACCAACATGAATGCCATTCTTACCCATCAGCACGAACCAGCCGAGGAAGGCAACGATGTAGTCCTGCAGCGCGATGGTGAGAGCCGCGGTGGTCAGGCCCAGAATAGTTGGAGTCTGCTGCGGCGAGCCAAAGACCACGAGCAGAATGAGCAGCACGCCCACCACCTGAATACTCATTTCAAGAACACTGCGCAGTGTGCGCATCTGCCTGCGGTCAAGGGCCGGATGGGCCATCAGGCGCCGCACCAGCGTATCGCACACCACCATTCCAATAAGGATGAAGAGAATGAGCATGAGCGACTGCACTATAAGGTGAAGTACGATGCGGTGCTGCAGTGCCACTTGAGTCTGCCACTTGGAGTAGACACTCACAAGTTGTTGCTCGGTCTGGATGCGATCGTCGTCAATGCTTAAAATCTGGCGCTCGACGCTGCGATCGCTGAGGTTCGCAAGCCTGGTTGCGCGATCGGAAGCAGCGCCCGCAGCTGCTGTGGCAGCCGCGTTGGCCGTGGATTCGAGCGCATTATGCTCTGCAGTCAGCCTGTTCGCATCGTCCTGTGCCTCCTGGAGTGCTTGCTCGATCAGGCCGGAGCGTTCCTGCTGACTGAACCACGCCTTGATCCGCCGGGCCAGTGTGCCGTTCTGCGCGACAGAAAGGACAGCGATCTGTCCGCCGCTCTTTACTTCGCTGTCATATTGACGCATGGCAGCCTCGTGGGCAGCCAGTTCATCCTGAATGCGCCCGCTGTTGTCACCTGAGGCACGCGCGAGATCCCGCTGAGCATCGGCCAGTTCGTCTGTATCCAAGCCAAGCTGGGCTTTGGCAACCTCAAGGTCGCCCCCCGTGGAGTCAGGTACTGCATCTTTATCGGCACTCCCGCCGGCCTTCGACGCTTTCACCTGCAAGCTGTCGACCAGCGCCTGGTCTTGCTGCTTGAGTTGTTGCAGCTGAGCCACTTTTTGCGAAAGCGCAAGGGCTTCTCCCGTAAGAGTGCGGTGTTGCGCTGCTAAACTTGCCGTTCGCAGTGCCGCGGCAAAGGCCTGGTCTACCTCGTGATCGGCAAGGCTTTCTGCTTCGCTCGCGTACTCTTTCTCCTCTGCGGTAACTGCCATTGGCGCCAGAGCCTCGGCCGTCTGCCAGGGCCGCAGATCGACAAGTGTCTGCGCTGCAGTCGCTTTGCCTGCCACTCCTCTCCGATTCAAAGATGGGAGCGTAGACATGGCACCGCGCGTGGTCCACGAAAAGAAGATGCACATAGCCAGAAGTGCGAGCAGCACAAGCAGCAACGTGACCCTGACTTTGCCAAGCGTATGAGCGCCGGAAGGTCCGTTATGCGCTGGAAGAGCGGGGGAGTTGGCCATGGCTTCATTCTTACAGCACATCGGCCTTGCAGGCCAGCATGCAACCGGCGAGACGCTCAGAGGCGGCATTTCCGTCTTGCGGTCAATCGGCGGGAAGAGGAAAATTGAGCCGTGCGAAGGCGATCACAGGCTCTGTTGCTGGCCGCGGCGGTTGCGTGCTCCGGTTGGACGGGCTTGCCGGCTGCAAACGCCGCTGGCGCAACGCGTGGCGTCAACTCGGCGGAAGAGCTATCCGGGAGACGGGTAAACTCGGTTCCCACGCCAGATGCGCGTGTGGATATCAACCATGCCACTGTCGATGAGCTACTAAAGGTTCCCGGCATGACACGCATATGGGCTGCGCGCATCGTGCGCTTCAGGCCGTATCGCAGCAAGCAGGACCTGCTGGACCGTGGCATAGTAACCAGCGCAGTCTACGACCGCATCAGGGACTGCATCATCGCGCACCGCACTAAACAATAAACGCAAAAAAGCCCATCCCTGCCGCAATACATACGGAAAGGATGGGCTTGACGCGTACGCCGGTATCTCAGCAGCCAGCGGGTGCAGTCCTCTTAGGGATGCGCGCCAGCAGCGAACTCAGGATGACGTAGAGAACCGGTATAAAGATCAGGTTAAGGATTGTAGAGAGCAACATACCGCCCACAATCGTGGTTCCCACCGAACGCCGTCCCAAAGCGCCTGCGCCGGTGGCGAAGACCAGTGGCAGGACGCCGAGAATAAAGGCGAACGAGGTCATGAGGATCGGTCGCAGACGCAACTCTCCGGCCTCAATTGCCGCTTCAGTGATCGAACGGCCCTGCCGTCGCAATTGCTCAGCGAACTCAACAATCAGGATCGAGTTCTTTGCCGAGAGCCCGATGAGCATCACGAGTCCGATCTGGCAATACACGTCATTGGACAAGCCGCGTAGCGATACGAGACTCAGTGCGCCCAGAACCGCCATGGGCACAGCAAGCAGGATGATGAACGGCAGAGCAAAGCTCTCGTATTGTGCTGAGAGCGTGAGATAGACCACCAGGATGCCAAGGCCAAAGATGACGATCGCTTTGCCGCTAGACTCAATCTCTTCGAGCGAGAGCCCGGTCCACTCGTAGCTCATGCCCTGCATCATTGTCTTTTTGGCCAGCTCTTCCATAGCCTTCAGTGCGTCGCCTGAACTGACGCCGGGCTTTGGCTGGCCATCGATTTCAGCGGAGCGGAAGAGGTTGTAGTGGTTGATGACCTGCGGCCCAGACGACTGCTCGATCGTGACCAGATTGTCGAGCGAGATCATCTGTCCCGAACCCGAGCGCACGTAGAACCGGCGCAGATCGGCCGGCGTCATGCGATCTTTCTGGTCGGCCTGCACGTAGACGCGATACGAGCGGTTATTGAAGTCGAAGTCGTTCACATAAGCCGATCCCATGAACACGCTCAGCGTTGAGCTGATCTGGTCCAGCGAGACATTCATCGTCTTTGCCTTCTCACGATCGATGGAGACCAGCAACTGCGGATCATTCGACGTATAGCTCGTGTACAGATTGGTGATTTTATCCGACGCCATGCTGGCGCCAACAATCTGGTGGGCAACGCGATCGAGATCGCCTAGCGTGTTGCGTCCCAGGTCCTGCAATTCGAACGCGAATCCACCGTAGGTACCAAGGCCTTGAACCGCAGGTGGCTCGACGAGTACAACCAGGCCGCCGGGTACTCCGAAGAGCTGCGGCGCCAGCTTGGCTTGAATTTCAGCAGCGGTGTGCCCGGGACCCTCCTTCTTGCGCTCGTCCTGCGATTTGAGAGGTACGAAGATCACACCGAAGTTCGACGAGCTGCCGCCGCTGAGGCTGAAGCCCATGACAGCGAATGTGCCGTAGACATCCTTGTTCTGGCGGATAAGTTCGGTCGCCTTTTCAGCAACACCGCTTGTGTAGCTCAGCGATGCTCCCTGCGGCGTCTGCACAATGCACATCAGGTAGTTCTGGTCTTCAGAGGGCAAAAAGGCCGTGGGCACGTGCTGATACATGTAGACCGTCGCGGTGAGGCCGCCTGCAAAGATCAGCAGAAGAAGATAGCGCAGGCGCAACGCCCTGTGAATGATTCTGGCGTACGTTCTGGCCATCCAGCCGATGCCTGCATCAGCTCCATGAATAAAGCCGGCAAAGGCGCTTGATAACGGGCGAATTCGCAGAAAGTCAAGCTGGTGCGGACGCTCTTCTTCACCACGCAGGAACAACGCAGCCAGGGCCGGCGAAAGCGTGAGAGCATTGAATGCCGAAATAGCAATGGAGAATGCGATGGTGATGGAAAACTGGCGGTAGAGAATGCCGGTAGTTCCTGGGAAGAACGAAACCGGCACAAACACCGAAATGAGCACCAGCGACGTGGCGATAACCGCGCTGGTGACCTCACGCATAGCATCTGAAGTGGCTTTGTGTGGATCACAGTGCTCAGCAGCAATATGGCGCTGCACGTTCTCAATCACCACAATGGCGTCGTCAACCACAAGACCTGTGGCAAGCGTGATGCCAAACATGGTGAGCGCGTTGATCGAGAAGTCGAAGATCCTGATGAAGGCGAACGTGCCGATGAGTGACACCGGAATGGTGACGGCCGGAATAATCGTTGCGCGCCAATCGAGTAGAAAGAGAAAGATGACCCCGATGACGATCAGAATGGCTTCGCCCAGCGTGCTGACCACTTCGCCGATCGAGTCGCCGACGACCGTCGTCGTATCGAACGGGATCACGTACTTGAGTCCAGGCGGAAACGATTTGGAAAGTTCGTCGAGCGCAGCCTTGGCGTCGCGGTCCACCTGCAGCGCGTTGGCATTACTCAACTGTTGCACACCCACGCCGATTGCTGCCTGGCCGTTGAAGCGCAGATCGGTGGAATAGGTTTCTGCGCCTAGCTCGGCGTGGCCTACATCTTTCAGCTGCACAATGCCCGCTGGGTCATTCTTGATTACGATGTCATCGAACTGAGCCGGATCGGAAAGGCGGCCAACCACACTCACCGTGATCTGATATTTCTGTTGCGGATCGGCAGGCGGCTGTCCCACCTGCCCAGCTGGAATCTCGACGTTCTGCTCCGACAGCGCATTCACTACATCGGCTGCGGTCAAATTACGCGCGGCCAGCTTGTCAGTGTCGAGCCAGATGCGCATGGCATATTTGCGCTCACCAAAGATAAGCACATCGCCCACGCCAGGAATACGCTTGAGCGCATCTTTTACGTAGACATCCACATAATTGCTGATGAACAGATTTGAATAGCGGCCATCAGGCGAAATAAATGCCGCGGCAAATACGAAATTCGAGTTCGCCTTGGTGATGGTAACGCCAGTGTTTTTGACTGCCTGCGGCAGGCGGCCCTGCGCTGAGGCCACGCGGTTCTGCACATCTACGGCGGCAATGTTCAGGTCGTAGCCCGTACGAAAAGTGGTGGTAATGGCGCTGGTTCCGTCGTTCGAGCTTGTCGACGAAATATAGCGCATGCCTTCCACGCCGTTGATCTGCTCTTCGAGAGGAATGGTTACGGCAGACTCAACTACGCGTGAGTTTGCTCCCACATAGTTGCTGGTGACGGTAACCTGAGGCGGTGCAAGCTGCGGATACAGTGAAATTGGCAGCGTTGGAATACACACCGCTCCGGCAAGAATGATCAGCAGAGCGCAAACGGTTGCAAACACCGGCCGGTGAATAAAAAAATCAACCACGAACCCCTCGCAGTTCTCCTCGTACAGCTTGAATGAGCTGACGGTCGGATGAAGATGAAACTGTTTCTAGATTCCTGCGCCCTGCGCGCCGTTTGCCGGAGCTGGACCAGAGGCTTGACCGGCGGCTGCAGGTGCAGGCGGCAACGGCATCACCGGCGCGCCATCCATCAGGAACTGTGTCCCTGACACGATCACCTTATCGCCGTCTTTCAGGCCGCTCTGAACCGCGTAGCTGTTGCCCACGGTGTCGCCTACAGTAATCAGCCGCTGCCGGGCCATGTATTTGCCGTCCTGTCCCTCGGCCACATAGACGAAAGTCTGTCCACCCAACCGCGAGACAGCCAGCACAGGAACCACCGCCATGGGTGCAGCACTCCATACAATGCGCGCCTTCACGATCTGTGCATTGCGGAACATGCCGGGCTTGGTGCTGACCGGCGCTTTGACCAGAATGCCCTGCAGATTGCCGTCAACCTGCGGCGAGATGAAGTCCACGTTGGTCTTTTCAACAAGATTGCCGGAACTGTCGTAGAGGTCCACACCGAGCCCCATCCGTACCTCGGGCGCCCTCTCTGTCGGAATGTAGATGTAGGCTTCGAGGTTCTTGTTCTCGTCCACTGTGGTCAGCAAGGAGCTGGTTGCAGACTGCGGCGAAACGTAGTCTCCCACGTGGACCGGAATATCGCCCACGATGCCATCAAATGGAGCACGAATGGTGTAATAGCCGAGCAACTGTTCCTGTGTCTTGCGCGACTCCACCGCCGACTGATAGTCGGCTTTCGAGTTTTGATAAGCCTGCTGCGCCTGATCAAAGGCATCGCGGCTGGTTACACCGGCCTCAAAGAGCTTGCGCTGACGTTCGACCTCGATGGTGTTGAAGTCATAAACAGCTTTTTTCTGCTGCTCGGTGGCGCGCTGTGAGTCGACCATCGCCTGCTGCTGCCGCGGGTCGATCACCATCAGCTCCTGGCCAGCCTTTACCACGTCGCCTGATTTGACCAGGATCGAGGTCAGCACGCCGCTTACCTGCGGCATCAGTGTGGCCGAGCGCCGGGATTTGATGGTGGCCACGTACTCACTACTCTGTGGCACAGGTGCCATGGAAACCGAAACCGTCTGCACTGGCATGGCCTGCATGCCGGCGCCAGCGGCCGGCGCAGCAGGTTTTTTCTGGCATCCGGTAGCCGCCAGCCCCGCCAGGACTAGAATGCTGCTGCCCACAATGTGTTTCAGCATACTTTGGGTCACTCGACTCTTCCCCCGGCTGGGCAATCAGGCCCAGCTTCTCTAAACGTATTAACAAGCTACAGTCTTGTCTGTGCAGGCTGCCTGAGCGGCTGGACTGCGGTTTTTCACCGCCCGCCACCCGGTCTGGAAGGCCGTTCACACCTCCGGCGAACGGCCTATGCAAGAAACTCTTGGATATCTGACGCCGGTGCCCTGCTTCGCGGTGCAAAATAACATTGCCCACCGGTAACTGAATCGATCCAGAGGGTAGATTCTCCTCCAGCATTCGATACCTATAACATTTTTATACGACTTACAGGCGGCTGTGGTTCCATTTCCACAGGGGCGGTGATGAACTTGTGAACCGGATAAGCCTGGCTGTCAATCAGCCTAGGCCAAGATCTAACGATAATCCGGGCGCGGCAGCCCTCTGGTAATTGCCGGCTAAAACCTGTTTTGAGTACTCACAGCACTGTTCGATGGGCAATAGCGGCTTTCTCCGCAATCAGAACTGCGTGGCAGTAGTTCGCATTTTTGACACTCTTTTGACGAGTTGATAGCCTTTATAAGGCGCATCGGACCGCTTTGCGGACTGTTTTCGTGCCTTCCCATCGCGTCCCCGTCGTCTAGCCCGGCCTAGGACACCGCCCTTTCACGGCGATAACACGGGTTCAAATCCCGTCGGGGACGCCAACAAAATAAAGAACTTAGAGAAGATCGAGCCAAAACCCGAGGGTTTGAAAGGGTTCGATAACGAATAGCCGAACTTATTCATCCCCGTTCTCCTCCTTTTTCTTGCTTT
Source organism: Occallatibacter sp. (assembly GCA_035546015.1). Taxonomy (GTDB): domain Bacteria; phylum Acidobacteriota; class Terriglobia; order Terriglobales; family Acidobacteriaceae; genus Telmatobacter. The sequence goes on from DASZXD010000312.1 coordinate 17,521, forward strand.
GTATCGGTCCCATGATCTGCCGTGCCACTCGGCTGTGCGCAGTCCGCTTTACCTTCGTCACTGCCTGCGTATACACGTCCATGGTCACCTTGAAGTTGGCATGGCGGAGAAGTTCCTGAATTGTCTTTACGTCTTCACCGTTCGCCTTCATCAGAGTTCCAAAGCTATGTCGCAGGGTGTGCCAGCCCACCGGCTCCGTAATGCCAACGGCTTCTAGTGCCGGCTTGAGATACACCCGGTAGAGCGAACTCGGCCAGTACGGCTGCTTGCCTTTGCCGTGAGGGCTGGCAAACACCCAGTCGTCCTGCTGGTTGTAGGGGCAATGAAGCCGCCACGACCAGAGCGCTTCTCCCAGTTCCGCATCGATGGGAACCGGTTTCTTCGAAGCTTCCGTCTTGCATCGCTCGATCCGCTGCTTGACCACGTCGCGGGTGACACGGATTTCAAGCTGTTCGAAATCGATGTCGGACCACTTGAGGCCGAGCAGTTCTCCCACCCGTAGGCCTGTCAAAGCACCCAGCAGCACCGCCGTTTTGGCCGGGTCCGCCAGATTTGCCACAAACTCCTTCAGTTCCTCTGGATCGAGAACCGTCGGAACTCGGGAACGCTTGGCGCTCTGACGCACGTGCGTGATGGGGTTGGATGTGGTCCATTCCCAACGCTGCGCGTGACTATACAGAGCACTCATGATGTTCCTGATCTTGGCCTTCGTTCCTCGTGAAACGGGCAACGA
>DASZXD010000313.1:0-15969 GCA_035546015.1 Occallatibacter sp.
AGGCAGAGTTGGAGAACGTACCTGAGAGTGCTCAGGCGCTCGCATACTGGGCAGATGCCGATATTCATCTGGACAAACAGGACGAGGCATTTCCATTGGCCGAGAAGGCCATTCAAATCGATGCGGGCATCGAGAAAGCACATGTCGTTCTCGGCATCCTCTATGCCAATCGCGGCCGCCAGATAGACGCCGTGAAGGAGTTCAAAACGGCAATCCGGTTGTCGCCCAATGACCAGGATCCGCACTGGAGACTGGCGCGTCTCTACCAGGCAATGGGAAAGCAGGAAGAGGCAAAAGCTGAATTTGAGAAAACGAAATCCATTCACAAGGCGGAACAGGAATCGATCTTCAGCAAGCTGAAGGCTGCACAGGACCGTGGAAAACCAGCCGCCACACGAAGCGGTTCGCCCGCCGAAAATTAAATCGTCCGCTTACTCAAATCGATACGCCAACCGCGATTCCCCGGATCGAATCAGATCGGCTATTTATGTCCGATAAACTTATCTGCCCACTGAATGAAGTACTTCATGTTCGGAGCATCAGTGTGTCCGCCGTCGTGCTGCCGCCACGCTAGCTGCCCGTCCAGCAGCCCTTGATTCACCGGAGGCATCTTTGCCGTGTGGTAGTCCTCTCTGACGCCAAGACCTTTCGCGCCCAGCAACTCCCACACGCGGCTGGCATCCACCGTGGCCATATAGCTGCCTTGGTGGTCCAGCCAGTGTGCATCGCCTTTAGCCGGAATGCCATAGCTGATAAACGTGAGCCGCGGCGCGCACAGCGCGATCAGCTCATTTGAATCTACCGGAATATCGCCCGGATTCATGCTGCCGAAAGTGGCCTTCGAGGCGCCGTACTTCATAAAGTTGCCGGCCATCCAGTAATACTCGCCGCCCGTAAGACTCTCCACCGCTTCACCGTAGTTGCGGCGCAGCGGGGTAGCCCCGCCTTTGCCCGACGAGCCCACCAGCACCATGGCGAAACGCTCATCGAAAGCCATCGTAATAAGTGCCGCTTTGCCGTAACGCGAAACGCCCTCAATGCCGACGTGTTTTGCATCCACTGCCGGATCGGTCTCAAGATAGTCGAGTCCTCGCCCTGCGCCCCACGCCCAGGCGCGCAGTGCGCCCCAGTCGTCAGGCTTGCGCGGCTGGCCCCTGTTTACCAGGCCAATGATGCCGCGCGTAATGCCGGCGCCGTTGTCGGCCTGCACGCTGGCCGGATCAATGAGCACAAAGCCCCAGCCGTCCGCAATCAGTTGCCATGTATTCGGCAGGCCGCCATCCTCGTTAAGCTGCGGAAACTGGAAGGGCGTAGCCTTCACCGGCTCCCATGCCGGATGCTCGTCGAATACCTGCTTGAGCGATGGGTCCTGCTGAATGAGCACCGCCTTCCACGCTGCATTGATGCGTTCGAACTCCTCGGGCGAAGGCTCATGTGGAGCAGGGAAGCCGGCGCGGCCAAACATCATCAGCACCGGGACCGGGCCCTTTGCATTGGCCGGAGTCACCAGCGTCATATGGATCTTCACGCTGATCGCCGGATACGCCGAGTTGTCCACCGTGCCAATGAGATCCTTAGCAATAACCGGATTGAAGCCGATCATCTCGTGATCAACCGCCGTCACCGCCCAGGTCACGTGTGGGATATCCTTCGGGACGCGACCATATACATATTCTGAATACCCATCGATAATCTGCGGCCGCCGCTCCTGCCACCACTGCTTTGCTGTCGTGACCTTTTCCCCATTCTCAAGCGTGAGCGGATCGGGCAGATTCGGGTAGGGATTTGCCACCGATTCGTCGTAGTTGGCGTGGTTGGGAGCCTTTTCATCGCCGCTCGGACCGGGCCTCAGCGCCTGAATGCCGAGTTGATCCATCATGTTCTGGTGATCCTGCTCGGCAGTGAAAGTGACCGGAGGCGTGGGGTTTTGCGCAAAAACGGCAACGGCGCCGGCCATGGCAGCCCAAAAACAGGCAAGACGAAGAGACGAATCGATACGAAAACTCACCACATGCCTCCGGGAGGTGATAAGCTTGCTTCCGAAAAGCGATTTACTTCAGGACCAATACTAATCCGAGAACCATGCTTTCGACGCAAAATCTTTGCAAAGTTCTTCTGACGGCCTCGCTCCTGGCAACTGGTGCTGTGTGCGCCGCAAAAAAGCCGCCTGCCGCTGCATGGGTCGCCACCTGGGGCGCATCGCAGCAGATTCCCGAGCCGCAAAACGCGCTGCCTGCGGACGACCTGCGTGACGCTACTCTGCGTCAGCTCTTTCATCTTTCGATAGGCGGGCCTGCGCTGCGTGTGCACCTCTCCAACGCATTTGGAACCGAGCCGCTGCACTTCACCTCGGTCCACATCGCTCGGCCTCTCGCGCCCGACTCGTCCGCCATCGATCCAGCCACGGACCGTGCGCTCACCTTCAACGGCGTCAGCGATGTCACGGTGCCGCCGGGAGCCGAATATATCTCAGACCCCGTCACGTTTCCCGTCGCCGCGCTCTCTGACGTTGCCATCAGCTTTCATCTCGACGAGCCCCCTGCGCGCGAGACAGGTCATCCCGGCTCTCGCGCCACGTCGTACTACGTGCACGGAGATGCTGTCAGCGCCGCTACTCTTGCTGAAGCCGGTAAAGTGGACCACTGGTATCAGGTGAGCGCCATTGACGTTCAGGCAACTCCCGGAGCCGCGTCCGTCGTAGCGCTCGGCGACTCCATCACCGACGGCCACGGCGCCACCACCAATGGCAACGACCGCTGGACCGATGTGCTTGCGCGGCAACTGCAGCAGTCGCCTAAGACACGCAACATCGGCGTGTCGAATCAGGGCATCGGCGGCAATCATCTGCTCACAGACGGTCTCGGCCCTAATGTACTGGCGCGCTTCGATCGCGACGTACTGGCCCCGGCCGGAGTGCGATGGCTGATTGTCTTTGAGGGCGTGAACGATCTCGGCGCGCTCTCGCGCACGGGCGAAGCAACGCCGGCCGAGCACGCGGCCCTGGTGCAGCGGATGATTGGTGTCTATCAGCAGATCATTGCGCGGGCGCATGCGCACGGCATTCGGGTAATTGGAGCCACGATTACGCCTTATGTCGGCTCTGAGTACTACCATCCCGCTGCAGCCAATGAAGCCGACCGCGAAGCCGTGAATGCATGGATTCGCGCAGCGGGTCACTTCGATGCCGTGGTCGACTTCGACAAGGTGGTGCGCGATCCGGCACAGCTCGACCGCCTGCTGCCTGCATTCGATTGCAACGATCATCTGCATCCGTCGCCTGCTGGCTACAAAGCCATGGGCGAGGCTGTTCTCTTGAGCCTCTTTGCGCGCTGAAGGCCTGAGCACCGAACCCGCCCGCTGAGTGCTACCGCTGGGTGCTACATTGAACTGTTCCCCCACTCTCTCTGCCGGAGTCTCGTCGGTTGTCGGTTTTGCGCGCGCTGTTTCTGGTTTTTTTGCTCGTTCCTTCCACACTGCGCGCCGCCACGCGCATCTACGCCGCGGCGGTGCCGGAGGAGATGCGTACCACGGTCTTTACCGTCTCCGTGAACGGCAAGCCTGTGGATGTTGCGCACGCAGCCTCAAACTATGAGATTGTCAGCTTCGATACAACAGGCCCGGCAGAGATTGCCATCACCGCCGCCGAGCCGGGCTTTTGGAATCGCGGTGTCGATATCGAGCCATGGCGGCTGGGTCTGCGCGCTCAGCGCGACGGGCAGACGATCCGCTTCAAAATTCCCGGCCCGGTGAAGCTCGCCATCTCGCGGCCCGGCGACTTTCTCAATCGCGCCACCATGCTGTTTCTCTTTGCCGGTTCACCGCCGGCCCCGCCGCCCGAGGGGTCAAATGTTCTCGTTATTCCTGCCGGCGTGCATCGCGAGAGCCTGAATCCAAAGAGCGGCGACACCATTTATCTCAATCCGGGGGCCTACATCTTCGGCAGCCTGAATCTGTGGAACGTCGACCACGTGAAGGTGCTTGGACGTGGAACCATTGTCTATGAAGGGCCGCAGGACCCCGCGAACGACGATGGCTGGATGCAGAAGCACGACTGGCACTGCGTGGCGGCCTATCAGTCGCACGATGTTGAGATCGACGGGCTCACCTGCATCATCCGTTCGCGCACGTGGTCGATCCAGATGAAGGACTCCACCGGATTTACTTATGACGATCTGCGCGTCGTAGGCGGCAACGAGGGGAATGCAAATCAGGATGGCATGGACTGGCTGGGCGGCGGTGATGCGGTTGTGCGCAACTCCTTTCTGCGTGCTTCAGACGATGATCTGGCGATGGTGGGTAACTGGGATGGCTATGCAGAGGCTGACCTGGTGCGGCCCGGCCACGATGTCGAAAACATTCTTGTCGAGAACAGCGAGCTTTCTACAAGCATTTCAAATATCGTTCGTATCGGATGGCCGCAGAAGATCTTCAATTCGAGAAATTTTACGCTGCGCGACTCCGACGTTCTGCATGGCGGCATCGGCGCGTGCGGGCAGAGCTTTGGGCTGCTCGGACTCTGGGGTGCAAACGGCGCTCAGGGTGAACACTCCGGCATCAGCTTCGAAAATATCTTCGTGGATAACTGGTACTCGCTGGCCCAGATTGAACAGCAGCAGCCAGGCGTGCACGGAGTTACCTTCCGTAATATCTGGGTGCTCGGGCAGCCGCCGCTGGTTTCGTCCACAATTAAGGGCGACGTATCCGACGTAACCTTCGACAACGTGAAATATGGGCAGGCACGCGTGGACTCCGCGGCAGCCATGCCGCTTGAAGTTTCAGGTGGCGCGGCGCCGCCAAAGTTTGTGGCGGATCACATGCCCGCTGCGGCCTTCGTCTTCGAACCCGCGGCCTTCACGCCGGACGAGGAAGTTACATTCACGGCGCAGCGCCTGCCGCACGCTCACTACACATGGACCTTCGGTGACGGCACACAGGCGGAAGGCTGGCGTGTGCGCCACAGGTTTCCTGACGCCGACGGCACAGACCTGGACGGAGCAGACGGCGCAGGCAGATTCCGTGTGCTGCTGCATGTAACCGACGCTGCACGGAACCAGGACTGGGCAGAGCAGGACATGGTTGCCGTTGCGCACTGGCAGGCCGCGGCAAGTGTGACCGGCTCCGTCCGCATCGGGCTAACTTATCTCATCTATCCCGGCGAGTGGCCGGAGCTGCCCGATCTTACGCAACAGCACGCCGCTTTTGCCGGCGATTCAACGGGCATCGATGCAAATGCACATGGATTCACTCGCTACGCCGCTGCATGGGACGGTCTGATCGATATTCCTGCCGATGGCGGCTACACCTTCGGACTCATCGATCGCGATGGTGGCCGCGTGCTCATCGATGGCATTGAAGTGGCCAGAACAGGACCGCCCTTCGGGCAGGTGTGTGGATCGCCGGGCAACGCCGCGCGCTATGCCCAGGGCTCGATCGGCCTGCGCGCCGGCAAACATACCCTTCACATTGAAGGCCTTCACCAGGGAAGCGGCGATGCTCCGATTCTGCTGTGGCAGGCGCCCGGGCACTCGATGATGCGCGTACCGGACACCGCCTACTCGCATCTGGCGCAGGATGCTGTGAAGCGGTAGGAACAGAAAAGAAGGGAATAGATAAACACAAATGTGCGCGGGCGGCGAGCTACGAGCGGATCATTTAAAGATCTGGTGGTGTGGCAACGGGCCGTCGAGATGAGTTTGGCAATCTACAAACTTACGGCCATGTTTCCCTCATCCGAGCGCTTTGGTTTGACGAATCAAATGCGCCGGGCATCCGTCCCAGTTGCGAGCAATATTGCCGAGGGCTATGGCAGATCGACAAAAGGAGAGTACATCCAGTTTCTAGAGCATGCCAGAGGTTCAAACGGCGAGGTGCAGACTCAATTGATAATTGCGGCGGGCCTCGGTTTCGGTTCAGATGAAGCGCGGCATTCGGCTGAGAACCTTGCGGACGAGGTCGGTCGAATGCTCGTCACAATGATGAACAAGCTAACCAGATAAGCACCCGTTTCTGTTCCCTATTTCCTATTCCCTGTCTTTATCACTTCGGCAACTGCGTCGCATCCCACCCACCGCCCAGCGCGCGCACCAGCCCGACACTGGCCGCAAACTGGCGGCTCTCGATGTCAATAGCTGCACGCTGATCTGCGAGCAGCGTCGTCTCCGCCGTGAGCACTTCAAGATAGCTGGTCACGCCGCCTTTGTAGCGCTGGTTTGAGAGATCGAAAGAGCGCTGCGCCGCGGCTACTGCATTCGATTCGACCGTAGACTCCTGTTCCAGGATGCGCAGTGTAGACAGTTGGTCCTCGACATCCTCAAAGGCCTGAAAGACGGTATTGCGATACGCGTCCGACTGCGCCTCATACAGGTGCCGAGCCTGGTCGGTCAGCGCGTGACGTTGCCCCGCATCGAAGAGCAGTTCGGCAGCCTGTGCGCCAAGCGTCCATAGCGAGCTTGGTCCCTGAATCCACGTGCCGGGGTTGGTGCTCTCAAAGCCTCCGCTTCCGGTGAGGCCGATAGTGGGGTAGTATGCGCTTACGGCAATGCCGATCTGAGCATTGGCAGCCGCGGCACGCCGCTCGGCTCCGGCAATGTCAGGCCGTCGCTCGAGCAGTTGCGAAGGCACGCCGAGCGGAACTTTAGGCAGCGCAAGATTGAGCGGCGACGGTGAAATGCTGAAGTCGTGCAGATTGTAGTTGGCCAGCGTGCCGATGGCGTGCTCAAACTGCGCGCGAGCCACTCCCGCGTCCACCAGTTGCGCGCGCACTGTCTCAAGCTGGGTCTGCGCCTGCGCAACATCTACATCCGTGGCCACGCCGCCCTTCAGGCGCTGCTTCGTCAGATCGAGCTGGTGTTCAAGATCGGCTACCGTGTCGGTGAGCAGCTTGATCTGCGAGTCGAGCCCGCGCAGCGCAAAGTAGTCGGCCGCCATCTCGGCATGCAGGCTCAGGTCAACGGTCGCTACATCCGCTGCACTGGCCTGCGCACTGGCGCGTGCCTGTTCCACGCTGCGGCGGATGCGGCCCCAGAAGTCAGGTTCCCAGCTCGCCTGTCCGCCTATGATGAACTCGTTGTAATCGGTAGCGGCGCCGCTGCTGGACTGGATGAGCGGCCGGTTCGCCGAAGCCCGGTTGCGGCTGATCGCAGGACCGGCCGAGAGGTTCGGATACAGGTTGGCGCGCACTGCAGTGATCTGGTCGCGCGCGGCCAGATACGTCTCAACGGCCTGCTTCAACTGCACGTTGGTGGCTGCAATGCGTTCTTCCAGGGCATTGAGCTGCGGGTCCTGATAGATCTCCCACCATTTGCCCTTGAGCATGCCGTCTGAGGGATTCGCGGATTGCCAGCCTCCGTTGGCAGGATTCGGCGGAGGAACAACGGAAGACGCGCCCGTTTCCTTGTAAGCATCGGGAGCCTGATATGCGGGGCGCTGATAGTTGGGCCCGACAGGTTTACAGCCGGCAAGAATGCACAAAGCGGACAGCGCAACGCCTGCCTTTGCCGCAAATATCCCTCGTGGCCGAGGTGAAGATGCAACTCGGTTGGGCCTGCTGATTCTTTCGCGGCGCGGCATCGCCATCGCTACATGCTCTCCGTCCCGGACTGCTCGCCCGGCTTCACAACCGTCACTCTTTCGCCTTCAATCAGCGAGTCGGGCGGGTCCTGAATCACGCGATCGTTCGCATTCAGGCCGCTGATAATCTGCACTGTGGCTCCGTCGTCGTTACCAATCACAATCGGCGCCAGATGCGCCACGCTTCCATCCTTGGAATCGACTACGGTGCCGATCTGCGCTCCATCCCTGCGGAAGATGATGGCCCCGGCAGGCACAAAGAAGGTGGGGCCGCTCGCGGGCGCCTTGAAGTGTACCTGTGCCAGTGAGCCGGGCATCAGTTCGCCCGAGCGGTTGTCCACATCGATTTCGACCAGCAGAGTGCGGCTTGTCGGATCGATTGCGTCCGCAGTGCGAACCAGCGTCCCCGTAAAGGTCTTGCCGGGGTGCTCGGGGAAGGTGAGCGGAATCTTCAAGCCGCGCTTGACCGTCTGCGAGTACACCTGCGGAACGTTCGTATACACGCGCAGAGTCTGCAGCGCCTGCATGTGAAATAGCTCGACGCCTGCACCCTGGTTGATGAGCTGCCCGACATCGATCTTGCGCGCCGTCACCACGCCGTCAAACGGCGCACGAATCTGCTCGAACGACTGCAGCTCCTTGAGCCGCTGCACATTGGCCTGTGCTGATTTCACCGCAGCCGCCGTGGCTGCAGCCTGGTTCACAAAGTTGTCCGTGTCCTGACGTGAAACGGCGTCGGAGTTTACCAGCCCGGTGTAGCGCTGCGCCTGGATGCGCGCGTTATTGGCGGTGGCTTCTGCAGTAGCCAGATCGGCCTGCGCCTGCGCCAGCTGCTGATCGATCTCCGGCGTCGCAATCGTCGCCAGCAGATCGCCCTTCTTCACATGCGCGCCGATATCGTAGTTCCAGTGCAGCAGGTAGCCGTCGGTGCGCGCGTAGATAGGCGCGTCGGTATAGGCAGTCACGTTGCCGGGCAGCACAAACTCATCCACAGGCGCTCCCGGTTTGGGCGCAGCCACGCTCACCGTGGGCGCGGCCATCTCTGTCGTGTGATCGGCCAGCACCTTGTCTGCGCGCCAGCGGCTCAGAATGCCGAGCCCTGCCAGCACCAGCGCAATCAGAACCAGGATGCTCGCTCCGGCAAGCGCCTTGCGCGGCGAGATTGGCTCGTGATCGGGTGCGGTTTCATGTCCGTGAACCGCCTGCGGGTTTGAATGGGAGTCGTGGGTCATAGACTGTTACTCCGGTCTGTCGTCGAATTCGTCAAAGCTGGCAACCGGTGCAGAGCCCTGATGCGCCCTGCGCCGCCGCTCCAGCCGGGAATGAATGAATGCGAAAGATGTGGGTACAAAGAACAGCGTAGCCACTGTGGCCAGCAGCAGGCCGCCGATCACGGCGCGTCCCAGCGGCGCATTCTGCTCGCCGCCGTCGCCCAGGCCCAGAGCCATGGGTACCATGCCGATAATCATGGCCAGAGCGGTCATCAGCACCGGGCGCAGACGCACAAAGCCGGCATTCAGTGCGGCCTGGCGCGCATCGCCCACCAGAATCTCCATCTGCTCGCGCGCAAAGCTCACCACCAGAATCGAATTGGCAGTGGCCACGCCCATGCACATGATTGCGCCTGTCAGCGCCGGCACGCTCAGCCTCGTGTTGGTCAGGAACAGGAACCAGACAATGCCGGCCAACGCCGCTGGCAGCGCCGAGATAATCAGAAACGGATCGAGCCACGACTGAAAATTGACCACAATCAGCAGGTAGACCAGCAGAATCGAGAACGCCAGTCCGCTCAGCAGGCCAATGTACGACTTGTACATGGTCTCGCTCTGTCCGCGCAGTGTGAAGTGCGAACCGCGCGGCAGGTCTTTCTGGTGTTCTTTGACAATCTTCTCCATGGCGCGGGTCACGCTGCCCAGATCGGTGCCCACCACGTTAGCGTAAATGTCGATCACCGGCTGAATATCGTAGTGGCTTACCGTGCCCAGCTCTACACCGGGCTGAATGTCGGCCAGATTGCCCAGCACCTGCAAAGGCCGTGGAGCGCCGGGCGCAGCCGTGGCCGCAGCGTCGGCTGGCTGTTGTGCAAGCAGGTTCGATTGCGCGCTGGTTACCGGCACGCTCTTCAGCGCGGCCATCGAGTCAAGCCTGTACTCCGGCGCCTGAACAGCCACGTTATACGAGACCCCGTTCCTTGGATCGAGAAAGAAGTTGGGGCTCGTCTGGAAGCTCCCGCTCAGCGCAACCAGCATGCTCTGCGCCACATTCTGCTGCGTCAGGCCCACCATCTCCGCGCGCGTGCGGTCCACGTTCACATTTAACGCGGGGTAGTTGAACGGCTGCTGAATGTGTGCGTCGGCCACGCCGGGAACATAGCGGGCTTCGTCGAGCACCTTTTCGGCCAGCTCGCGGTTGCCTTCAAGGTTGTTGCCGATGATCTGCATGTCGATCGGCGCAGACAGTCCGAAGTTGAGAATCTGGGTAACAATGTCTACCGGCAATTCATAAAAAGTCACGCCGGGATAATCGCGATTCAGCACGTCGCGCAGCCGCTCCACATAGAGATCGGTCGGATGATGCTTCCGAGTGAGCTGCACCTGGATATCTGCGTCCGCAGGCCCGATTGGAGCTGAGGTGGAGTAAGTCAGGTTGATGCCCGAGTAAGGCAGGCCGACGTTGTCGATGATCGAAACAATCTCGTCGGCGGGAATCTGGCTGCGGATGGTGGCGTCGATGTGATCACAGAGGTTGGCCGTCTCTTCAATGCGCGTGCCGGTGTGCGCGCGGACGTGAATCTTGAACTGCCCTGAGTCCACTGAAGGAAAGAAGTCCTGGCCAAGCTCGGGCGTCAGCCCGAGCGATGCCACCATGATCAGCAGAAACAGGATGAGAAAGGTTCCGGAGTGATCGACACAAAGTGCGAGCACGCGTGTATAACCGTGGCGCATCTTTTCAAAGCCATACTCGAAGGCCAGTTGGAATTGCACAAGCGGATTGCGGCTTCTTTTCCTGCGCTCAACTTCGGCGTCGTCGTGCTCCTTGAGCAGATAGCGGGCCATGGTGGGAACCACGGTGCGGGAGAGCAGATAGCTGGCCAGCATCGCGAAAACTACGGCCTCGGCCAGTGGAATGAACAGATACCGTGCCACGCCGCTGAGCAGGAACATGGGCACAAAAACGATGCAGATGGCCAGCGTGGAAACCAGCGCCGGCGTGGCGATTTGCGCGGCTCCGTCAAGAATCGCCTGTTCGATTTCCTTGCCTGTTTCAAGGTTCCGGTTGATGTTCTCGATCTCGACCGTAGCGTCGTCCACCAGGATGCCCACAGCCAGCGCCAGTCCGCCCAGAGTCATGATGTTGATGGTCTGGTGCAGTGCATAAAGCACGGTAAGCGAGCACAGAATCGAGAGCGGAATGGAGACCGCGATAATGAGCGTCGAACGCCAGCTCCCGAGAAAGATCAGAATCATCGTCGCGGTGAGACAGGCCGCGATAATGGCCTCGTGCACTACGCCGGTGATGGCCCCACGCACAAAGATGGACTGGTCGGTCAGCGGCACAATACGCAGCGCCGGAGGCAGGCTCCCCTTCATGTCGTTAATCTTGGAGCGGACGCCTTTGATGATGTCCAAGGTCGAGGCCTGGCCAATCTTCATGATGTTCATGAGGATGGCGCGGTGTCCGTCCACGCGCACAATGTTGGTCTGCGGAGGACTGCCGTCGCGCACGTGCGCCACGTCTCTCACATAAATCACCGTGCCGTTCACCGCTTTGATGGGCAGATTGTTCAGGTCGTTGAGCACCGTCGGAGCTGAGTTCGACTCCACCTGGTACTCGAACTTGTCGATCTTCACCGTTCCCGAGGGCGCAATGATGTTCTGCGTGCTGATGGCGCTGACGACATCCGCAGGAGACAGTCCCTTGGCTTGTAGAGCAGCCAGATTCAGGTCTACCTGAATCTGCCGCATCTTGCCGCCAAGTGGGTAGGGCATCTGCGCGCCTTCCACCGTGGCGATCTGGATGCGGATGGTGTTGGTGCCCAGATCGAACAACTGCTGTTCGTTAAGGCCCTGGCCTGAGAGACCCAGTTGCAACACCGGCACGCTCGACGCGTTGTACTCGCTGACGAAGGGCGGTATCGCTCCCGCGGGCAGCGAACGCAGCATTACCTGGTTGATGGCCGTCACCTGGGCCAGTGCGCTGCCAATGTCCACATTGGGCTGAAAGTAGACTTTGATGACCGATTTGCCAACCACAGACTGGGACTCGATGTGCTCGATATCATTTACCGAGACGGTCATGCCCCGCTCGACGTTGCTCACAATGCGGTCGGCCATCTGCTCGGGAGAGAGGCCGGTGTACTGCCAGATGACTGTGATGACGGGAATGTCGATGTTGGGAAAGATGTCGACCGGCATCGACGCGATGCTGAAGGTGCCCAGGATGAGGATCAGAAGCGCGAAGACGATAAAGGTATAAGGCCGCCGCAGCGCAAGCCGGACAATCCACATCATAGGGCTGGTATTCGCTCCTCGGTTGGCCTACCCCGGTGCTGCGACAGGCCGTGGCCGAAATGCCCACACCTCGCGCGGGTGAGGGTTATACAGGATTAGGAATTGGTGTCGGGTGAGTTGACGCTCTCAAGGGCCGTTTTCTCCAAGAAGACGGCACGTGCATGTCGCCCAATTCCCCACGTGAATTCCTGATCCGGTCTGGAAACGGCTTGGGTCGGGTACGGACCGGCTCGCCGGGTTTACGAACCGGATTGCCATTCTGCTGCGATCCGGCCCAACTGCAATTGAATCTACAATGGTAGTCGAAAGATGGAAGCAAAAGTCCGAAGCCCGAAAAAAATGGCTGACACTGTTAAATCAGACGTCCACAGGCGGCGAAAAGACACATTATCTGGTCGTCGGTCATCCCGTCATGTGAGTCGTACAGGGTTAGCCGGCCAATAGCTGTTCGATTGCAGGCTTCAGCGCCTCGGGCCGTGTGGCAGGCGAGTACCGCGCAATGACACGGCCGTCCCGATCCGTGAGAAACTTCGCAAAGTTCCAGGAGATGCGCCCGCCACTCAGGAACCCGAAGGTCCCGGGTTGCCGCTTTTTCAGGAACCGGTACAGCGGATGTGCGTTCGGGCCGTTGACTTCGATCTTTGAGAAAATCGGGAAACTGACCCCGTAGTTCTGCTGGCAGAAGGCTCCAATCTCAGCAGCCGTCCCCGGTTCCTGGGCGCCAAATTGATTGGAAGGGAAGCCAAGGACCACCAGGCCGCGGTCGCGGTACTCGCGATAGAGGGCCTCGAGGCCAGCGTACTGAGGTGTAAATCCGCATCGGCTGGCTGTATTCACGATCAGCAGCACATGGCCGCGATATTCTTCCAGCCGGATGGTGCGCCCGTCGAGCAGGTCGGCGGAAAATCCCCAAACCGAGTCAACCCCCGATTGCGCCCGTTCATCCATGCCTCGGAGTCTCCGCCTCCGGGTCTTCCATACCTTTTCAATTCCTCCGGCCGGTGCGGTGCCCTTTAGGAAGACTCGCGTCTAAAAAGAATACTGCCAAGCGCAGGGCGGATGCACAGAGGTCTTGGACCGCTTTGTTCCGTTAGACTGTGAAATGGGTGCTCAACGTGCCCGGTTGCCGGCAGCGGTAGCGCGGCTGGGGCGGACGTGGAGCCTGACCCGTGTCTGATGGCGAAATGCGCGGCGGGCAAGAAGGACGCGGTATTTCTTTGAGTTTTTGTTGAGCCTGTGACGGACGTGCCGGCCAGGCTTGGCACAACTTGAGGCAGATGCCGGGAGGGAAGAGACTGTTTGCGCGCCGGTAATGGCCCCTGGGTTTGGGCGGGGTCGCCGCGGTCAAATATAATCATCTTTCCTCGATGCAGGATCAGATTTTGAGCAATGAGGGTGTGCATATTCTTCTCGTGAAGCTGAACTATGGACCGCACCAGAAATCTTTGTGCTCGCCGCAGGGCTCCAGCCCGGTGAAGATCAAGCACACTTCTCTCTCCCGCGCCGCTCGGGTACTCTTCCGCATGGTGGTTATAGCCGTGCTGACCCTGACGGCGGGCGCCGCACTGGCGCAGACCCCGCAGACCATCGACCAGATCCGTGTCATCGGCAACCGCCGCATCCCCCGGGAAACCATCCTGGCCCGTCTGTTTACCCATGCCGGCGACACATACGATCCCATCTCGATCGAGCGCGACTTCAACTCGCTCTGGAACACCGGCTACTTCGAGGACCTGCGCATCGAGCGCGAGGACACTGAGAAGGGCATCATCCTGGACATCTTTGTCCGCGAGCGTCCCAACATCCGCGAGATCAACTACAAGGGCCTCAACTCCATCACCCAGTCCGACGTTCTTGACCGCTTCAAGAAGGCCAAGGTCGGTCTGTCGGTAGATGGCCAGTACGACGCCACCAAGATCAAGCTCGCTGAGACCGTCATCAAGCAGATGGAAGCCGAGCATGGCCACCAGTTCGCCACCATCAAGACCGAGGTAAAGACCATTCCTCCGGCCTCGGTACAGGTGAACTTCAACGTCAAGGAAGGCCCGGTGGTGAAGGTTGGCAAGATTCAGTTCGTGGGCAATGCCCACCTGAGCGCGCGCTACCTCCGCCGCTCGATGAAGAACCTGAAGCCCATCGGCATTCCCTATTCCATCATCTTTGAGAACTTGTTTCCGCAGACCTTCGACGCCTCCAAGCTCGAAGAAGACTCCGAGCGCGTCCGCCAGGCTTATCGTGACAAGGGCTACGCCAACGCCGCCGTCGAGACGCCGCAGACCCAGATCCGCGATCAGGGCGGCCTGAACTGGTTCACCTTCCGCCCCAACAAGGGCAAGCGCATCGATATCCGCATGCCCATTGAAGAGGGTGCACGCTACCGGCTCGGCACCATCACCTTCACCGGTAACGATCCGCACTTCAACGTGAAGGCGCTGCGCGCAACCTTCCCCATCAAGGATGGAGACTGGTTCAACGCCACCGATATTCAGAAGGGTCTTGAGAACCTGAAGAAGGCCTACGGCGGTCTTGGCTATATCAACTTCGGAGCCATTCCGCGGCCCATCTACGACGACCAGAAAAAGACCGTTTCTCTCGCGGTGGATATCGATCAGGGCAAGCAGTTCTACGTCTCGCGTATTGAGTTCACCGGCAACACCATCACCCGCGACCGCGTCATCCGCCGCGAACTGCTGCTCGACGAAGGCTCCGTCTACAACTCCCAGCTCTGGGAGTACAGCCTCCTGCGCCTCAATCAGCTTGAATACTTCGATCCGCTCAAGGTTGACCAGGACACTGAGGCACACCAGAACCCCGACAACGGCACCGTCGAGCTGCTGCTCAAGGTGAAGGAGAAGGGCAAGAACTCGATCGGCATGAATGGCGGCGTCAGCGGCTTGTCCGGCGCCTTCATCGGCCTCAACTACCAGACCAACAACTTCCTCGGTCTGGGTGAAACCCTCAGCCTGCAGGCCAACCTCGGCTCCATCAGCCGGCAGTTCCTCTTCGGCTTTACCCAGCCTTACATCAAGAACCGCCCCATCAACGTAGGCTTCCAGATCTTCAACCAGAAGCAGGACTACAACGCGGCCAAGAACTACCAGGCCACCACCGGCGCATCGCTCAACCTGAGCTCGGCTGAAAAGTCGCTGACGCAGAACTACAACCAGTCCTCTGACGGATTCAACTTCTCGGTCAGCTATCCGCTCAAGCGCCACGCCTTCCAGCGCATTGGCTTCACTTACTCATGGACGAAGTCCGACATTGAGGCCTTCAGCACGGCCTCGCAGACCTTCTTCCAGACCATCTCGTTCCGTGGCGGCATTCAGGGATCGAACGCGCTGGCGGGCATTATCAACAGCTACATCTCGCTCAGCTACTCCTATGACACGGTCAGCAATCCGCTGCGCCCGCATGAGGGCAAGGAGTACACGGCAGCGCTCCAGTTGTCGGGCCTGTGGGGCAATGTGCGTTACATCGAGCCGCTCGTGGCTTACAAGCGCTACATCCCCATGCACTACCTGATCCCCTCGCCCGCGGGCCGCAACGTGCTCGGCGTCCGCGTGCAGGTCGGTTATGTCATGGGCTATGGCGGCGACGTGGCCCCGCCCAACGACCGCTTCTATGCCGGCGGCGAAAACGAGCTGCGCGGCTTTGACGTGCGCAGCGCCACGCCCTATGGTTACGTGCCCACGCGCGTGAACTTCCAACTCACTAATCCTGACGGCGACTGCGTCCCGGCTGCTCCTGGCAATCGTGCCAACGGCCAGTGCGTGCAGGTTCCGCTGCCGGTTTATGGTGTGGCCTCAATTGGCGGCGACGCCAGCCTGACCTCCAACGTCGAGTATCGAATTCCCATCGTCGGGCCGTTTACCTTCGCCTTCTTTGACGA
>DASZXD010000314.1:0-11064 GCA_035546015.1 Occallatibacter sp.
ACCGGAGCAGCGTGACCTCTGCCACGCGTGCCCACCTGGCGCCGGCTGAGGCATGCACGGCCCATGCAGGCTCAAAGGGATTGCGCACTGCACGAATGCCGCAGGCGCGGGCCGCGCGCAGCACAGGCCGCAGCACAGATGGGAACATGTGTGTGTGCTTGTGCGTGTCAATATGCGTAATGCGTACTCCCCGGCTCTGCAGCGACTCAATCTGCGCACGGGCTTCGGCTTCAATTTCTTCTGGCCGGATGCGGCCGGTCAGGAGCTGACGCAGGAATGCGCCGAGCGTGATACGAAAGCTTCCCGTTTTCGAATCGACCAGAGAAGGAATCGCACGTGCCGGCAGCACCGGGTCGCCGTCGACGAGAACCACGTGGCAGCCCACGCTGAGTGAAGGGGAAGCGTGCGCCAGTTCGATCGCTGCATCTGTCGCGCCCGCGCGGGCCATAAGTGTGGTGCTGGTTAGGACGCTGGCGCAATTCAGACCGGATATGGCGCGATTTACGCCGTTGGTCAGCCCGAAGTCATCGGCATTGATGATGAGTCGCCTCACCGGCTGAGTGTATCAATTTGGGTAGTACGCGCTGCAATTGCCGCTTCACTGATATCATAAGAAAAGGCCATAGTTCTCATGCGGCCATGGTGCGGGCGGTTAGCTCAGCTGGTTAGAGCGCCTGCCTTACAAGCAGGAAGTCGGGGGTTCGAGTCCCTCACTGCCCACCATTCATCCTTCCTCAATGTGGCGGCTGCAAGTGCCTCGCTCATCTTCCTGTTTCCTGGGTACGAAGCAGGCGCACGGGGCTGCATGTGGCCGGTCGTTGCGGATAGCATGAATCCATGTGCGGCAGATATGGGCGTCGGACGGGCAGACAGCGGATTGCGGAGTGGTTTCGCATTCACAGCACCAATGCGTTAAACGATGCGGAGCTGGCGCCCACTTATAATGCCGCGCCGCAGAGTTTTCAGCCGGTGATTCGGCTTGGCCCTGAGACGGGTGAGCGCGAGATCGCGATGATGAAGTGGGGCTTGGTGCCCTGGTGGTCAAAGACCGTCAAGTTCGGATACAGCACAATCAATGCTGACGCAGACAAGCTGACCATCAGCAGTGTGTGGCGCGAACCTTTCCGCCACCGTCGCTGTCTTGTTCCGGCCGACTGGTTCTACGAATGGCCGGTTATCGACGGCGAGAAGCAGGCGCACGCCTTTAGCCTGAAGGACGGCAGCCCGTTCGCTTTTGCAGGATTGTGGGATCGCTGGAAGGACGCCAAGAGCGGCGAGGTGCTCGAGTCATTTGCGATTGTGACCGTGGAGCCCAATGAGTGGATGGCAAAGTATCACGACAGGATGGGCGTGATTCTGGAGCCGAAGCACTATCAGCGATGGCTTGAGCCGGGTGAGCCGCATCAGTTGCCGGTAGATTTACTGCGAGCGTATCCAGAAGAGGATATGAAAGCGTGGCGTGTGAGCGAAAAGGTGGGCAATGTGCGCAACAACTGGGCCGAACTGATCGAGCCAGTTCCGGAGGATGAGATACTGCTGCGCAAGACGGTAAAAAAAGTGAAGAAAGAGAAAGAGAAAGAGCCGCCGCCCAAAGGATTGTTCGATTGATGTACAGGTCTATGCGATGGTGATGAGATCCAGATTCTCAGGATTGATCTCGATGGAGACATCCTTGTACTCATCGAAGAGGCCTGCGTTGTGCATCTGCCATGCGATAGGGCCGGATTTACCCGCGGACGGATCGTGAAAGCGGAGCACCTCCACTGCCGTGCTGCCCGCTGGCTGAGCAACCGCCATGCGCGCGGTGCCCATGGCCGCGTCGGCAACAATTTCGACACGGCTCCATTGGTGTGGGTCTAAGTCAACTTTAGAGACTGTGGTGAACTCATCGCCGCCAGCATTGTTGCGGCCGGGGCGATAGTCCCAGTGGCCGCCACGCGGTATCTGGAACTGAATGCCGCCGAGTGCGTCGAGAGGGATCTCGTTCGGCGATGGGCGCGTGCAGAAGATGAGCACGCATGCCTGGTGGTCGGGATTGCCTGAGAGGTGGCGCATGGTAAAGAGCAGCCGGAAGCGGCTGTAGCTGCGCTCGGTATAGATCACGCCGCGGCCGGCGCCGGTGCTGGCCATAGCGCCGTCCTTAACGATCCATCCGATGGAAGGGGAGGCGAGATCGGCAGGGAAGGCATCGACGAGCAGCATGCGGTTCAGTGCTGCGAGCTGCCGGCCTTGCGGATTGCGATGCAGGAGTTTTTCTGTCAGTGGGCGCAGATGTACGCCATTGAAACGCGTTTTGTCGTAAATGAGCGGCGAGACGACAATCTTGTTCAGCGCTTTTGTCAGTGCTGAGCGTGTGGTTTTGTCCTCGGCCTGATTGGATAACGCGGATCGGGTTGCGTCGTTCAATTGATCGTTGATATATGAAGCGACGCTGTTTTGTTTTGCTGCGATTGTCTGCACCAGCGCGGTTAGATTGAGAATGTCGCTGCCGGAGAAAGATACTTCGCTGTTTTCGGCCTGTATCCATCCCTTGAGAGTTTTGCCGTTGAAGAGCTTGTGCGCGGCAGGTGTTGCGGCCCTGGCAGCACGTGAGCGGCCGATGAAGGCGCCGGCGGCTGCCAGGACGGACGATTTGAGAAAGGTTCTGCGCTGCATGGCTGCATCCGCTATGTGATTTGTGAGGCCGTCAGGCCAATTTCCCATCTTTTGCGCCACGCACCCACAGAGCGGTCACGTTGCTGCAATCGTGCGTTTCGATCACGGGAGAACCTGCAGGCGATTTGATGTGGAAGAGATCCGCGCCATCGACGTTCTGCAGAATGAACGCAGGGCGCGCATCGTCGGCAATGGCGGCTATCTCAATATTGCTCAGCTCGATGTTTTTGATGTGGCGAAGATAGAAGCCCTGCGAAGGCATGTCTCCGAACATGTTTGGCTCGGGATATTTCTTTTCATCTTCTGGCGGTTGAATGGCTGCCTGCTCTTTTGTTCCTCCGCCGCGATGCTGGATGAAGATGTTGCTCAGCTTGACGTCGCGAATCTCAAAGCCGGGCACACCGCTGATGATGCAGCCCAGGTGCGATGCCGAGTTGGAACAGACCACATTGTTGACGATTACGCGCTGCAGGGTACCGGTTTTGGTTGAATCGGCCGGCCCACGCAGACGGCTGCCCAGCCGCATAAAGATTGGCGCAGAAACAATGTCGCGCATGGTGATGTTGGTGATGGTTACATCTTCAAGCAGCGCGCCATCTACGGTTTCGAGCGCAAGCCCCTGGCAGCCGTCGAAGACGCAGTTGGACACAGTGATGTTTTTGAATCCGCCATTGGATTCAGTACCAAGCTTGATGCGTCCGGTGTGCGGTACGCGTCTGGACCCGTCGAACTTCTTCCACGTGCCATCGATCATGGTGCCTTCTTCGTAGGCGCCGGTCACATAGCAGTTGGTGATTTCAAGATTCTCTGTTGCGCGTGTGTAACCGAGCGCATAGCTGCTCTTGGGAACGATGGCGTCGTCCCAGGGCGAGTTGACCGCGCAGTTGGCGATGCGGACATTGCGGCAGCAGTCGATGTCCATACCGTCGCGGTTGGTGTCGATAGTGAGTCCGTCGATAAGCAGGTTGTCCACGCCGGTGGCGAGAATGCCGAACCATCCGCCCTTGAGAATCTGGAAGTCGCGCAGCACAACATTGCGGCAGTTCTTCAGGCTGATGGATTTGTTACCGATACCCTGAACGCGCCGGTTGGCGGGATTGTGGCTGTCGGGGTTGTTGCTGCGGGAAAGGCCCCGGCCCCAGATGCGCCCCGGCCCGTAGATCGCAAGATCGTTCAGACCCTCGCCCCAGATGAGGCTATTGTGCCAGTGGTTATGGCCGTAGTCCTGATAGGCCTCCCATGGCTGTGTAGGCTCGGGATCGTCGTAACCGCCGGGCTGGCCTTCGGGCATAGGATCGGCAGCGATGACGACGGCGCCCTGCTCGAGATGAAGCGCAACGTTGCTCTTGAGCCGAATGGAATAACAGAGATACTGGCCGGCAGGGAAACGGACCGTTCCGCCACCAACTGCTGCAGCCGCTTCAATGGCGCGATTAATGGCTGGCGTGTCAATGGATGCGCCATCACCACGTGCGCCGAAAGCCGCAACATCGAAGGACCTTTGCGATGAAGGGGACAGTTTTTGAGTCGCGTCTTGGATGTGCGGGCTGACAGCCGCTGCAGGCGTAACGGTTGCAAGCGCGCCCGCAGCTCCGGCGCTCATCCATTTGAGAAAATCGCGGCGCTCTGTGGCGTCTGCTTTCATGGTTCTCCTTGTTTTTGAAGCAAATTTGTGTGGTGCTGCATGGTCCGCGCAGCACCTGATGAAGATCCGCCGTGCTCCGCGTAGTATTTAAGAGACGTTGCGCAACCTGACAGAGTTTTCTGTAGCGCCGTTTTTAAATGCGACTGCAGAGGCGGCACGCGACAGATCGCCACCCTCGACGATGATACCTTCGTTGGCTTCGCCTTCAATCTGGAGGAACGTTGAAGAGGGTGTAAGAACACGTGGCGCAGTGATGAGGGTCTGTTTCGAATCGATGAAGCGCAGCACAGACTCAGCCTCAGTATTACCCTGCACGCTGAAGCCATTGAATACGGCGTCCTCGACATGATCGAAGATGACTGCAGGGCGCAGGTCGGGCGTGCTTACCTGAAAGCGCACATTGTGCAGAGAGAGGCCGTGTGCGTTGCGGGCGTAGAGTCCGTATGCGGGAATGGGCCCGAGTTCGAAATATTCGCCGAAGACCTTGGGCATATCGCGGCGCGCGGCTTCCTCCGCAGTGCCTCCGCCGCCGAAGGTCAGATGCACGTCTTCGAAAGAGATGTTTTCGAGAATCGCGTCGTCAATGGCGTTGAGAACAATGGCCGAGTGGCCTTCGCCGGGACGCGTGCCCACCGTGAGCGTGGATTCGGAGAGCTGGTGCGGAGGATTGGTGGTGACATTGCCATGAATGTGGCTGAACGAGATGTTGCGCACCACGACAGGCGGCAACTCAGCGGGCAGCGGCGCATCGCTAGCGCGCCGGTGGCCTTTGCCGATGCTGATGCTGATGGGGCCAGTAACGTCGTCAAGCACGAGATTTGAGAAGGAGATGTTCTCAAAAACCGAGCCGGGGTCGCCCTGGAATTTCATCGGACATCCGTATACTTCGCGCAGAACGCAGTTGGACACCGTGATATCTCCGGCATGACCGCCTCCGAAGCGAAAGACCGACCAACGCGTACTGAAGTAGGAGTTGGTGACGGTGATGTAGCGGCATGAGCCGAACATGGCGCATGCGTCGTCGCCACATTTGATGATGCAGTTGCTCACGGTGACGTATTGCGCGCTGATGAAATGGAAGCCGTCGTTGTTGCTGTTGACGCGGCTATGGATGTAAAGACCGTCGAGATGGATGCGCTCGCTTTCGATGATGCGGATGCTGTGATATGCGCAGTCGATGAGCTGCAGGTTGCGCACCACGATGTTTTCAGACTGGTGAATGAGGATGTGGTAAGGCCGTTTGTTGCCGCCGATACCACTGGGCGGGGGCGTGCCGCGCACCGGCGAGTGGAACTGTGCTCCCTGGCCGTCGATGGTGCCTGGACCTTCTATGGTGATGTTCTGTGCTTTGACGGCGAAGAGCAGCGCCCAGTTACCGTCATTGAGCGTTGTGTCGCCGTGCAGCGGGATTGCGTCGACAGCGTGATATTGCTTGCCGTCGGCGCTGCCGAGCAGAGTTCCGCCGGCGGCAATATGGAGAGTCACATTGCTCTTGAGTTCTACCGTGCCGATGACAAATGTGCCCGCCGGAACCAGCACAGTTCCGCCACCGTCTGCGGTGCAGGCATCGATGGCGGCCTGCAATGCCGCGGTGTCGAGCGTAGTCTTGTCGCCTTTTGCGCCGTATGTGCGGATGTTGTAGACGCGAGCGCCGAGATCGCTGGGGCTGGCCTCGGGCTTCTTGCGCGCCGAGGCGGGTTCGCTTTCCAACAGGCCTGCCGCAACGAATGCGCCGGCAGGCAGAGCCATCTTTTCAAACCACTCGCGACGCGACAGGCGCGAGCTTTCCAGACCGGATGTGCTGCTCAAAAGGGATTCTCCTTGAAGAAACGACACGAACGAAATCATAGAACACGGTTATAGACAAAGAACCGATTACCGCCGGTACGTTCACCTGTGCCGGCGGCAATCGGTGAGGAGTGAATCAAAAGTCGATACGCACCGCGAGCTGCATGGTGCGTGGACCACCCAGACTGCCGTTGTTCGGAGTGCTGCTAAGCTGCCCGAAGACCGAACTTTTTTGCGGGTTGCCGGAACCCTGCGAGGTTGCATTCGCAAAGGTTGCCGTGTTGTTCACACCATTGAATTGCGTGTGGTTGAAGGTATTGTAGGTTTCCACACGCAATTGCAGTGTGAACTTGTTCTCGATGGGCATGTTCTTGATGAGCGCCGTCTCGAAGTTCGTGCAGCCGGGCAGGAAGTAATTCACCTTGCCTGAGAACACGCCGGTGCCCGTGGAATAGAACTTGGGATCAACGCCGTTTGGATTTGCAGTTGTGGCAACCTGTCCTGTACTCCCAGCAATCGGCGGCTCAAAACATGCGGTGTTAAACCACTGCTTGAAGGTGCGCGCACCGTGAACATTTCTCCACGGGTCGCAGGTGAGAACAACACGAGCACCATCGCCGCCACCGGTGATATTTGGACTTCCCGTTACGCTCAGAATAACCTGGCTGTTGGAACCGCTCGGAGCCGGAGGTGCGCCACTGTAGTACGTGACGAAGCCTGAGATCTGCCATCCATCGAGAGCTGAGCGGGTGGCCGCGTTGTTCCATCCCGAATTTCCGCCGAAGGCTCGGCTTGCCTTGGGCAAAGCGTACACGTAATTGATTACGAGCATGTGCTTCAGATCCCATGAGGCCGGCCCGTACTGCCATTGGCGGATATTCTGATAGAGCGGACCTGTGCCGTTGTAGCTGTCGATATAATCCATTGCTCTGCCCCAGGTATACGCGCCGCCAAATTCAAGTCCATTGCGGAAGCGCCGGGTGACCTTAACCTGCAAAGCGTTGTAGTTCGCCGTCAGATCGTAGTACTGCTGGCTGATGCCATTAAATCCCGGATACGGACGGAAGAAGTTGTCGGGAAGAGTGGAGCTTTTGCTGCAGTTGCCGCTCGATACGCCGGAGCAGTATTGGTGGTTTACCAGGAACTCAGCTCCATAGGGGACCTCATTGATGGGCTTCGTTTCGCTGGCGTGCTTGGTGAATGTCCCGACATACGCCACATCGAGCACGATGCCAAACGGGATCGCCTGCTGGATGCCGAGGCTGGTCTCTTCAGCGTAGGGAACGTTGCCGTGCAGCGGCAGACCATGCCCGATCGAGAAAGGCGCGTTCAGGTTGTTGATGCCAGCTGACGCGTAATAGTTTGGAGCGGTAGAAGTCGCATTTGAATAATACTGTGTGGCGCTATTCGTTGTCGGCGCGTTATTGGTCAGGTCGCCTTCTTGTCCAGAGCGCGCGCGAACGTTATAGAACAGGCCGAAGTTGGCGCGAATCACCGTATTGGGAACGACGTTCCAGGCAAATCCGACACGCGGGGCCTGAAGGATGCCATTCCCATACGTTGTTCCCTGCGGATAGCCGGGAGTGTTCACGTACAGGATTCCATTGTTCAGATTTCCCGTGCCCGGCACCATGAGGCCTGCGTAAGCCAGCGGTTGCGTGGCCCCCGTTGTAGGATCGACGGCAACTTGCTTCCCGTTGCTGTCAAACCCATACTGATAAAGCGCCGGGGCGTTGTTTACGTTGTACAGCTCAGGAACAAAATTGTTGCCCACCTTGAGCCGTTGCGCCATCGCCCACGAGTTGCGGATGCCGAACTCGAGGGTGAAGTTGCGAAACATCCTCCATGTGTCCTGGTAATACCACTCCAGCCGGTTGGTGCGCGGATCGTAATTGTTGAGCTTCGTTGTCTGGCTGTATTGATTGAGCACGCCCATCGCCGCGTTGCTAAACATCCAGTTGGTGTCGAATGGGTTGCTGGTGTTGACCGAGAAGTTGAAGTTCCCCACGCGGTTGTGGTTCACCTGCAGATAGGCGTCGGTTCCCGCATCGATGCCCACGACGAACGTATGGTTGCCCCACACCTTGGTCACCTTGTCTGTGGCGTTAAACGAGCGCACCTTGTCAGTCATCGGGAAGCGCGAGTCCCAACCGTAGTTCGGGATATTTGTGCCGCCGAAAGTCGTTGCGGGAAAGAGATTGAGCGGGTTCACCCCCGGATAGAGCGACGGAAGATTAAATCCGTTGGAGCCGAGCGTAACCTGAGCCAGATCGGATTTGTTGTACAGCTGGAGTTCTCTCCATCCGGCGGTGCCAATATTGAATTCGTTCACCAAAGTCGGCGTAAACGCATAGACAATGTTGTAAACATAGTTTGGCTCGCCCAACTGGTAGTTGACCTTGAGCAGCCAGCTCATAGTGTTTGCGGGAGACTGGAAGTCGGTATCGTTGGCCACCGTCTCGTCGCCGCGGAAGAACATGTGCAGCTTGTCGGTCGGAACGTAGTCGATGCGGAAGATCTCCTGATGCACCGGTTTATCGGCCGACCAGTTGGTCTGGTAGTTGTAGTTGTTATTGCTCACGGCCAGATTGGTATAAGCATTCTGAGGATATTTACCCAGCGTGTTGTTGTACATCAACTGCAGCAGGTACAGCGTCTGCGTATTGATGTACGGAGCAGTTACCACATTCCCTGGGAAGCAATTGGCGTTCGGAGTGCCGGTGGTTGGACAACCGGTGCTGATGGCGCTCTTGCTCATACCGGGGTAGGCAATATTGATCAATGCCGGAGTTGCGCTTCCCTGAGCATGAGTCTGCGAGAAGTCTCCCTTTGCTTCCAGTTGTGTCGGCACCATGTAGTTCTTCAATCCGTCTGGCGATTTGATCGGCGAATCCTCGACGGAAACAAAGAAAAACAGCTTGTCCCTGTTGGTATTGAAGTGGCCCGGCCAATAGACGGGTCCGCCTATGGTGCCGCCTGCCACGTTGTAGCGGTACTTGGGGCGGGGCAGGTAAGTCGCCGGAGTGCGTCCGTACTTGTCAAAGAACGGGTTGGCATTCAGATCCTCGTTGCGGAAGTAATAATAGGCGCCGCCGTGGAACTGGCTGGTGCCGTTCTTGGTGACGAAGCTGAAGTTGCCACCTGCCTCGCCACCATACTGCGCCTGATAGCTACTCTGGTTGACAGTGACTTCCTTTACGGCGTCGAGGTTGATGGGAGTGTCCATGGTGGCGAGTCCGCGGGTATTGGCGGTCACGCCATCGACGGACGTAGTGGAATACTCATTGTTGACGCCGTTGACCACAGGCGCTGTTGTGGTGCTCAGACTCCCAGCGCCGTCACTGTTCTCCACCACGCCGGGCATAGTCTTGGTCATCGACATCACGTCGCGCCCGATAGCGAGCAGGTTGTCAATCTGCGTGGTGTCGAGTACCGCGGAACGCTCAGAGCTTGTGGTCTGCAGCGGGGTAATATCAGCTTCGACGGTGACGGACTGCGAAACCGTGCCCACTTGCAAGGTAAGCACGCCAGCATCCAGATTGACTGAAGCATAGAGAACCAAGCCGACCTTGCGCAGTTCCTTGTAGCCGTTTGCGGAGACGACGACCGCGAAGGTACCGGGCTGAACGCTGGAGAAGGTGAAGTCTCCATTTGCGTTGGTGTGCGTGGTGAATGCCGTGTGTGTGGACTCTTCGATCAGCCGGACGGTTGCATCGGCCACCGCGCCGCGAGTCTGATCGACCACATGTCCTGTAACAGCTGCACTTGAGGTCTGACCGGCTGCCCAGGGAACGGATAAACCGAGTGCAACAACTGCGATGGTTACCAGCCTCATGGTTTTGTTCATTGCGATGTTCCTCGTTTCTGCTTGTTTTCGTGTCTGGTGGAACTATCTGATCCTCAAATGTATACGCATACGAATACGTATACATTTGAGCCTATAAACCTCATCTTCTTAAACCTTGCGCACAACGCTGACTTGTGCCGGCGAACCCGGTGTAGGGAAACGTACGTCTCTGGCCGCATTCCAGAAATGTCCTCTGCGAACGCGTAAAACAGTTGCCAGTTCAAATTAAATGTCGGCTTTAACGTTTACGATGCGCGCGATTCGATTGTCAAGAAGAAAAAATGGGAGCCGCAAAATACCGGCAAAATCGAGCGTAAAAAACTACAACCGCGTGCTACGGCGGACGAGAGGTGAGGTCTTGCACGGCGCAAGCTAACCGCTGGTCAGACCTCATTTTACGCTTAGCCGGACCGCAGGGGTAGACGGCTATACTGTGTCCGCTACCGTGCAATCTAATCCTCCGAACGCGCTTGCTTTCCTGATCATCGGAATCTATCTGATCGCGTCGATCGTGGTCGGGTATCTGGTCCGGCGGCACGCCGATACAGCCTCAAAGTTTCTGCATGCGCGCGGTTCGCTGCCGATGGCGGTTACAGCACTCGCGTTTCTCGCCGCCAACTGTGGTGCGCTCGAGATCGTCGGCATTACCGCGACGAGCGCGAAGTATGGGGTGCTGGCACTGGACTTCTACTGGATCGGCGCGATTCCCGCCATGGTGTTTCTGGCGTTGTTCATGATGCCCGTCTACAACCGCAGCGGAGCCATGACCGTGCCCGACTTTATACGCATCCGCTATAACCACGCGACACATGTTCTGTGTGCACTCTGCCTGGCGACGATGATGATCCTGGTGGCGGGTATCAGTTTGTATGCCATTTCTGCCGTTCTGCAGGTTCTTTTCGGATGGGACTTTTCGCTCATTGCCATTCTTGCTGCGGCTGTTGTGCTGTGTTACGCGCTGGTGGGAGGGCTCACTGCGACGATTTATAACGAGATCCTGCAACTGGGCCTGACCGTTGCGGGTCTGGCGCCGATGGCGTGGGCCGTGTATCGCGACTTCCATGGAGTCAGTGGCATCATGCGGCGGTTGCCATTTACACCTACACATCTGTGGTCAACTCTGCCGCTG
>DASZXD010000315.1:0-4790 GCA_035546015.1 Occallatibacter sp.
TGACTTCCTAACATGACAACCTCATCGCCGGGCTGGACGTTGGGGATCTCCGTAACGTCGAGGACGGCCTGGTCCATGCTTATGCGGCCGACGAGCGGCGCTTGCGCGCCGCGGATGAGCAGACTGAAACGGTTGCCTAAGCTGCGCATGAGTCCGTCGCCGTAACCTGCGGCGATGAGCGCGAGCTGCATGGGCTCTGTGGCGACGAAGGTTCCGTTATAGCCGACGACTGTGCCGGCTGGCACTGAGCGGACGCTGACGACCTGCGTCTTCCAAGTGAGTACCGGCTGGACGCTGGCACGGGCTGCGATGAGCGCAGCAGGCGGGTCGGATTCGAAGTCGGGGTCGAACTGGGGAACGAGGCCGTAGAGCGCAAGGCCGGGACGGAGCAAGGCCTTCATGCCGTGACGCGCGGCTAAATCGGCGATGGTGCGTGCATGGCCGGCGACAAGTGCGGCGGAGTTGCCCACGTTGAGCCACTCGCCAAAGAGTCCGGCGGAAGAGATGCGGGTGAGGGTCTGGTCGAGGCGATCGAGCTGCGATGCGGTGACCCGGCCGTCTGCTTCGTCAGCAGCAAAGAGATGGGTCATGACGCCTTCAAGCCGAAAGGGCGAGGCGGGTGAGAGGCGGGCGAGGAGCGCGGGGAGGGTTTCATGGCTTGCGCCCTGACGGCTCATGCCGGTGTCGATCTCGAGGTGAATGGGCAGCGTGCCTGGCGCGAGGCCGGCGGTGGATGCGGCGGCTTCGAGTTCGTCGAGATGCCAAGCGTCCCAGACGACGGGCGTGAGCCTGTGCGCGATGAGCGCGGCAGACTGGCCGGGAAAGACACCGGCGATAACGAGGATGTTTGCCGACGGGCAGAGGGCGCGGGCGGCTATGCCTTCTTCAACGCTGG
The DNA here is from genome assembly GCA_035546015.1 of Occallatibacter sp. Classification (GTDB taxonomy): domain Bacteria; phylum Acidobacteriota; class Terriglobia; order Terriglobales; family Acidobacteriaceae; genus Telmatobacter. The sequence goes on from DASZXD010000315.1 coordinate 896, forward strand.
TGACGCCGAGCCATTGTGCCCCCGCGCGGACGACTGCGGGTGCGCAGAGCGAGAGCGCGTGGCCGTAGGCATCTGCTTTAACGATGGCGAGCAGATCGGCGTGCGGTGTGGCCAGGGAGGTAAGAAAGCGGAAGTTCTCTTCGAGTGCGCGGGTGCGGATTTCGACCCAGCAGGGGCGGGTTGGCATTGGGCTTTCCAAGCCTTAGTTTACGGCACGGGGGCAGGTGCGGAATTTGCGGTTTCCCTGCCTGAGCAATTCGCACAGAACGTGAATCGCTGAGGATGGAGCACCTATTTTCCTACCAGATCGGAGGCGATTGAGACACAACACGCCGGCTGCTCATTTGCGCTGCAGCAGATTTTGGAGAATTACCGCTTCATTGTGTTCTTCGTCTCTGGCGCCAAAGAGCAGGGTCACTGGGCCGCTCGCAGATTTTTCTTTAAGGAGATGAATCTGTTCACCGTGAGCTTTCAGTTCGTCTTTGTAGCGCGACTGGAACTCGGGCCATTTTTTCGGATCGTGCGCGAACCATTTGCGGAGCTCGTTGGATGGGGCGATCTCTTTGAGCCAAAGGTCGACTCGGGCTTTCTCTTTGGTGAGGCCGCGGGGCCAGAGGCGGTCAACGAGTATGCGGAAGCCGTCGGATTTTTCGGGCTCGGCGTAAACGCGCTTGATTTTGATGCTCATGGATAGCAGCCTCTCTTGAAAAGATGTATCAAGGTGCGGTTGCGTTGGATGGAAGAAGCGCAAAGGCTACGATGGTTTCTTCGTTTGAGCCGAGCTCTTCGATGAGACGGGCTTCGAGTTCGTGCGGGACTGGCATCTCGCAGGCGGCAACCTGCTGGGAGGTGGCGCCGATGAAGCAGAGCTCGCAGTGTGCGAGAGATTCGGTGTGGTCTGCGCTGGCCATGCGGACGGGCGGGCCGAAGACGCGGCAGGTTAATGGACGCCACTCGTAGACTCCGCAGAGACCGGTGGCGGGATCGAGCGCGGGACAGGGTGCGTCGTTGGCGTAATCTTCGAATCTTTGCCGATCTTCTTCTGAGGCGCCAAGGATGCCAGTCTGTGCGTTGCCAGGAAAGCCCGCTCCGTACGCGGCCAGCCAGGCGCGGGTGCGGTCTTCGATAGCCTGTGCGGCGGCTGGGTTTTCTTCTCGCAGGATGTTCATGCCGGTGCGGAGGCGCTGTACATCGAGCGCGTTGATAGCGAATGCTCCATAGCAGCATTGCGTGCAGCCGGGGCGGCAGACGAGCCATGGACCGGCGCGGCGCGCGGCTTCAGCGAGCGATACGTTGAGAATCTGGATGAGCCCGGAGTCGCCGTGGGGCACCATGGGCTCATCATAGTAGAGTGGTGGCACGAGGTCCGGTTTGCTTTATCTTGAGCACACTCCGGAAGAGCCGCTAAGGCGGTTTGTGCGCATGCTTTGGTATGCGCGTGCGCCGGAGATCGGGCATGGGCGGGAGCGGATTTTGCCCAACGGATGCGTGCAGGTGATTTTGAACCTGGAACGCAATTATCTGCATGACTGCCCGGAGGACAGGCCTGAGAGAAGAGTTGCTCCGGCGTTAGTGGTCGGCAGCAGGGCCGTTTACGAGATAGTCTCGCAAACCGACATGGCAGACCTGGTTGGTGTCCTCTTTGAACCGGGAGGATTTGCAGCCTTTGCCCACGACGCCGTGGACCGGTTCAGCAATCTGAGCACGGACCTCGAAGATCTATGCGGAGTAAAAGTGCGTAGCTTGCGCGACCGCCTGCGCGAAGCACCGGATGCGATAGCACGATTCCGGCTGCTGGAAGCATTTCTGTCTGAAAGGATGGCCGGACGGCTTGGCGAGCCTGCCTCCGCGCACGAGAACATGGTGCGATACGTGCTCGATCGGTTTGGGCAGGCACCTGCGATGACGACGGTACGGGATGTGGCGCGCGAAACGGGATGGAGCGAACGGAGGCTTTCGCAGCTGTTTCGCGAGGCAGTGGGGCACTCGCCAAAGGTCTGGTGCCGGATTCAGCGATTTCAGCGCGCAGTGCAACGGCTGCACTCAGGCGCTGATGTGCGTTGGGCTGAGCTGGCGCTCGACTGCGGGTTCTATGATCAGTCGCATTTTGCCAATGAGTTCCGGGCCTTTTCCGGTGTGGATGCGACGACGTACTCGGCTCTGAAGACGCAGTGGGCAAATCATATCCGGGTGGAATAAGCATCGCAGGAAGATTGCGCACTTTTCAAGACATTTCCGATTTTTCCAAGATGGGCATCGGACATGCCTGCAAGGATGACAGCCATGGAGGTTGTTATGGAAAAGACGGGCAACACCGGCAAGGTTGTGGCCTTCGGGCATCGGTATCGGGACGCAAAGGCGGCCATCGACTGGTTGTGCCGTGCCTTTGGTTTTGAGAAGCATGTAGTGTTTGACGGGCCAGACGGGACGATTGCGCATGCGGAGCTTACGCTGGGCGGGGGAATGATCATGCTGGGCTCGGCGCGAGACGACGAGTACGGCAAGCGCTTCAAGATGCCGGACGAGCTGGGCGGAGCAGAGACGCGAAGCGCGTACATCTGGGTTCCGGATGCGGATGTAGCCTATGCACGCGCCGTCGCAGCGGGAGCCCGTGTGGTGACCGAGCTGCACGATACGCATTACGGAAGCAGGGATTTCACCGTAATGGACCCTGAGGGGTACACGTGGAGCGTGGGAACGTACGATCCGTGGGCTCAGCAAGGGTAAGCGCAGGGCGGCGATTCCGTGGCACATTCCGCGTGCGATATAGTTCTTGCGTGGCTTAAAGCGAGGTCTGTCTTGAAGAACTTAATTGCGCTGGCTGGATGTGTGGCGGTGGTGTCGATGATTGCAGGTCAAGGAAGTGCGCAGGGCGCAAAGCTGCTGGTGGCGCAGAAGGGCGATCGCGCGCTGGCGATTGTGGATGCAGGTACCGGGAAGGTGCTTGCTTCAGTGCCGGAGAACGGCGTGACAGGGCACGAGGTTGCGGGGTCGCCGGATGGCAAGCTGGCATTTGTGCCAATCTATGGCAACTCGGGCGTGGGCAAGCCGGGAACGGATGGACGCAACATCATTGTGGTCGATCTGGCCTCGCACAAGATCGTGGGCAACATCGAGTTCGATCACGGCGTGAGGCCTCACTGCCCTGTGTTCGGACCGGATGGGACGCTGTATGTCACGACGGAGCTGGACAAGACGGTTACGATCATCGATCCGAAGACATTCAAGATTGTGGGCACGCTGCCGACGGGGCAGGAGCAGAGCCACATGTTCACGATTTCGCACGACGGACTGCGCGGCTACACGGCGAATGTGGGTCCGGGCACGGTGAGCGTGATCGATATTAAAGCGCGCAAGGTGCTGAAGGTAATTCCGATCTCGGGGAACACGCAACGGATTTCAATTACGCCGGACGGCAAGTGGGTGTTTACGGCCGACCAGACGAAGCCGCAGATGGCGGTGGTCGACACGGCGGCTCTGGCGGTGAAGACGTGGGTGCCGATCGATGGGCTGGGGTACGGCAGCGCGGTGACGCCGAACGGGCACTACATGATGGTGGCCGTGCCGGACGCGAACAAGGTGGACGTGATCGATGTGAGCACGATGAAGATGGTGCAGTCGATCCCTGTGGGCGCGAATCCGCAGGAGGTGCTGATTGCTCCGAATGGGAAGACGGCGTATGTGTCGTGCCTGGGCAGCGACCGCGTGGATGCAATTGATATCGCGACGTGGAAGGTAAACGGGCAGATTGCTACCGGCAAGGGAACCGACGGGCTGGGGTGGGCGCGGGGCGAATGAAGCTGCTCTGGTGCTGGCGATGCAAGGCTGAGATGCCGATGCTGGATGAAGAGGAGTTTGCCGAGGTTGCGCGTCTATATAGCGATGCGATACAGGA
>DASZXD010000316.1:0-11625 GCA_035546015.1 Occallatibacter sp.
CAGCCGACGTCCGTGCAGTCTTTCGCTCTGGCTGCAAAACTGAATGGAAACCAGAGCGCAGCTGCCCCCATTGATCCCGTCGTAACCAACGACGGAACTGTCTATTACACCACCACCGACGAAGTCATTCCAAACTACAGTTGCGGCGGCCTTTACCGGCTCAATACAAGCACTGGCACTCTGACCTACGAGCCAAATGTGTCAGGCGCCAGTTACGCCGGGGGAACTTGCTTCCTCAATCTATCGAGCGATGGTTCGCGCATCTACTACAACATTGGCGGGGACATTGGGTACTTTGATATTCCTACACAGACAGCACACGAATCTCCTCTCAATGTCACCGATCTCGCTTGGGGTACGGACGAATTGGCGCTCTCGCCCAATCAAGATACTCTGTTCGCATCCGGGTTGATTGTCGACAGCGGTCTCAACGGTCTTGGCATGCAGTCCCTGAACCTGCCTGAATCGATTGATGCTGTGTATGTGTACGGGGCTGCTATCTCGGCGGATGGAGGCCTCATTTTTCAGCCTGGTGATGGATTCATTGATGTCTTCGATGGCCGCACCGGGTCCTTCCGCTCGCGAATCTCGCTCCCCTTCCCTCTCTCGCCAAACTTCCGTGCACTGGTCTCGAATAATAGAGACAGCAAGCTTTTGGCCATCACCGGTTCATCCGGAAACGGGATCGCAGTCATCGATCTCAATTCATTGCCTGAGCCTCAACCTCTCCCATATCCTCTTTTGAAAAATCAAACGCCCCAGCATGAAGAGGCTCTGGCATCCCCGCTCATACACTCAGCCGTCGATAGATCCAAGCGGCGAGCCTCGCACGTTGCTCCGCCAATCCGGCATCTTACGAGTCCTCTCCGATTTCACAATACGCCGCTTGTGGGAACGCAGGAGCGCAAATAATCATCGGACAAACCGGTCCGCAGGCTTTGCAGATTAGAACCTATTCTTAGAATAGATGCAGTCTGCCTCCAGCAGATCAGGGCCGCAGCGAATTGCACTAGGGCTGTCATGGAAACTTCCTGCTTGGACAGCTGCATTTATGGCCGGCATCAACTTCCTATGCGACCGAGCGGTACGGCGAACGACCGATCTCTGGCATTCACCCCCCTCGCTAAGTAGAGCTTCGTAGCTTTCAGCGAACACGAGCACTACGGAATCACCCATCTCACAAGGATCTCCTTCCTTGTGAATTAACTTATCGCAGCCACCATCGCTCACAGTTGCACGCCAAGGCAGTGTCCTCCGCGCGATCGGCTTCGTTGTGCGCCATGTCGGATAGTTGATCTTCTCGTTCCCACTTGGAAAGTTAAAACACTCATTGCGGCTGGTCGGAGCGACGAAGTTGGGGTGAGTAATGCAAAACGAACCAAGTTTCGGTCCACCTAAATCTTCGGCATCTTATTGCTATTAAACAGCTTATACCTACTTGCCGATGCAGAAGGTAGAGAAGATGAGATTGAGTATGTCGTCGGGGGTGGTTTGGCCGGTGAGAGAATCGAGCGCCCAGAGGGCACGGTAGAGGTCGAGAAGAATCATCTCGTGGGGGATGGAGTCGGCGTTGGCGCGGGCTGCGTCGGCCAGTGCGGCGAGGGTGGTGGTGATTGCCTGATGCTGGCGAAGGTTGGTGAGCAGGCCGGGTTCTGGGGCCGCGCCACCGGTGGCGAGGGCGAGGATATGGTCGCGGAGAGACTGAATGCCTTCGCCGGTGAGCGCTGACGTATGGAGCGTTTGGATGCTGGCGAACTCCAGCGAGTGCGCAGGCGATGTGGCGAGGTCGCACTTGTTGATCACGATGATGGCAGGGCGGTTTTCTACGGCAGCAAGGAGACTGCGTTCTTCGTCGTTGAGGGGCTGGGTTGCGTCGAGGACGATGAGGACAAGCGCAGCGTCGGCAAGTGCCTCGCGGCTGCGGGAGACACCGATCTGCTCGGCTTCTTCGCGTGCTTCACGGAGACCGGCGGTGTCGACAAGTTCAAGCGGGATGCCTGCGAGAGAGATGCGTTCGGTGACGAGGTCGCGTGTGGTTCCGGGGGTGGCAGTGACGATGGCTCGGTCGCGCTCGACGAGGCGGTTGAAGAGTGAGCTTTTGCCGGCGTTGGGGCGGCCGACGATAGCGAGCGTGAGACCGTCGTGGACGATGCGGCCGCGTGCGAAGGAGGCTTCGAGGGCAGTGAGCGGCGGAGTTAGCGCATCGATGCGTGCTGCGATTTCGGCTTGAGGCGTGACGTCCACGTCGTCTTCGGCAAAGTCGATGCCGGCTTCAAGGAGTGCGATGAGATCGACGAGAGACTGCTTGATGGGAACAACACGGCGGCTGAGCGCGCCGCCCATCTGGCTGGCGGCCTGGCGGGCCTGGGTGAGGGTCTGCGCGTCGATGAGATCGCGGACTGCCTCGGCCTGGGTGAGATCGAGGCGGCCGGAGAGGAATGCTCGCTGCGTGAATTCGCCCGGCTCGGCAAGGCGCGCGCCGAGCGAGAGAGCCCGGCGCAGGAGCAGGTCGAGGACGACGGGTGAGCCGTGTGCGGCGATTTCCGCGAGGTCTTCTGCGGTGTAGGAGTTGGGTGCGGAGAAGAAGGTGACAACGGCCTCGTCGATACGAGCGGCTTCATCGGGTTCAGAATCGTCGAGGACATCCGCGAGTCGAGCGCGTGCATGCTCGAGCGGATGGTGCAGCCGGACGAGCCGCACCGCGATGGAGGCGGCCTGCGGGCCGCTGAGCCGCACGATGCCAATGCCGCCGCGTCCAGGTGGTGTGGAGATGGCGGCAATGGTTTCAGCAGAGGCCGGATTGTGGTGCGATTCGGACATGGGCCTTATCTATTTTAGGGAACTGGCTGAAGGAGGCGTTGTGGCGGGTCAGGCTTTTATTTCGAGCTGATAGACATAACGGAGGCAGAAAAGCAGCGGGATTGCACCGAAGACGCCGAAGCAGGAATCGATGCAGCGCCAGTAGAAGGGGATGCCGCGGATGGGTCCAGCGATGAAGGCGAGCGGGAAAACTCCGGCGCAGGCAATGAGGCCGAAGTGCAGCACCCATTTATTGCGAACCGGATCAAGCAGCGGGCCGATGAAAGCGATGGCGATGACGAGATGACCGAAGGCAAGCCAGTCTGTGCCGTAGGCCATGAACGGATAGTTGTGGTTGGTGACGGCGATGCCTTCATGGACGCGGCGGAGCCAGGACTGAAGCTCGGATTCGCCGCCAGCGGGTGGTGTTGGGGCGACATGGAAGATGTGGCTGAGCACCGCAGTTTCACGCTCGAGTGGAAACGCGGTGAGGCCGCTGAGCACGAGGCCGGCGATAAAGAGTAAAAGCCAGATGCGGATGCGGAGCAGAAGCGCAGATCGAGGTAAGCGAGCCATGGGGGCTTTGCCTCAAGGGTACATGAGATTGTGACGGGTGTCGCAGACTATCAGGCGGGAGCGGCGGAAGGTATAATCCAGAGCAACGCGGACAGCTCATTTTTCTTTAACAGGCGGAGTTTTTTGCTGCTACGCGTATCACTCCCTCAAAGGCCTGATTCGTCTTGCTTACTCGGTTTTTCTATAAGCTATGTTCGTTGGCCGCCCGTGAAAGAGGAAGCCTCTTAATGGGGATTGTGGCTGCCGCACTGCTGTTTGTGCCGGCGGCATCAGCGCAACAGGCTGCGCCGATTGCGTGGCGTGGAGTCCTGCGGAATCCTGGCGGCGCGCCGATCAGTTCGGCAAAGGTGCGGCTTGCAGCAAAGGGCGAGCGTGCCGAGGCGGAAACGGGCGCGGATGGGTCTTTTCACCTGGCTGCACTGCCGGCTGGTTCGTACCGGCTGACGATTCAGTGGAACGGGCGGAAGGTGGACGCACAGGCACCTGTGGAACTGGCGCCGGATGCGCCGGCGGCGGCGCTGACGCTCTCAGATCGAGGTGAGCTGACGGTTGGTGTGCTCACGGGGCAGGTGGCGACGGGCGGCGAGGAGCTTTCAAGTGCGGCGGTGAGCGAGTTGCCCCTGAACAAGCGCGATTTCAGCTCTCTGCTGCTGCTGGCTGCGGGCACGATGACGGATGCGAACGGGGCAACGAACTTCACGGCACAGTTTGCCATTAACGGGCAGCGCGGCGTGGAGGCAGTGTTTGCAATGGACGGCGCAGACATCAGCGATCCCGAGATGGGCGGCGCAACGTTCTCGAACTTCAATGTGGATGCGGTAGAGAATATCCAGTCGAGCTCCGGATGGATGCCTGCGGAGATCGGACGCGGAGCCTCGGGATTTACGAATATCATCACGCGGTCAGGCGCGATTGGATTTCACGGATCGTTCTTCGAATTTGTGCGCAACTCGATGTTCGATGCACGCAATTACTTCGACCATGCGACGCCAGCATATCCGGGAAGGATTCCGCCGTTCCGGAGAAATGAGTTTGGATTTACGAACGGCGGGCCAATCGTGCTGCCGCACGTGTATGACGGGCGCGGGAAGACTTTTTACTTTACGCAATATCAGGGATTCCGGCAGGTGCTGGGTACTACGCAGGTAATGCCGCTGCCGACAGCAGTGGAACGGACGGGTGTGGATGCGATCACGTATCCAGACGGATCGAAAGACACGCTGGCGGTGCCGGTGGATCCAGGGATTGCGGCGGTGCTGAAGCGGTATCCGTTGCCGAACGATACTGCGGGACCGTTTGGGGCGCATACGTATGCCACGGCATCGAAGGTGGTGACGAACGCGAACCAGTTTTCGCTGCGTGTAGACCACAAGATTTCAGCTAAAGACCAGTTCATGGCGCGGTTTGTAATGGATAACCTGACCGGGCCGACAACGAACCCAGACCAGACGGCGATTGATCCGACGTTTCGAGTGGACTACATCGATCGTCAAAGGAATGTGGTGGGCACGTATACGCACACGGCGTCACCGCGGCTGATCTTTGAGTCGTCGTTGAGCATCGAGCGGGCTACGCCAGGATTTCCTGCACCGAACCAGGTGGACCCGGCGGTGAAGTTCAATGACGGATTGTTTGAGGCGTTTAACTCAGCAGCGGGAAGTGTGCAGCAGGCATACGGCAATCTCTTTCAGGTGCGTGAGAATGTGTCATACACGACGGGACGGCACGCATGGAAGTTTGGCGCGGAGGTGAGAGCCAACCGCGACACGACGTACTTTGGCATGAGCCCGGACGGCGAGTACGACTTTGGCGGCGGCACGGCGTATGCGAACGAGTACATTCCCTCGGCAAGCGGCATGCACGATGTGCACCCGGGTGACCCGCTGCCGGATACGCTCTCTGGCTTTCTGGCGGGAAGCCCGTTTGCTTACACGATCTCAGTTGCGCCGCCGTATTTTTCGAGCGGCGAGCATATCGGGCCGGCGGCCATCAACCGCAACAACGTAAATGCATATTTTCAGGATGCGTGGAAGCTATCGAGCCAGTTCACGCTCAACTATGGGCTGCGATGGGAGCTATATACGCCGATCACGGAGCGTGCGCGGCGCACAGCGGGCTTTCTCGATGTGAACGGGAAGCAGGAGTATGTGGTGAACCCGCAGCCGGGATACAGGACAGAGAGTGGATGGAAGGCGTTGGGCCCGCGTGTGCAGGCCGCGTGGCAGGCGACGAAAAATCTGCAACTGCATGCGGGCGGCGCGGTTACGGTGATTCCACCGAACATTTGGCAAGACAATTTTCTGACGGGAAGCGCTCCCTTTGCGGTGATGCCACGATTGCTTTCGGCTGCGAATGCGCCGATCAGCTATGGGTTCAAGATTACGCCGGCGCAGCTGCCGCAGGCGGAGACACCAACGGGAGCGAATATCTTCCCCAACGGAAAAACAAATGCGGTTGGGCCGAACACCGTAATGGATGTGAACGAGTATGAGCAGAAAGTAGCGGCGCTGACCGCCGGCAACGTGGTGAGTGACCTGAACCTGAGCGGTGTAGACCGCGCATTTGGCAATGCAACGCTGTTTACATGGACTGCGGGCCTAGAGAAGAGCTTTGGCAACATGGTGGCGGATGCAAACTATGTGGGCACTGCGGCCGAGCATCTGCCACGCATCAGCTACCCGAATGCGTATCCAGGCGCAACGCCACAGTTTGCACCGCTGACCGCGTTTGACAGCAACGGCAATGTAATTGGCGGGTTCGGAACGATGAACCTGATTACGGCGACGGCTCATTCGACGTATCACGCGCTGCAGACCTCGCTTTCCGGGACTGTGGGCCACGGAGGGCCCGGAATTCAAGCGAGCTATACGTGGAGCAAGTCGATTGACGATACGAGCGGCGTGATCGGCGGCACCGGCTCGACGGGTGCGGTGACTTCCGGCTTTCCGCAGAATCCTTATGACACGCATCCCGAGAAAGGGCCGTCGTCGTTCGACGTGACGCATGGATTCGGGCTGAGTGCTGCTCAGGATCTGCATCTCGAAAGCGTGGGATTTTTGCGCCCGCTGGGCCGCAAGCTTACGGATGGATGGGAGCTGCTGAGCATTTCGAGTATTTCTTCGGGGTCGCCGTTCACGGTGTACTCGGGTGTGCAGCAGACGGGCGCTGGATCGAATGGTACGGACAGGCCAGACCAGATTGCTGCGCCTCATCTTTCGACAGCGCGGAAAGTGCGCGCGGACTACTTTGGCAAGGGCGAGAATAACGCAAGCTCATTCTTCTCGATCCCTATTCACGTTGCAGGCGGAACAGGGCCGAATCAGGGACGGTTCGGTACGCTGGGGCGCAATACATTTCGCGGACCGGCTTATTACGACTTCGACTTTGCGTTGATCAAGGACACAGCCTTTGGGCGGCGCGCGAGTGGAGCCGAACGGATGGACCTGCAGTTCAGAGGCGAGTTCTTTAACCTGTTCAACATTGTGAATATGGGGCTGCCAGCGAACATTCTCACAGGGTCAGGGTTTGGCGAGATTTCAAAGACGGCGGGGACGTCCCGGCAGATTCAGCTTTCGCTGAAGCTGATTTATTGAGACGATCAAGAATCTTCCTGCTGGCCTGAAGTAAAGCCATTTGCTATAAAGGTTCCGCTGTGCGGCCGCAGTGTTTTTGTGCGCTGCAAGGGAGCCTGGATGAAAATCAATCGTCATGCATTGGTGCGTGGGTTGTTTGCGGCCTGCGTTGTGCTTCTGGCTGCAGTGCAATTCGCCGCGGCGCAACAGGCGCCTGTGCTGGATATGACACCGGTGAAGCCGGAGTCGGTCGGCTTCTCTTCCGAGAGGCTGGAGCGGCTGCATGCGCTGATTCAGGACGAAATCAATCAAAAAGAGCTTTCCGGCGCGGTGACGATTCTGGCGCGGCACGGGAAGATTGTGGACTATCGCGTCTATGGCGATCGCGATATGACTACCGGCGTTGCGATGACGAAGGACACGATTTTCCGCGACTACTCGATGACCAAGCCAGTGACGGGCGTAGCGATGATGCTTTTGTACGAGCAGGGTAAGTGGCTGCCGTCGGATCCGATCTCGAAGTACATTCCCGAGTTTGCGCATCTGAAGGTCTTCAATGGCGTAGATGCGAACGGAAAGATGATTTTGGTCGATCCGGATCATGCGCCGACGATGGGCGAGCTGATGACGCACACGGCCGGGTTCACGTATGGCAATGGCTCGACTATGGCGGACAAGATGTATGGCGAGCTGAAGGTGCGTGACGGCAAAGACCTGCACGAGATGATCGAAAGGCTGGCACAGATTCCACTGATCTATCAGCCGGGCAAGGGCTGGATTTACAGCATGTCGATGGACATTCAGGGCTACATCGTGGAGAGACTGTCAGGCCAGTCGCTGCCGGACTTTGTGCGCGATCACATCTATGCGCCGCTGGGAATGAAGGACGCGGGATTCTATGTGCCCGAGGACAAGCGCAAGCGATTTGCGGCGAACTATCACTACGACGCGCAGGAAGGAAAGCTGGTGGCGAATCCGACGAGCGATGGATTGCCGACGGACTACACGACGCAGCCAACTGCGCCATCGGGCGGAGGAGGGATGGTCTCGGCGCCGGAAGACTACTACCGGTTTGCGCAGATGCTGGCTAATGGCGGCCAGCTTGGCGGCGTGCGTGTGCTTTCACCGGCTGCGGTGAAGCTGATGACATCAAATCATCTGCCGCCGTCATTGCTCACCGGTGAGTGGGGCATCGGGCGGCACATCATGCGGCCGGGGTTTGGGTATGGATATAACTGCGCGGTCATCTTCGATCCGGCGGCGGCGAATCTTTCGGACGGCAAGGGGACGTTTTTCTGGGATGGCGCAGCGGGCACGTGGTTCTGGGTCGACCCAGTGAATGACATTGTGTTTGTGGGGATGATCCAGCGGATGAGCAGCCCGGACAATCACACGCTGCTCTATCGCAGCCATGCGATTGTAGATGGCGCGCTGGTCGATCCCGCGAAGTAGAAGCGCCTGCGAAGCAGCAGAGCTTATTTGAGAATGTCGAGCGCTGCGGCGGTCATTGCGGTTACGCCGGTGGGGATAGCGAGCGAGACATCGGGCGCGAACAGAGCCGAATGAAGGCTGGGCATGGGAATACCGGTTTTGCGGCTCTCGGCGAGCTTGTCAGGATCGGAAGCGCCGAGCCAATACATTACGGTGGGGATTTTGCCATCGAGCGAGAAGAGACCCACATCCTCACTACCCATGACCGGTTGCGCGGCGATCACACGGTCCTTGCCTAGCGCAGCAGCAGTTGCAGCTTGCACACGCGCGGCGAGCGCCGGGTCGTTGTCGGTGACCGGCGCAGATTCAACAATGGTCACTGTGGGCATGCGATCGGCGGGAATGCCATAGGCCGTGGCGAGGCCGTTGGCTGTACGGCGGATGTCGGTCATGATTTCGTCGCGTTGCGGAATCGAGTATGTGCGCAGGGTGAGGCCGAGCGTGACCTCGTCGGGGATGATGTTGTTTTTCGTTCCGCCGTGGATGGTGCCGACGGAGAGCACAGCGGGCTGCTGCGGATTGATCTGGCGGCTGACGATGCTTTGCGAGACGAGCACGAACTCAGCAGCGAGAAGGATGGGGTCTTTGCCGGACTGCGGCTGAGAGCCGTGTCCGCCAATGCCGCGTATGACCATGTTGATGCTGGTGGCGCTGGCCAGTAGCGGACCTCCCTTGACGGCGATGGAACCCGCGGGATAGTCGGGTGAGTCGTGCTCGGCGAGAACGTAGTCGGGGCGGCCGAAACGCTCGTAGAGATGATCGGCAAGCATGGCGTGCGCTCCCTGGATGATTTCTTCGGATGGCTGGCCAATAAGCATGAGGGTGCCGTGCCATTGCGCTTTGCGCGCAGCCATTTCGCGGGCGAGGCCAAGCAGGACGGTCATGTGCAGATCGTGGCCGCAGGCATGCATTACCGGAACCGGCTGACCGTCAGGGCCAATTGATGTGATGTGGCTCGCAAATTCGAGGCCGGTCTTCTCGGAGACAGGAAGAGCGTCCATGTCTGTGCGGATCATGAGTCGCGGGCCAGAGCCGTTTTCAAGAATGGCGACGATGCCGTAGGCCTGCGTGCCGTCATCGTATTTGCCGACGTGCTCGGTGACTGTGTAGCCGAGCTTGCGCAGTTTTGCGGCGAGAAATGCCGAGGTGTGCTCCTCGTGACGCGAGAGTTCGGGATTCTGATGGAGATGCTCGTAGATCTCTGTCAACGCCGGAAGCTGGCTTTGCGCAGAGTGTGCGAGATCGGATGTGCTTTGCGCGGCTGCGGGCAGAACGGCAAAGGCGAGAATAGCGGCGAGTCGCAGAAGCATGAAGGGAAATCTCCGCAAGATGAGCTACGTTATGGGCCAGCGTAGCACACGGATGTGCGGAAATCCCGAAGCAGAAAATCTTTGATTAACCTGGGAACATACCATGCCCCTATTGCGTTCCCATAGGAGGCGGCGTATGCTGCGCTCTATGGGATAGCCATAGGAGACTGCGATGGGCGGAAAAACGGATGTATGGCAGGGCACGCTGGCGCTGATGGTGCTCAAAACACTGGAGACGATGGGGCCTCAGCATGGGTACGGGCTGGCGCGGCGCATCGAGCAGGTGAGCGGCGACAGGATCGAACTCAACTATGGCACGCTTTACCCGGCGCTGCTCAAGCTGGAGCAGGAGGGGACAATCCGATCGCGCTGGGGCACGTCAGACAACAACCGGCGTGCGAAGTTTTATGAACTTACCAGGGCCGGGCAGCGAGAGCTGCGCAAGACCACAGCGGAGTGGGAGCAGACGACAGAGATTCTGGCGCGATTTCTGGCGCAAGGCGGTGAGGCGTGATGAAGAAGCTGCGAGCGCTTTGGCAACGGCTGTGCGGCTTGCTGCATGCAGGGCGTGGAGATTGCGATTTTGCGGCAGAGCTTGAAAGTCATGTGGCAATGCACGTGGAAGACGGCATGCGCGTTGGGTTGAGTGCGGAAGAAGCACGACGGCAGGCCTTGATCAAGCTGGGTGGAGTGGAGCAGACACAGCAGGCCTATCGTGAGCGGGCGACGCTAGTGTGGCTGGAGAATCTTGTTCGCGATGTGCGCTATGCGCTACGCACTCTTGTGCGACAACGCTCGGTAACTGCAGTTGCCGCGGTTTCCATCGGTCTGGGGATCGGTGCGAACGCGACCATTTTTTCAATGGTGAGCCGTTTTGTGCTGCGGCCCGCGCCAGTTGGCGATCCTGCTACGCTGCTGTCGCTCCAGATCATTCCCGACAGAGAGAGCTGCTGCAACAAGTTTTCGTGGCCGCTCTACCAGGATGTGCGCAAAGATGCCCGCTCTTTTTCCAGTGTGGCTGCGTACTACGATCTATTGCCTGGTTCGATTGGCGGCTACGGTGAGCCGGAGCGTGTATGGGGCCAGGCCACAACCACGAATTTCTTTGACACGCTTGAGCTTCCGATGGTGCTGGGCCGCAGCTTTACGAGCGATGACGATAGCAAACAGGTGATTGTGCTGGGCGAGGGATTGTGGAGGCGGCGATTCGGCAGTGACACGACGATTATTGGCAGGTCAATTCTGCTGTCGGGCCGGACATTTACCGTTGTCGGGATAGCTCCGGCCACGTTCCACAGCATAGAGCAAATTTTGAATGCGCAGTTCTGGGTGCCGCTCGACACTGCGACGCAACTTATACCTAACCTGCCTCCGAAGGACGCCCGGGACTACCATTGGCTGGCTGCCGTCGCGCGGATGCGGCCAGATGTAACACGAACCCAGGTTGACGCAGAGATGAACACATTGGCCGCGCGCTTTGGCCAGAGCTTTCCTGCAACAGACAAAGGTGAACGATTTGTGGTGGAGCGGGCCGGTGGGCTCCCAACACGGAATCGGAGCGTGGTGCTGATTTTTCTGGGAGCGCTGCTGCTGGTTGTACTTCTATTGCTCGCGATTGCGGGCGCCAATGTGGCAAATCTGCTGTTTGCGCAGGCTGCGAGCAGGCAGCGCGACATGGCGGTGCGGCTTGCACTTGGGGCTACACGATTCCGATTGCAGCGCCAGATGCTGATGGAAAGTACGCTGATGGCTGCATGCGGTGGCGTTGTGGGGGTGCTGCTCTCGTTGTGGGCCACGCGCGGGCTTTCCACGCTACGGCTGCCTGCTCCGGTTCCGCTCGATCTGCATGTTGGCGTGGACTGGCGCGTGCTTGTCTA
>DASZXD010000317.1:0-22502 GCA_035546015.1 Occallatibacter sp.
TCACTCACCGTGGGCTCTTCATATACGCTCACCGCGCTCGTTGTTCCCGGTGGTGGAACTGCCACGCCTAAGGGCAGCGTCGTCTTTAATATCGGCGGCTCATCCGTTACTGCTGCGCTCAATGCCTCCGGGGTCGCTACATACACGACAACCGCGCCCGCCACTGCCGGGAGCATCGCTATTGCTGCTGCCTATCAGGGCACAAGCCTCTTTGAGGCCAGTTCTTCCAACACCCTCAACGTGAGCGTTGTCGGCGCCTCCACCACAACAGCGCTTTCCATCAGCCCCAGCGGAGGCTCGCTTACAGCAGGCTCGTCCTTCACGCTCACTGCCACTGTCCTTGCGCAGACAGGTACCGGCACTCCAGCCGGCAACATCATCTTCCAGATAGGTGCAACGCAATACACCGCCGGCCTCAACTCCTCCGGTGTCGCCACCTACACTGGAACTGCTCCTACCTCCACCGGTACGCTGGCCATCTCTGCCACTTATCAGGGATCGGCAACCTTCGCGCCCAGCACATCGGTAACCCTCGACGAATCCATCGTCGGCATCGCAACCTCAACCACTATCTCTATATCTCCGAGCGGAGGCTCGCTTACAGCAGGCTCATCGTTCACGCTCACTGCTCAGGTCACGCCCGCCAGCGGAACCGACATTCCCACCGGCAACATACTCTTCGCCATTGGTTCTTCGACGCAGAGTGTCGCGATTAACGCCGTAGGCACTGCCACTTACACTGGAACAGCGCCGACAACGCCCGGCAGTCTGGCTATCTCGGCTGCCTATCAGGGAGCCGGCCAGTTCACGCCCAGCACTTCGATTACGCTTAATGAGCAGATCGTCAGCATAGCCACCAGCACAGTGTTGACCATCTCGCCCAACACGAGTTCACTCGGCACCGGCTCAGCCTACACGCTCACTGCAACGGTCACACCGCTCACCGGCACAGTCACGCCCATCGGCAACGTCGTCTTCAGCGTCGGCTCCACGTCTCAAAGCGTTCCGCTCAACGCCGCCGGTATTGCCACCTACGCCACTACTGCGCCCGTAACCGCCGGCACGCTCACCATCACCGCTGCTTATCAGAGCCAGGGCGGCTTTGCATCGAGCACCTCGAACACGCTCAACGAAACCATCTACACCGCGGCGATACCCGCATTTGCGCTCGCAGGAACCGCAGTCACGCTCACCGCCGGTGCAACCACCGGAAACACGTCTGCCATCACCATCACACCCAGCAACGGCTTTACTGGCGGCGTAACGCTCTCCGCCTCCATCGCCAACAGCCCCATTGGCGCGCGGAATCTTCCTTCGCTCAGCTTCACCGCCAACTCGGTCAATGTAACCGGCTCAGGCCCGGCCAGTGTGACGCTCATCATCGCCACCACTTCAAATACCGTTGCTTCCGCCGTGCCCGAGCGCAATGGCTTCCGCTGGTATGCCTCCGGTGGCGCAGCGCTTGCCTGCCTGCTTCTGTTTGGAATCCCCACACGCCGTCGCTCCTGGCAGCGATTCATCGCATTGGTAGTCCTCGCTGCGGCACTCGCCGGTGGAGCGGTCGGCTGCAGCAGCAGCATCACCTTTAATAACCACAATCCATCCAGCAACGGCACAACACCCGGCGTCTACCTCATCACGGTCAAAGGCGCCTCGGGAGCCACCACGGCCACCACCACGGTCTCGCTCACCGTGCAATAGATACCTCGCCGGCTTGTGGGTCAGTCTGAAGGGTATGAGCTTTAGCCCGTACATAAATCCAATCAAAAGGCGCACGGCTTTGGCCTCTAAGGGGTTGGCCGCTTCATTAATTGATTGACTCCGCGGCATCGGCTCAGCCCCGTGCATGCTTTATGCTGAACCCCATGCGACGCCTGTTTCTGCTCTCTGCCGCGGCCTTTGCCCTCACCGCCATCCTCACTGCCTCATGGGCCGCCGAGCCCGCCGGTACTGATGCGCGTGCACGCGAACTCATTCGCGTGCTGCGTCTCTCCGTATTACCCAAAGAATCGGGCTATATCGGCCTCATCGGATCGTCTGCGCAGAAGATTCCCGTCGATGGAAAGTCCATAGCCGTTCAGAGCCAGGTCTACTACATGCTCACCCGCGACCGCCCCATCAACTACCTGCACTGGCTCGCCTCTGACGACACGCACATCCTCATTGAGGGCGGCCCCGTCGACTACTTCATCTTTCATCCTGACGGCCATGTTGAGAAAATCACTCTCGGCCGCGATGTTGCCGCCGGCCAGCGTCCGGTCGTAGCCGTTCCCGGAGGATGCTGGAAGGCTCTCCGCCTGCACACCGGCGCAAGCTATGCGCTCATGGCCAACGCGCTTTCTCCCGAGTGGACTCCGGACCGCGTCAAAATCGGCGCCGGCCCCGCATGGATCAAGCGCTACGAGGGCAAAGCGCCCTGGGCCACGGATGAAAATCTTCGCGCCTTTATCGGCCCAAACTTGATTGCACCAAACTCGCAGCCCTGACACAGGGCTACCTTTTCGTTCGCTGCCGGCATCTATCCGCCTTGTCCCACTGATCGCGGGACGATCGCAAAACTATCTTCGCGAGCGAATACGAATGGCCCACACCGTAAACACCAGCAAGTGCGCAAATCCTGCCTGCAGTTGTGTCCCCGCTGACGGCTCAAAATACTGCAGTGCTCACTGCGAATCCATGGATGGAAAAACCGAAGTGGTCTGCACTTGCGGCCATCCCGGCTGCCGCGGCGAAGCGATTCAAGCCTGACCACCATCAGAAATGTGCATCCGGCCCATCGAAATCCGGCGGCGTCCCCGCCGGATGCTCGATGCGGACCGTCGCGCCCATGATGATCGTCGTGTGATCCGTGCCCACCAGCAACGGCCCGAGATACCCCGCGCCGCGCGTGCGTCGCACAATCTGCACATCGCCTGACGCGTCGGGCAATCCCTTCTTCACGATGTGCGAATAAACCGCCAGACGCGGCTTCGTATGCTCAAACAGCCTTGCCGCCTGCTCCGGACTCATCAACTTTGCCAGGATGGGTTTTACCCGTGCCGTGGACGTCAACTCCGGTGTCGCCGCAGCCACATTCGAGATCACCACATCCACACGTCCTGTCTGCCGCGCCAGTGCATCGCCATACGTGCAGTCGCCGGTCAACAGAACCGTGCCCTGCTGTGTCTCCACCCGATAGCCAAACGCCGGATCGCCGTCCGCATGCTCCACCGGAATCGCCGTCACCCGCACGCCATCGCGGTCATACACCACGCCCTGCCGAATCTCATGCACCGTCACACGCAGCCCATCCGCGCTGAGCGCGGCATTGGGCCGGGTAGCCAGGTCATGCGCATACATGGCACGCATCCCGTCGATCATGGCCGCCGTTCCCGCCGGCCCCCACACTTGGAGCGGCTCCTTGCGCCCCAGCAGAAACCATGCACTCATCCATAATCCCGGCAGCCCCTCAATATGGTCGCTGTGCAGATGCGTCAGAAAAATGCGCGTTACCGTCTGCGGGCGAATGCGCGACTCATACAGTCCATCCAGCACGCTGCGCCCGGCGTCGAACAGCAATGTCTGTCCGTCGGCCTCGATCAGCGTTGCCTCGCCCTGGCGTTCCGGTGTCAGTTCCGGCCCGCCTGTGCCCACCAGCGTCACGCGCATCTGCGCATGCGCGGCAGCATATCCACACACCAGCAGAAACATTCCAGCAATACAGCACCGCGCACATTGCACTATTCCGGTCCACATGCTCTGAGCATACGATGCCAAGAGCACGCGAATCCTGCCAGCGCGTACCAATAACCATCGATGAGGATAATCGGGAACGCTTTGGACTATCGGTGATTGGCCGACATGGCCGGGTTGGGATAATGCTGTACGCCCTCACCGGCGTCTGTTATCGTCTCTGCACATATTTCATCGCGGCTCCGCCACACCGCAACTCATAAGGAGTCCCATGTGCATCGCCCATCTAGCCAGGCGTTCTGCCCTCCTGCTGCTCCTGACCTCCAGCTTTGTGCTTGCTCAGAATGCGCCCAACGCGCAGTCATCCCAAACGCCTGCCGAGCCCAAAGCTCCCAAGTTCTTCGATGCCGATGCTATCGACAAGACCGTCGACCCTTGTGTTGACTTCTACCAGTACGCCTGCGGAAACTGGCGAAAGAACAATCCCATTCCCGCCGACTACTCTCTGTGGAGCCGCTTCGACGAGCTCGCCGAGCGCAATCGCTATCAGCTCTACGTCGATTTGGAAAAGGCCGCAGATTCGCCACAGACGGCCTTGCAGCGCCAATATGGTGATTACTTTGCCGCGTGCATGAACACCGGCCTGGCCGACCAGCTTGGCGATAGGCCGCTGTTGCCGCTCTTCACACGCATTGATGCCATCCAGAACAAGAAGGAAATCGCTACGGTGGCTGCGTATCTCGAATCCAACACGCCAACAGGCATGTTTTTCAGCTTCCGTATCGAACAGGATCAGGTGGACTCGAGCAAACAGATTGAAGCCATTCACCAGGGCGGGCTGACCCTGCCGGACCGCGATTACTACCTCGAAGACAATCCGCGCATGCAGCAGATCCGTGAGAAGTATCGTGCCTACATCGTTACGGTACTCAAGCTCATCGGGGAAACCGAGGATCAGGCAAAGACCGAAGCCGGCGAGATCATCGACATTGAAACTGCGCTTGCCAAAGCCTCTACGCCGCGCGTACAGCTTCGCGATCCTGAAAAGCACTACCACATCATGACCTTCGCAGAGCTCGCTCAGCTCAGTCCCAGCTTCGACTGGTCGGCCTACTTCACCGGGATCGGCGCGCCCAAAATGGACACGCTCAATGTCGGTCAGCCCGATTTCTTCAAGGCGGAAGATCAGGTAATCGCAAGCCAGAGCCTCGATGCACTCAAGGCTTATCTGAGATTCCACGCACTCTACATAGTTGCGTCATGGCTGTCGCAACCCTATGCGGATGCCAGCTTCGACTTCTTCCAGAAGACTCTGCAGGGCCAGGCAGCGCCAATGCCGCGCTGGAAGCGCTGCACCGTCGCCACCGATCGCGCGCTGGGCGAGGCCATCGGTCAGGACTGGGTGAAGGAGAACTTCTCGCCCGAGGCGAAGCAGAACATGGAGCAGATGGTTGCCGCTATCAGAAAAGCGCTTGCCGACGACATCCAGTCATTGCCCTGGATGAGCGACGACACCAAGAAGCTGGCTGAAACCAAGTTGGACGCCATCCGCCAGAAGATCGGCTACCCCGATCATTGGCGCGATTATTCGCAATTGAAGGTCACGCGTGCCAGCTTCGTCGAAGACCTCGACCACGCTTCCGCATTTCATTTCAGATACGAGCTGAATAAGGTTGGCAAGCCTGTCGACAAAGGCGAATGGCGTATGACGCCGACCACCGTGGACGCCTACTACAGCCCAACCATCAACGACATCAGTTTTCCTGCCGGTGTTCTGCAGCCGCCCTTCTACGATGTCAACAAGGACCCTGCGGTCAACTTCGGCGGCATCGGCGTCGGCATCGGCCACGAGATGACGCACGGCTTCGACGACGAAGGTAGTAAATATGATGGCCATGGCAACGTGAAGCCCTGGTGGACCGACGCAGATCGCGCCGCCTTCGAGAAGCGTCTCGATTGCGAAGTCGATGAGTATAGCGGTTTTGAACCCGTGCCCGGCGTCCATCTGAACGGCAAGCTGACCCTGGGCGAAAATACAGCCGACAATGGCGGCGTTCGCATAGCTTGGCAGGCCCTGTTGGCCACACTCGCCGAGCAAGGCAAAAGTATCGACGAAAAAGTCGACGGATATACCGAAGCACAACGCTACTTCATCGCCTTCGGGCAGGTCATGTGCGAGAACACTGCCGAGCAACGCTCACGCGCCGACGCCAAAACCGATCCACACTCGCCCGGCCGGTTCCGCATCGACGGCGTCGTGCGCAATTTCGACGAATTCGGGAAGGCCTTTGGCTGCCACAATGGCCAACCGATGATGCCCGAAGACGCGTGCCGGGTCTGGTGAGAATGCCAAAGTTAGGAATATGGCTTCGATCAAGGCACATGAAGAGAGTAGCGCTGGCGCGACACTCGTAGTGGCCGCTCCAGCGCATCTTCGCAATGCTGCTTGGGGATGAGTTGAGGTTAGTGCCGATTGGCTGTCATGGCCGCCGCTTTGATCTCGCGGTTCGCCTCTTCCAGCAGGCTTTTTGCTTTGGCTGCATGCCCGTTCATATCGAACTCATTCGCGTCCTGCGCGGCCGAAATCTTGGCATAAGCCTGATCAATGAGCCTCTGTGCTGCGGCCAAGTTGGGATGCCGCCGCCAGCTTACGTCCTGTCCTGCGAGGAAGCCGCTGGTCAAAAGTGTCAGTGCTGCCATGGAGCCGAAAACAACAGTACGAACCTTCATCGGGAAAATCCTCCGCAGACACGCTACTGTGGCCCGCTCGCATACGCAAGTAAAAAATCCATAAAGGCCACGCTGGCTTGCCGCCAGAACACCCACATTGCCCCAGACAGGCATCCATGCTACGATTACGCCCAATCCGCCAGAAACGTGGAGGACAGCATGGACGCAGGATCGTTGCTTATGATCCGTATTCCTGCCGGGCTGCTCCTTCTCGCACAGGCTCTAGGGGGGAACTTGTACGAGCCCTTCAGTATGATTCGCATCTTTGTTGGCCTGCTCTTTTGCGCCGTCGGCGTGGTTGTCGGAATCTTTTACATCCTCACCCTCTCACGCGCGCTCGAAAAGTGTTCTCCGCAGTCCCGCACCATGCAACCCGGAATGACCTGGCTCCTGCTTATCCCGCTTGTCAGCGTCATCTGGCACTTCTTCGTCGTGCTTGCACTGTCGACCTCTCTCGGCAACGAGTTCCGTGCCCGGGGTATCCCCGCCCCTCCCGAACCCGGCAAGGGACTCGGGCTCGCGATGTGCATTTGCGGCGCCTGTTGCGTTGTACCACTGGTCAATCTTCTGGCGTTCCTGCCGCTGCTCATCCTGTGGATCATTTACTGGATCAAGATCGCCGACTTCTCGCGTATGCTCGACCAGCCGCCTGCCTACGGCTGGACCCCCGGCAGTACACCGGGCTACTGAAAAGCATCTGCTGCCGGCACAACTCACTGAGCAGAGAGCCTGGAGGTAGCCCCGTGGCTCAGGTTGATAGCGCAGCGATTTCCTGAACCGCTTTTGAGCTTTTCCTCGCAAAACCGGCGAAACAGAGGTTTTATAGCTCAGGATATACACTTCCTGGCGGCGTAGGGCCGCACTAGGATCGAGCCTCCGCTTGTGCGTGGACCTTGCGCAAAACCTGGCTGACATGAAGCACTTGATCTGCTACTCCGCTTCCCTTAATGGAAGTCAAAAAGAAATACTTTCACTCCGCCACATTACGCCGCTCGTGCAGCGCAATGTGGTCTCTTTCTCTTCGGCGCATTACGCGCAATGTCATCTCACGCGAGGTGGGCAGTCGCCCAAAACACACGATCCTTTTCCGGAGCCGAGCTAAGGTTCTGCACTCGCAGTAGCAGGCAGCTCCAATTGCCTTTCGAGGCCACTTGCCTTATCCTTCGCTTCCGCATAGTCCACAAAGTCGGCAATAATCTCGTGAGCTTTGTGAATCAGTGTCTGGTTTGCGACCACAAGGTTACGGTAAGGCTGCATTTGAGTTGCGCTTTTGTTCTCGTTGAAGTGGTTGATTGTCGCAGTGAGGTGCGTCGCCATTTCAGAGAGCAGAGGACTAATGCGGTCGATAGCTTCCTGTTGCCACGGCGATCCACTGGGGCGCAGAGAACTCATCTCGTTGCCATCTTCAATCAGATTGTTTATGTGCATCCTGATCTGGTTCAATTGGACGGCATGCGTCCGTGGATGAAGCGTCGATCTCGTGTAGCTTTCCAGTGTTGAGGCATCGTTGTCAGCCAGTGCAGCATGGCTTTTCACTTGTTCAAGTAGCTTCGAAATAGCTGCTGAATCGGGGTTCTGCGCAGCCAGCCGGCAAGCCGGCAAGATTAGCGCCAACATCGCGACGCCGGAGATGAGTTTCAGAATCGGGAACGGTTTCATGATCCCTCCTTGCTTAACGGTGTTGTCAACACCGCCAAAACTCCGTGACAGCCGAATCCGCCCCGGAGCTTGCCGGGGCGGCCGGTGGGGGAGTTGGCCTGAGCACGCGCTCTACGTGTCGACCTTTTCGCGAGAATGGGACATGATTTAGGCGGGATGCCACCGATCTCGCGCACTCTTGAGAACAGCAAATCGTGTGCCATATGCCACGTCTCAAAACAGGCTGTTTAGCGGGATTTGGGAGATCTTCGCACCGGGAACGTCAAAAACTTCGTACGAACGCGTCTAATTTTTTGGCGCCGTGAATTGCAATTGAGAGTGCCAAAGCCAGTTAACCGACGAGGAATCCGGTAGTAACAATTCGCCCTGTTCTGCGCGCTTGAAGTGGCCATGAAGATTTCCGTTGAACAGACTCGCCAGGCAGAAGTGTGCACATTCAGACGTGGGTCGTCATTATCGGTTGCGCTTTCGGAACGGCACCATAAGTGCTCGATGCCGGCACTGTGAAGTCGCTGAGCGGGCCGGTAGGCAGAATCATGCGGAGCGAGTTGAGAATCGACAGTAAATCGATAAATTCCTGCAAGATGGCCCCTTCGATCGGCGCCAGAAATCCAAGTGCGCCCGCCGCCATGCCAATCACACTCAACAGCATTCCGCCAACTGCGCTGGTCATGGCGATTCGCCGCATTCGCCTGCCAATGTGAATCAGCTCATCGACACTCGCAAGCGAAGATTGCAGGATGACTGCGGATGCGGCTTCTGACGTAATGTCGCTGTTCACTCCCAAAGCTACGCCTGCCGTTGCATTCATCATCGCCGGTGCATCGTTGATTCCGTCACCCAGAAAGAGTGTCTGCGAGTGCGAGGCAATTTCACGAACAATCGTGACTTTTTCTTCGGGACTCTTGCCACCGTAGACTTCCGAGATGCCCATCTCGGAAGCAAAGAAATTTACCTCTGACGGCCGGTCACCGGAGAGCAGGACAATTTTGTTGAATCCGTGGCGGGATTCAATGTGACTCAGGAAATGCTTGCTGTCGTGCCTTGGCTGATCGTGGAAACGCATCAAGCCTGCCAGTTCGCCATCGATCATGATGACGCACTCCAGGCCCATTGCAAGATCTGAAAATGGCTGAACAACTTCGGGCCGCAGCTTTCCGCGGCCGGTAATGGTCACTTTATGTCCTTCTATCTGGCCAGTCAGCCCATGGCCTGGAGACTCCGACACGTTCTCGGGAATAATGAGGGGTACGCCTTCTTCCTCTGCTCCCTTCAGGACGGCCGAAGCCAGCGGATGTTTTGAATAACGCTCTAAACTGGCGGCAAACTGAAGCAAAGACCGTCTTGCCCATCGATTGGCACATACGATCTCTGTGAGTTGTGGCTTGCCATACGTGAGCGTTCCTGTCTTGTCTACAACCAGAGTTCTGCAGGAGTCGATCTTTTCCAGAACCGATGGTTCTTTGATGACGATGCCGCGTCTGGCTCCAACCGAAATTGCGCCAATAATCGCAATCGGAATGGCGAGCAGCAAAGGACAGGGCGTGGCAATGACAATAACGGCCAAAAAACGCTCCGGCTCCCCGCTGACAATCCAGCTCAGTACGGCAAGCCCGAGTGCGACCGGCGTATACCAAAGGCCCAGCCGGTCACCGAGGCGCCGGATCCGGGGGCGGTTCTTCTCCGATTCATGAAGAACCTGAATGATCTTGGCATACCGTGAATCGCTGGCCACGCGGGTCGCCCTGATCGTTAAAGCGGCCTCACCGTTAATTGCTCCGGAAAGGACCGCTGCTCCAGGCGCTTTCGCAATGACAAATGGCTCTCCTGTGAGATAGGACTCGTCCATGGCGCCGGTCCCTTCGAGCACTATACCGTCGACCGGGCACAGTTCATGCGGATAGATAATAAGTTTCTCCTCGACTGCGACTGCGTCGAGGGGTAGGTCTTTGATTGCGCCATCCGCCTCAACGCGGTGTGCAATCTGCGGCATGCGCCTTGCCAGCGCGCCGAGAACAGACGAAGCACGGCGAATTGCGTAATCTTCAAGCGCTTTTCCGCCCGACAGCATGACGATGACGATGGCCGCCACCCAATGCTGCCTCAAAACAAGCGCTGTAACAATTGCGAGAAAAGCGAGAATATCGACGCTGAAGTTGCGGTTGGAAATCTGCCTTACAAGCTCAACACAAAGAGGTATTGACGCAAGGATAATAAGCCCGACCAGCAGTGGCTCAACAATCTCCGGATTCCGCAAGATGTATCGGCTGCCCCACACGGCGATCATGCCCACTGCCATAAAGGCAGCGACTGCACCATGCGATGTCAGCGTCGAGCTCAAAAACGAGCAGAGCCTGCTGCGCTCCCGCGTCATAAATGGACCTCGCACGATCTTTCATGCCACTCTGTCGGCCCATGCCTGCAGATCGGAATCTGCTATTGCATAGGCGGTTGGCTTTCTTGAGGGCTGCTTACCGGGTTTATGACTGGCATCGGGCAGGTTTGCTTCAAGAACAAGACCAATTGAAGTCCATCGCTTCATCTTCATGGTGCGTGAACACTCCGCGCACAGCCAGAAAAACTGCGTTCGAGCCGCAAGAACAGGA
The DNA here is from genome assembly GCA_035546015.1 of Occallatibacter sp. GTDB lineage: Bacteria > Acidobacteriota > Terriglobia > Terriglobales > Acidobacteriaceae > Telmatobacter. The sequence continues at coordinate 10,668 of DASZXD010000317.1, forward strand.
AACCCACCATCGGCCTGCGTCACCCTTTCCTCGGGAGGCAGTTCCAATTCCATCATGCGCAGCGTACCGGTCTGGATGTCCTGCGCGGCCTTACAACAACGGGGATTAGCACATTGCATCGTTCTTCCTTTCTGAAGTTCTGGGGTGCGATTCCATGCATTTCACCGCAATCTACTTGGATATCGCAACCAGGTTGCTGGTTTCGTCTCCTTTGCAGGTGCTGGCCGAGCCGGCATCGCCGGTGGAGTCCGCGGCTAGCGGCTCTGCTGAACAAATCTGGTCAATGGGTTGTCCTGGTTTGTATTCAATCTTCTCCGGGGGAGCGCAACCTTCCTCCTTTGTCAACAGAAGGCTGGGTGCGTTGGCCTCTTCCTTTCGGGCCTCAGCAACGACTGAGGCCAGATCCTCTTTCATCTTGAGGAACTCAGTCGTTTGCACGATCTGATCCGCCCCTTGCGGAAGGAACATAATCTCGCGCTGAGCTTCGACCATCCGCTCGTAAAAGGGCGGATGCGTGTGAAACCAGCTAACGCCATTTACATACCCCTCCTTTGTGGCCATCTTGTCAAAGAAGCGTATAAATCCGCTTGCGTCGTAGCCGGCGCTCCACGCGTACTGGACTCCGAGTTGATCGGCCTCTAGCTCGTAATCGCGGCTGATACCCAACAGTTTCAGGTTCAGCACAAGTCCAAGACCGTAGTAGCCATATTGCAGGGCATAATAAAGGCCGATTCCAGCAACGCCACCGGTAAGAACTACTGCCGCTATCTGAGCAGCCTGATAGAAAATGCCCGCGATGGTGGCCCGCTTCATCAGTTTGGCCCCATGACGCGCTGTTACATGCGCGAGTTCATGAGAAATTACGCCTGCCAGTTGTGCTTCATCCTCCACCGCTTCCAGAAGCCCGCGCTCAATAAACAGATAGCCGCCCGGCAGGGCAAATGCATTGATTTCCTTGGACTGGAGCACCGTTATGTTCAAGGGAACTTTCAGGTCTGAATGCTGTGCGACACGGTCTGCAACCGTCTTTACGTAATCGCGGACAGCTTTGTTATCCACTTCCGGAGGTAGCAGGCCGGTCCGCTTCAATTCATTCACTGCATCCTGGCCGCGTTTAATATCGTCTTTTTGACCTGACGCAATTTCCCTGAAGCCAATGTCCTTCACATCGGCCCAACGCCGCTGAGTATAGGACTCGCTGGCGATTGCCGCCTGTGCCTGCCGATTCTGCTCAGGCCATTGCAACAACAAGTTAAGCTTCGCATCGAGATTGTCGTATGCATTGGGAATTGCCTTTTCCGAGAGAATATCTGCCTCGCTGCGCAACAGTTCGAGATTTTGAATTTGGCAGTGGAGTGCGTGGCGCGGTTCATCCTTCAGTTTCGCGCTGCTTTTTTTCAATTCCTTGCGCGCGCTGTCCAACTGTTTCCCATACGTCTTAGAGTGATCTTTGAACTTTCTGCGGCAAGAGTTCTCGGTATTTTTGAGTGCCTGTCGCTCCCGCTCTACATCGGCCGCATTGATCGTCAGGGTAGGGGCCAATGCGAAGAGTTCTTCGTATGACTTTTGCACGTAATCGTGAATGGTTGGTTGTGGCGATTGTGCCGAAGAAGATTGATCCGCCTGCAGCGGCTGCGATTGAGAAGGCAGCGCTGGTAAAAAGGCCAGCGGGGCAATCAAGCCTGCCGCTGTGCACCTACGAATTATTTCCTTCATCTGAGGCCCCCTTTCTTCGGAGTGCCAATTTCTCTCCGAAGACGGTCGTTCGCAATCCATTGGGATTTCACCGACTAACCTCTTGTGGCGCCATATAGCCTTCTCGGGCGAAAACCTCGATCTTACGACGACGCCCTTTCTCGTCCGTCACCTTCAGTGGGGCTCCGTCTGGCCCGACAATTTCAACGCTCAGACGGTGATAACGTCCGTCGCGGTTTTCCTGGGACGGTCGAAAGGCCAGCGTGTACTCGCTGCGCAGAAAGCCCACTACGCTTCTGAAAATGTCAGGCAGTTCTCCCTCAAACCGCGGGAAGAGAGCCAGTCCTCCGGTCTGTTGAGCAAATGTGGTCAGTGCGTTTTTGCCCTGCAGATAAGACATGTCGATGCCGCTATACCGGACATATTCGCCTTCTGCCAGCCCGATGCAAAAGATAACCGCATCGCTGCGTTTCACTCGATCGCGGACCTGATCGAAATTGGCTGCACTGAAACTGTTCAATCCGGTTGCCAGAATCAGCACAGACTTGCGGCCGCGTACGCGTTCTAATTTGTCGAGAGTGTCTATCAGGGCGTCATAGAGATTGACTTCCTGAAACTGTGGGAACCCTAGACTGGCGATTGCATCACGAACGTCATACTGCCTGTGGGTGAAATCAACTTGAACCTTCGGTTTCATGTCGAAGGTGACCAGCGAAACCCAATCGCGCGGCTCGAGATGGCTGAGGAATTCTGTGCTCCATTGCGCAGATTTGCTTGCAAAGTAGTTGTAGGACGCTGCGCTGTACTCCATGAGTACGACTATCGTGATCGGCGCCGAAGTAGGTGAAAAGTTAAGAACCTGCTGTGGCACCCCGTTATCCAGAACACGAAAATTACCGCGCTTCAGGCCTGTCAGCACATGTCCATCTTCATCCGTAACCAGTACATCCACGTTCACAAGCTCGGCGCTAATCCTGTAAGTATAGGTTTCGGTATTCTCCGGCTCTTGTTGCGCTTTGGCATCGACCGGCGGCGGGGTTTGCGACGACTGAAGGCCGGGCCCCGCATATAGCTGCGGTATAGCAAAGCTTAAGCAAATTGCTGTCGCGAATATGCGCGGAACGCAATTCATGATCCACTTTCCCAGGCAAGGCAGAGCCTTCAGCATTCATGAAGCCAATCTATGTCGAGTCATCTTTCGCCGAGCGTCATGGCTCAACCCTCAGCGAATACCAGCTACTGATTTTCTGCCGCGCCTAATAACCTTTCGCTGACTCCATACAGGCTTTTCCCAAGATAACTACCGGACAATGAGCCTCTGTGATAACTCGGTGCACCAGGCTTGTGTGCCCCCTTTGAGGGGCATGCGATCGACCTGTAGGGCCAAGTATGATGAAATCCTGTTGCGCGCGACTGCTGAATCTGAGAATTTCGGATGCCGGATCGCCTTCGCGAATAGCGATTTCCAAAGGGCAGGAGAGTTCCGCGCTCTTCAATGCTTCGGCCGGCAACCGTGTTGCAACAGCCGTTGGAGTTCGATCGGTTGCCGAATAGTCCCCATCGATTGGGCCAAATATATGCATCACGACCAGTTTTGAGTTGTATTCCTGAGCCAGCCGCGATGCAAAAGCGAGAAGCGTTCTCGAGTCGGAATCCAGCGATACTGCCAGCATGATGCTTCCAGATGGCTGATTCTTTTGAGACTTCTGCCGGTTGCTTTGACCAACAATGCAAATCGGGATTCCAACCTTATCGAGCAGGACTTCAGCCAGTGTCTTTGGAACCGGGTCCTTATCTTTCTCTTCACACCATGCAGTCATCACAATTCGATCTACACGGCGCGCTTTGGCAAGAGCCGCAATCTCCTCTGCAGGCGATCCTCTGAGCAGAAGAGACTCGCACGATATCCCAACCCATCGAAGCTGCCGCGCGATTCGATTGAGCGAGTTAAGAGCAGACTCAGCGGAACTGTCGCTCCAGTCGAAATGGAACCCGTTACTGCCGTAAGACAATTTGCGCCTGTCCTGGAGTACATGGACAAGAATGAACTTTGTCGCTTTGTGCCCAACGTATCGAATCGCGTGGAAGAGGATGGTCTCTTCATCCACAAGGTTGGTGACTGCTAGAACTGTTTCAGGCGCACACCATTGGCGAATCGTCCTTGCCGTCACTGAAGAGATGAAAACTTCATTGTCCATCCGTTCGGAATTGGAAACCTGATTCACCGGCTATGCTCTCTCTTTCTGCACAGGATCGGCATAAATCGCGATAACGATGCGGGTCTCAACTTTTACGTGTCGGCCCGTCTCAGAGATCGCGCCAGCCAATCCGAACATCTCGAACAACCTGATGTATGCATGCACGGGGCCACAATCGCCAGGGCAGAAAGCGATGAAACCTGCTCGATCTGTTGGGGATGCTTTGACAGACGCTGAGCAACCGTCAAAGGATTAAGACGGCGCGTCAAAATCCTTGGCGTTGCTGAATAGAGGGTGAAGTTCAGACTCCAGGCATCAATCTGCAATGCCTAGTTGAGCCCTTTCATCCTGATCGTTGAGCAGCCCGTATTTGCTCACCTTATAGCCCAGATCGCTACGCGACAGTCCTAGAAAGCGGGCCGCTTCTGCCTGTACGCCATCGGCAAGCTCAAGAGAGCGAACGATCAATGCCTTTTCGATCTCAGTCATCGTCTTCCGCAGATCCAATTGGCTGGGGAGCCGGGTTGCCAGCGTGGCAGGAGAAATCTCTTCAGGTACTGGAGCAGAGGATGTAAGGGGACGCTGCAGTATCAAATCTTCGGGCTGCAGCTCCGGCCCCTGGCCAAGAATGAGCGCGCGCTCGAGAAGGTTTTTCAACTCCCTTACGTTGCCAGGGAAGGAATAAGCCGTGAGCTTGGCCAGTGCCGCGGCACTGAGTGGCCGGTGCGGCACCTTCATATCAACTGCGATCCGGAGGCAAAGCGATCGGCTGAGTTCGGCTATATCCTCTACACGCTCCCGGAGCGGCGCCAGGTAAATCGGAACTACGGCAAGGCGATAGTAGAGGTCTTCGCGAAACTGGCCGCTGCAGACACGCTCCTCGAGATTGCGGTGTGTCGCCGCCAGAACACGAACGTCAACCCGGCGTGTAACAGTAGAGCCGACCCGCTGAATCTCTCCGTCGGCAAGAACTCGCAAGAGTTTTGCCTGCGCTGCCGGAGACATCTCGGCCACTTCATCCAGAAAGAGCGTGCCCTCATGCGCCGCCTCAAAAAGGCCCGATCTGGCTCTGTCTGCTCCGGTAAAGGCCCCACGCTCGTGGCCGAACAGTTCGCTCTCCAGCAAGGTCTCAGTCACCGCTGCGCAATTAATTGCAATGAACGACCGCTTGGCTCGCTCGCTATTGCGGTGGATGGCCCGCGCTACGAGTTCCTTCCCAGTGCCTGTTTCGCCTGTAATCAGCACCGTAGTCGCCGTTCCTGCAACCCGCCCGATAAATTCTCTGACTCTGCAAATAGCTGCACTTTGGCCAAGAATCTCGTCAGCGCCTTCAAGTTGCCGAACAGCCGTTCTGAGCACCGCATTTTCGCGCAGCAACACCGTATGGTCATAAGCGCGTTTGACCGCGGCTCTGACAATATTTGGAGTGAACGGCTTAGTGAGAAAATCGAATGCACCTTGCCGCATGCTTTCGACTGCCAGTTCGAGAGTTCCGACCGCGGTGAGAAAGATGACTGAAGTTGTGGGATCGTCTTCGTGGACTGCACGCAGCACGTCGAGACCATCGCCATCGGGCATTTTGTGATCGGTTAAAACGATATCGAAGTCTTCTCTCTTGAGCAGATCCATCGCCTGGACCACACCCTCCGCCTCGACAACTACATGTCCGTCGCAGCGGAGGTTTACTTCGAGAATCCGCCTCATTCCCTGCTCATCGTCGACCGTTAGAATTTTGGCCATTCCGGACCTCCGTAACGCTGGGTCCGGAAGTGCGCTTCCGAACCGCCATTGTAAAAACTACTGCGCCGTCACTATTTCCGCTTACCCAAAGATCGCCGCCGTGTGCGATTGCGATTCCTCTAGCAATTGCAAGACCTAGCCCGGTTCCCTTTGATTTGGTCGTAAAGAACGGCTCAAAAATCCTGGCCAGATTCGAATCTGGAATCATCTTTCCCGAATTTTCTACTTCTACATACACGGCACTTTGATCGCAACTGGTTCGCAGTATGACCCGCCCTCCACTAGGAGTCGCGTCAAGTGCATTTAACGACAGGTTGAGGAGTGCGCTTTCAATCTGCGCAGCATCCACCTCAGCGAGAGTCGCGTCACTTGGCTCGAAGCTTACTGAAATCGAATGATCCGCTGCACGCATCTTTGTTACATCCGCAATGTAATGCGCAATATCCCCGACTTCAATCATTGAATACCGTGGCGTCGACGGACGTGCGTATGCAAGAAAGTCCGTCGTGAAGTTTTCCAGCCGTTTCGCTTCGCGCACCGCTATGGAGTACATCTCATCTTTCTCTGTGGTACCGACAGATGGACAGGTCGCCGTATCAAGTGAACTGGTAATCATTGCCACAGGGTTACGTATCTCATGGGCGATTCCGCTCGCGAAGCGACCGACCGCGGCCAACCTCTCTTCGGTCACAAGCCGTTCGCGGACCGCCTCAAGTTCGAACATCTTCTCGTACAAAATAGATTCTTTTGCCTTCAGTCGGTCGACCAGAAACCATACCAGAGGACCCATGATGCAAAAGATCACGGCGATCATGCCCGATTCCAGATATTCGCTCGAACGCACCGGAGGATGAACTCCGAAGTAATGTGTGATCCAGGCAAACATCATTCCAATAGACGTGCCAATCGTTGCTATGGCTGGCACGAGCCCCAGATGGTAGGCGCTTTGCAAAATTGGGATTGCGAGCAACACAAAATAAGGGCAATCATCCCGATTCGTCAGAAAAGCCAATAGTCCAGCTATGGAGAAGGTTGCGGCTACCGATATCACCGTTTCAATACGAGCTGTCCTGGCTGAGATGCCTTCCTGCTTTTCCTGGAGCCAGATGGTCTCCCCTGTCTTCAATAGAAAACTGAAAATGAGAACTAGAATTACGGCTCTCGAAGGTTTGCCGAGCAGCGGCGTAAAAACAGCATGGAGCAAAAGCAGTGCTGCAAGGACCAATAGAGTTAAAACGCAGAAAACTATCTGCAGTCTGCGGAATAACTGAGCTTCGATCCGTTCTATGGGCAGCGTCGCGTGCATCTTAAACTTGCCAGATCATCGGTAAATCCCCGCAATGGCAACCCTGTAGCATCTGCGCCCGGAGTTGAACTGGTCCCTCTCTGGAATCTGCGCAGAATCGAATATGTTTAACTGCACAGTTCCGGCCGGGCTATCTCAGAACTCGGAAATCACCGTCCTTCGCTCAAAGGAACAATACGGAAAATCGGGCATCAGGCAATGTGATCTGCATCACTAAACACTGCCATCGCTGTCACCGAAAGATGGGTCACTTGATAGACTTTACGCTCGATTGGTCCGCGTAAAAGAAGCGAACCTTACCGCTAGAAGTAATAATCCCTGTCAAAGTCTTTGGACGCCCGTCCAAGAATTTTGCCGACTCTCTCATTCCGACAGTGTTGCTTCCCTTCCCGGTCCGTAACTCACCGCTTACCCGTTTCTCTGCAGGCGAATATTGTAAGTATTGAAATTACACCGATCACCACGCTTGCCTGCAGCATTACTATCCTCCATCGCCTGTAGAGCGTCTGCGTCTGCCGCCGCACGTGCAAACCGCAAAAAGTGGCCACATTCGTGCTTTCAAAATTGCAGCGGAATACCGCCAGGGGGAGAAGACCGCGGAATCTCGCGCGACAAATGGGGGGACACAGCCGATGCCAATGCGTCGGTCGATCTTTGCTGTATATGCCATTCAAGCAACTCTGCAAAGTCCGATCCAACCTGACGAGGCTCGTTTTGAGGAGGAAAAATAGTTCGCCATGAAAGCCAAAAGTCTGCTGTTTCCACGCAAGTCTTTGGCCAAGGCAGCAGCATCGATGATTGCTCTAGCTTTCATCGTATGTTCCTCGGCTCAGCTTCACGCTCAAGGCTATGGGACCATCAGCGGCGCAATTACCGATCCATCGGGCGCTCTGGTTGCCTCGGCCACAGTAACTGCAACCCAGACACAGACCGGAAGGGAGACTCTCGTCAACACGAACAGAGAGGGCATATACGTCTTTCCCTCCCTGCTGCCGACTGAGTATTCAATCACAGTCGCTGCGCCCGGCTTTGAGAGCTACACGCAGATGGGAGTCGTGCTTCAAGCCAACCAGGCCCTCACCGTCAATATCTCGCTTCGTGTTGGCGCCACGACACAAAGCGTCAGTGTCACCAGTGAGACACCGCAGGTAGACACCACGACCGGTACGCTATCGCAGGTCATCGACGTTTCGCGTGTCCTTGAAATGCCGCTGAATGGCAGAAACGCCGCATCGCTCATTACACTCGTCGCAGGCGTATCTGATGCAACGGCGGCTGGCAACGGCGTTGACCAGGGCATGGGCAAAACTTTTCCTGCTGCCGTGGTTACCACTTCGAATGGCACGTTGCCTAATCAGTCCAATTACCTGCTCAATGGCGGCAACAACGTAGACGAAATGACCAACGTCAACGGGCCGTTCCCATTCCCTGATGCGCTGCAGGAGTTCAGCGTACAAACCAGTAATGCCGATGCAAGCTTCGGCCAGAGCGCCGGAGCAGTGGTTAACATTGTCACCAAATCCGGTGGCAGCGATTTCCACGGCAGTGCATTTGAGTTTCTGCGCAATGGCTACTTCAATGCCAAGCAGTACTTCGCCACAAAAGCCGACACGCTGCATCGCCATCAGTTCGGCGGCACCATCGGCGGGCCGGTCATCATTCCGTATTTCTCCGAAGGCAAACGCACACAGTTCTTCTTCGGCTATCAGCACACGCAGATTCACAACTCTTCCACCGGGAATCAGGTCCAGGTTCCAACTCTCGCAGAGAAGGGGCTCGACTCTAGCGGCAATAAGCTGTCGTTCGCCGACTATGGAAATCTTTGCAACACCGCTTTGGGCCACTCGTTCAACGGCAGCGGCCTGTGCGTGGATTCCACGGGAACGCCCATTGATGCAGAACAGATACGCAATCCCTTTTCGAACGCAATCTACGCATACAACCGGATTCCTTCCGCTGACTTCGATCCCGCTTCAGTGGCTTATGAGAAACTCTTTCCCTCTGTCAGCACAGACGCTGGCGCGGGCAAGATCGGCAACACTTACAACTATCTGAGAGCCACCGTAAATAACTACAACGAGTACATCGGCCGGGTAGACCACCAATTCGGCGCCAATGATCATCTCTTCGGCCACTACTTCCAGGACTGGTTCCAGCAACCGGCTATCTATGATCCCAAGATGCTCCAGAGCTACACGTCGTACTTTAATACCCGGTACCACAACGCGCTGCTGGCGGAGACTCACACCTTCTCACCCAGCCTGCTCAATAACCTGGTCCTGAATTATCAGCGCATCATTTCATTGCGCGGCGGACCTCCGGGAAGCCCGAAGATTACCGACTTCGGAGTGCAGAACATCTGGCAGCCACCCACAGGACCATATCTTTCCGCAAACATTACCAACTATTTCGGCGCAACGTCGTCGGCCTTTGCCGGCTGGCTCCGCAATAACTACACCTTCAACGACGATCTCCATTGGACGATAGGTGCTCATAACCTCACCTTCGGCGGTCACTTCGAACTGAGCAAATACGATGTGACCAACGTCTACCAGTCCTATGGCGGCTTCGGCTTCGCGCCGATTACTAATAAAATCGGCGGCGTCAGTTATCAATATCCCAATGCTATGGCCAACTTCCTGGTAGGCTTCATGAGCGCCTTCAACCAGGGAAACTACGAGTTGCTCAACGACCGTAATCATTTTCCAGCGGTCTATGCGCAGGATAGCTGGAGATTGACTCGCCGTCTCACTCTGAATTATGGCGTCCGCTGGGAGATGTTTGCTCCGTGGGCTAACCGCATCGGCGTTCAGACTGCGTTCAGCCCCGCGAACTACGCTGCCAACAAGAGCACGGCGCAATACAATACTCTGCCTGCCGGCATGGTGATCTCCGGTGATCCAGGCTTTCCAAAGAATGGCGTACGCAACAAGTATGCGCAGTTCATGCCACGCTTCGGCTTCGCCTATGACCTGTTCGGCAATGCAAAAACTGTTGTGCGCGGCGGCTTTGGAATTTTCTTCCAGAATCGCATGCCCGGGTTCTTCAATCTCAACCAGGCCGGTTTTGTTCCCAACACCATCTCTGTGACGTTGAACACACCGGGCATGTATGGCTCTGCCCCCGGCGTCAATCCCGGAGGCCCATTCAGCAACCCGTATTGCACAGGATGCACGGTCGGGGCGTATACCAATCCGTTCCCGTTCAGTCTCCCGTTCCCGGCTAGCCAGACATTCCCGAACGCGTTCCAGCTTGGGGAATACGATCCATCGGGCGACTTCCGGGTTCCGGTCACCTACTCTTACAACCTTACGATCGAGCGTGAGCTGGGAGCGGGTTTTGCAACACGGGTCGCTTATGTTGGTTCCGGATCCCACCACCAGTTTGTCAACCTCGAAATCAACCCGTCCGTGAATACGGGCTCCGGGCTATCGACCAACCAGCGGCGGGTCTACAACACTGCGCCTACTGTCGGGCCTTGCACAACCGGCACAGGTTGCGCAACGCGCTATTCCAACATCATTCAGGCCGCGATGGTCGGCAACGCCAACTACAATTCGCTGCAACTTACGCTGTCAAAGAAGATGTCGCACGGTCTGTCGTTGTTGGCCAACTACACATGGTCCAAGACTCTCGACGACCTGCCGCAGGCAACCAGAGTCTCCAACACAGAGGACCTGAATGCGGGCGAATCCTATGTCTATCCGCTCTATCCTTCAAATGCGACGGGCATACCGGCAGCTGCCTACGTTCAGGACATCAAGGCGCTCGACCGCGGTCTGTCGGATATCGATCATCCGCACCTCGTATCGATTTCCTACGTGTACGAGCTGCCCAAACTGAACTCCGACAATCGAATGCTGCGGGCTGTTGCTAACGGCTGGCGAACAAGCGGCGCGATAACTCACCGCTCCGGCGATTCTCTCACCGCCTGGATGGGTAGAGATATTTCTCTCACCGGTCTGGGCCAGGATCGTGCCGTTCGCGACCTCAGCAAACCGGCGTACTCAAGAGACAATAACGGCGCGGGGGATTGTCCCAGTGGAAAACTCTGCGTCAACTGGCTGAATAATGCTGCGTTTTCGGTGCCTGTGAATACCGGCGTTGGAACCGGCTTTGGCAATGTGGTCAAGGGCTCCCTCCGCGGTCCCGGCTATACAAACTGGGACGGCGCCGTAACTCGGAGCTTCCCGATCGTGCGGGAAATGAACCTGGAGTTCCGCGTTGAGTACTTCAACTTGCTCAACCACACTCAACTCGCCAACCCCAACACCGCCGATCCGAACCCGAGCAGCACGACGTTCGGAACCATCACCAGGGTTCCGACAGGCGCAAATCCGCGAACAGCGCAATTTGCGTTGAAATTTACATTCTAAATAAATAGATTCTCTGATCGGGCGGCGGCTGCCATTGGCCGCCGCCTGCTTTTTGATTCCGAATGCAGAAAAACGTACTCCCTGAAAATTCGGTCTTATTTCAGCAAAACAGAGCAGAAACAGTCACAGCAGGACTGCGCCGCAAACCAAAACGAGAAGGGGCAGGCTCATGCTGGGCAGGTGTACTTGTTTTAGGGATGTGGCCCGGAATCCGCAGCGCAATTGTCGGCGCTGGCCCAACAAGAGGCTCACCAAAGCGAAGATCAAAGGCAGCCCTTGGCATTGCAACCGTCATACCTTTGCAAGTAGGCTGGTTATGGCAGAGGTTGACCTTCGCAAGGTTGCGGAACTGATCGCGAAAGCTGTCGGACGTGAAAATGAACTGATCACTGCATCGGTCATCAGCAAAAGGATGTCTTCTCGGCGAACTGCAGAAAATCGCGCTCAGTCGATGAATACCAATGTCTTACAACAAGTGGCCCCGTAGCTCAGGTGGATAGAGCAGCAGTTTCCTAAACTG
>DASZXD010000318.1:0-11835 GCA_035546015.1 Occallatibacter sp.
GCCTGTCGATGCCTGCGATGCGGTTACCGAGACGGGCGGCAACGGCGTGCGCTCCCACAACACCTGAACGGTGGCGTGTTCCAGCGTGGAACTGAAGTCGCCGGGATGCGCTTCGCCGGTGACTTCGACCTCGTCGCCAACTTTAAGCAGCGGCGCTTTGGGCTGCGGGACGTAGACGCCGCCGGTTGAGTCCTGCACAAAGAGCTGCGGCGCGGTGAGCACGACGACGCCGCGAACGGTTGCTGGCGCAGGCTTTGCAAAGGACATCAAGCGCAGGCTGGCAATGCTCTGCGTATCTGCGCTCGACCGGGTTTCAGCCTGTTCCTGCAGACGCGATTCGATCGCGGCAAAATCTTCCTGAGACATGCCGGGCGCAACCGACGCACTGTTGCCAGTGCTGTTTGAGAGCATGGCCATCAGGTCCTGCTGCGTTGCCTGACGAACCGCCACATTACGCCAGACTCCGCCGGACGAATAAGAGCGCAGCCCTACGCGACCTGACTGGATGCAATCGGGATCGGCAATGCCAAGCGTAGTGGCTGCGGCATGGCCGGGCATGGTGACTGCGGCGACGATTTTGCAGCCGTAAGCCAGCAGCTTCAAGTGATACCAGTGAAACAGACGAATGCCTGTTGCATCCGACACGCGCTTGGTGGTTTCAGTCCAGCCGTGTTCGGCGCGACCCAGTACCAGCGAATTATCAATGGTGCGCACGCCGGCGTAGTAGCCGGTGTATGCGTTGACACCCTCTTCCTCGTTGCTTGACCGAATCACCAGACCCGCATCGCCGCTGACGCCGAGCAGGTAGATGTCGGCGTCAATCGAGTAGTTGCGCCAGTAGGGCGAACCGGTGAGCAGCTTGGCACCACGTTCGTCCGAGTCGTTGTGCATCATGCCATCGACGAGTTCCCAGGTTCCACCCAGAGCCCTCCATTCGTCGGCCCTGCTGCTTGTAAAAGAATCGCGATAAGGAAGACCGCGGCGCGGATTCTGAAGCCAGGCGCGCAGACTTAGGAATCCAAGAGCAAGCAAGAGGCATGCGGACAGACCGATGAGGAGCGAGCGACGCATCGAGGAGGCGCGATTCATTGGATCGGGCTCCAGTGCAGGTGACCCAGCGTCCAGTCCTGCGCGAGCATGTCGCGAATCTGCTGCGAATCGACATTCGCCTGCGTGATGATCCGCGGTGGAATGCGAGTCATGAGGGGCACAGGCTGACCGTGGCGCTTTGCTTCGATCAGCTCAATTGCCTTTTCGCCCATAGCATGCGAGTCACCCTGGATCACACAGTCGAGCCCGGGGTTCTGCTCGAACGAAGGTAGGCCGCCGATATCGAAACCAACCACCCTGGGTTTATGCAAGGCTGACGATGCGCGAAGCGCCGAGAGCGTTCCATCCACCGAAGTGGCCATGAGCGCAACAATGACATCGAGGTCGGGGTGCTTGCGCGCCACATCTTCAGCCGCCTGCTGCTCATGCGGGAAATTGAAAGAGCCCGTGCGGCGTTCAACGATATGGATTTCAGGATCGTTCGTTGCCAGAAACTCTTCGAATACATGATCGCGGATCACAGTTCCAGTGACGTCAGGATCGATGCCCAGCACAGCGACACTTCCGCGGCCATGCAGCAACCCGGCCACACGCTTTGCAGCTATCTGTCCACCCAGCTCATCGTCGTTGAGGATGTAAGAGAGGTCTCCTCCTGCGGGGATGGGCAGAGGTGAACTGATTACGACTGTGGGGATGTGGTGTGCGAGTACGCGGCGTACCGGGCTGATGAGAGACAACGCCTGATCGGGAGCGAGCACAAGGCCTTGATAGTCGCCCTCGGCCACGCGATCAACCAGTGCGATCTGCGCTTCAGCATCGTCTTCGCGCATTGGAGCGATCCAGTAGATGGATGCACCCGTACGATCTGCCGCGATGGCAGCTCCTACGTGGGCCGACTCCCAGATCATGTTCCCTTCAGTCTGCGGAATCATGGCGATCGAGTCCTGCGAGCGAGCATGACATGACGCGATACAGAGCAGTATTGCAAATGCAAAGCATGCACCGATTGCCGACGGCCAGCGCAGCGCATGCATGGATTCGCGATGGCAAGATTCAATCATTGGCGGGCAGGTTGGAGTCTACGCCACGCAAACAACGAGCCGCAAGCGGCTGAGGCCGCTGCTTTATTTGATTACACCGTTGCTGCTTATAGTCCATTTGAACTACCTGAGCGTGGTTATTCCCTCTCATGCGTGGGTCATCCGCGGTGAGTAGCCTCGCTTTGTTAACAAAACGGCTGAAAGAAGCTAAACGTTTTCAGTCGGCAGCAACAGGGTCTGTTCCAATACGCCGTTTGCGCAGCCAATGCGAGCGGCGCACTCCACACCCAAATTTTTAAGACCGCTGATTTGTGAGAGGCCGCAATGACAAAGACCGCACGACAGTTCATCTACGCTTGCCTGTTTGCATGCATCGCAACCATCGCCTGCCACGCGCAGTTCAACGGCAATGTGCAGGGCACAGTGCTCGACCCCAAGGGATCAGTAGTTCCGCAGGCACAGGTAACACTCGTCAACTCTCAGACCGGAGTTATGCAAAGGGCCACGAGCGATGCCAACGGCCTGTATCACTTCGACAGCGTCGCGCCGGGTGAGTACACCGTATCGGCCACTGTACAGGGATTCAACCCCGCCTCCACGTCGTTTACCCTCACTACCAATCAGACTCGCGATGTGCCGCTGAATTTGACGATTCAGTCGGCCTCGTCGACGGTGACCGTCACCACTCAGGAGCCGCTGCTCGATACTTCGGACAGCCGCTTTGAGCAAACGCTCGATACAACGGCGCTAACCGATCTGCCGCTGCCGGGCCGCAACCCTACCAATGTAATTACCATAGCTCCGGGTGTAACCGGACTGGGCGGACAAGCCAGCCCAGGCACGGCGAACTCCACCAACTTTGCGCCTGAGAACTGGGTGAGCGCAAGCGCGAATGGGCGCGGCGCGAATGGAAACCAGTACGTTGTCGACGGCATGGATGTAACCAGCAGCATCAGACCAGGCGTGATCAACCTGACACCGAATGCAGATACGGTGCAAGAAGTAAGCGTGCAGACGAACATCTACACCGTGGACTACGGACGCGCCAGTTCGATTCAGACGGTGATGACTACCAAGTCGGGCAGCAACCAATTTCATGGCGTGGCCAGCGAATATTACACCTCACAGCAACTGACGGCACGCGGCGAGTTTGGCGTGCCCCAACCCACTCCGTTGAACCCGTATCACGTGAACAATATGTCGTTTACCGTGGGCGGGCCTGTGATTCCGCATAAGCAGTTCTTCTTCTATGCCGGCTATGAGCCGTATCTTTCGCTGTCGTCGAATGGCAGTTCACTTGTGGGTTACGAAGCTCCGGAGTTTGTGCAGTTTGCAAAAACAGCACAGCCCAACAGTCCCGAAGTGCAACTGATGACAAAATATCCGGCATCGGGCGCTACGACATCCGGCGTTTCTGCCACGGCCGGCCAGTTGTGGAGCAACAGCCTGCCCTCGGCGCAACAGGCGGCCTGCGAGGCTGGAACGGGCAATCTTGGCGCGGCCTATGACAACATACCGTGCGGCACTCCGGTGTTTGACGTGGGGCACTTCAACTCATCGAGCTATTACAACGCAAAGCAGTACAACATCCGTCTCGATAAGTACTTCAGCAAAGACCGCATCTATGGCAATTTCTTCCGCGACACGATCAACGACGGCGGACCTAGCATCCGGCCGGCGTTCGCCACCAGCAGCAACTTCTATACGTTCTCTCTCCAGGTGAATGAGACGCATACCTTCTCTCCCAATATGCTCAATGAGGCGCTGTTCGGCTACAACCGCATTGAAGGCATCTCGCCGAAAACAGGGCTCTTTACCGTGCCGCTGGTCAGTGTGAATCAGCTTGGAACAGGCTGGGGCGACGGCTTTGCGGACGGAGACTATATCCAGCACAGCTATCACTGGCGCGACGTGCTGACGCGCATTGTGGGCTCGCACAGTTTCAAGGCCGGCTTTGAGGCGTGGCGCGGCGACGACATTGCGCTGTTTGCAGGCGCATTCGATCAGCCGAATCTCTATTACCAGAGCATGATCGATTTGATTAACGACAATCCGTACAGCGAGAACGGCCTGGCGTACAACCCTGTGACAGGCCAGCCAGCGGCAAGAAATTACGGATACAAGGAAACGACGTTTGGCCTCTTTGCAGAAGACACCTGGAAGGCAAGCCGCAAGCTGACGGTAAACTACGGCATCCGCTATGACAACTTCGGCAATCCCTATGTAGCACTAAAGGGCACGGTGCTTGCCAACCTGCATCTGGCAACGGGATCGAATATGGCACAGCGCATTGCCGGCGCTTCGATGGTGCAACAGTCCAATGTGTTCAAACACGACATCAACTGGGTCTTCAGTCCGCGCGCAGGGTTTGCTTACGACCCGTTCTCGAACGGGAAATGGGTTGTTCGCGGCGGATTCGGAGTCTTCCACGACTATGTGACTCTGGGCAACGCGGAAAACGATCTGGGCAGCAATCCGCCAGGGCCTGTGGTGCCTACGTTCTATAACAACGGCTCCACGGCAGCACCCATCTTTGGTTATGGCACACAGAATACCTACCCATTCGGATTCCAGTACCCAGCCTTTGTGGGAAAGCCGCTGGATTCCAAGGGAGGCATCGCCGGATCGCAGATTGGCGTCTCTGGCAACGATCTAAACCTGTCGGCGCCGATTACTCTCAACTGGTCGGCAGCCGTCGAACGCCAGTTAAGTTCGAGAATGACGGCAAGCCTCGGATACTCGGGTACGCACTCATCCAACCTGCTGATTGTTGGCGGCAATACGGGAGCCACGAGCTATACCGTGGACCTGAACCTGATTCCCGGGGACCTGATTCAGCATCCTGTATTCAACTCGAGCGGCGTGTGGACGGGATCGGGCGCACAGACACGGTTGAATACAAGCTTTGGCTCCATGGGCTACGAATTCAACGGAGCACGGCAGAACTATGCCGCCTTCATCGCCGCTGTTAAAGGCCGCTTCGGTTCACATGGATTCCTGACTGCGTCATATACGCGGTCGGCATCAAAGGATAATTCGGCGAATTATCCTGAGGGCTATGTGGCCACAGGGGGAACGAACTACGACATCAACCAGTGGTACAGTCCTTCCACATGGGACGTGCCGAACCGCATCTCGCTGGGCTGGAGCTACGATATTCCAGGATTTTCGCGGGGCAACGGATTTACGAAACGGATTACGACAGGCTTCAATCTGTCAGGGGTCACAGTGCTGCAGTCGGGCACGCCGTTCTTTATTTCGAACTCCAATCCTCTAGCGCTGGTGGACTCGGCAGGCGTGACAGTGACCAGCACCAACTATCAGAGCGAACTGGCGGCCGGACACTTTGCCTTTGCACCGAACAGCGGCAACTATGCAGCAGACGGCGCCAACTTCAATGTGCCCGACGTAGTGAGCTACAAACAGAAGACCGGACGCAACGATTACAAGTACAAGGGCGTGGTGGACTCGGGCGTCGTGACGCACGCGCAGTTTGCGCAGCCAGCATTTAAAGCGGGCGGCACAGAGGGGAATGAAAAGCTCGGGCAGTTCCGCAATCCCGGCTATGCAGACACGGACTTCACGGTGAAGAAGACCACGGCGCTTGCAGAACGTTTCAGCCTCGAGCTCCGCCTGGATATCTTCAATATCTTCAATCGCGTAAATCTTAACGGCGTGAATACGAACTTTGGGGATACGAGCGCAAACTTCGGCACAACGAACAGCAATCTTCCGCCCCGCAACATGCAGGTAGCGGCACGATTGACATTCTGAGTTTGAAACGGAAACTGCGCGATCAACTCTGCCTTGATTCAAGGGACGGCGGGTGAGATGACTCACCGCTGTCCCTTTGCTTCTTAACCAGTTATTGCGATCATTGACGCAAGGATTCTATGCGAACCTTTACTCTAATTCTGCTTTCTTCTGCCTTTATCATTCCAGCGTTTAGCTGCATCGCTTCTGCACAGAAGCTTGAGCTTGCAAATACTCATCTGCGCGCCGAGTTCGGAGCAGAGGGCCTGCAGTCGGCCGTGAATATCGAATCAAAGTCGGCGGTTTCCTTTACGCACGATGGATGGCAGATTGCGATCGACGGGACAGACCTGAGCAGCGAAGGAATGAAGCCGCGGGTGGACCGGGCCTCAGCCGACAGTATCGTTTATCACTACAACTCAAATGGCTACGGCGTTGATGTGACCTACAAGCTGGGCGCGGATTGGGCGTTCATCAGCAAGCGGATTGCGATTGTGAGCGCGCCGCAAAGAGAGTACACCATTCATCGTGTCACTCCCTGGATTCTTAAAGCGGAAACTCCC
This sequence comes from Occallatibacter sp., assembly GCA_035546015.1. Classification (GTDB taxonomy): domain Bacteria; phylum Acidobacteriota; class Terriglobia; order Terriglobales; family Acidobacteriaceae; genus Telmatobacter. Next base: position 6,407 of record DASZXD010000318.1, read on the forward strand.
ATCGCTTCCGACTTCATCCCGTCTACTTACATTCCACAGCTTGGCGCCAACATCGAGGAGAGCCGCGCACATTTGCCGGGAAAGGATTTCGGCGAGTTTCTCCGCTTTGCAGGCGGCGATGGCGCGATGCTGGCTGTACAGAATCCTTACCTTGAAGTGGCACGCGATGGACAGTTCATCACCATCAGCTATGCGCCAGAGATGCTATGGCAGCAGGCATGGGGCAACTTTGAGAGCGATGCCGCGACGCTCGGCGCCTATCACCTTACCGGCCACCGGCTGCCGCGCGAGATGGTTCTGGAGTGGCACCTGCCTGACGGGCCACTGGCCGCCGACGGCATGGATGAAGCCGAGATAGCGGCTTATACGCAGTGCGTGCACGCTTATCTGATCGATCCCTCGCCGGAGCCGATCAGCGTGGAGGTGGGATGGACGCTCAATGACTATCAGATCGATGTCGGCACGGAAGAGGGGCGGGCCGAGTATAAGAAGATCATCGACACGGCTTCGGAGCTAGGCATTAAAACACTGCTCTACGGGCCTGGCAACTCAAAGCTGGCCGATCACGCCGACAGCGCCGATACGTGGGGGTGGGAGTACGTCCTCTGGCTCGGGCTTGGAGAAAAGATACGCAAAGGCGAGTGGAACCCGGCGAAGGATGCAATCCCTACAAGCGTTTCGACAATGCTCGACTATGCGAAGCAGAAGCACGTTGGGCTGCTTGCCTATGTCTATCCGTCGATTCCGTTCGGGCAGAATCCCGGATGGATTGTGCCCGGTGGTCACACTGCCTCTGGCGAACCATTCGGCGACGCACAGCACTCCTACGCAACGCTGGCCTCACGCTCCTATCAGGATTTTCTGATTCACGACCTTATTGCATTCCAAAAGCGTACCGGTATTGCGGGCTACTCGTTCGACTACACGTTTCTCAATCTGCCGGGCAGCAGCAGCTATGCGCAATGGTATGGATGGCGGCGGGTAATTGAGACGCTGCGCAGACAGGACCCGGCAATCGTGATTGACGGGCGACAATCCTATCAGCTCTATGGACCGTGGAGCTGGCTGGCAGGCAGCTATCCACATCCCACCGGCAATGACGAACAGCCGGAAAGCTTCAAAGGCTTTCCAGATCTTCACTTCGACCGCGTCTCGGGCGACCGCGTGCGGTATGTGAATTACTGGTACCGGAACTACCAATTCGCCCCGGAAGAGGTCATTCCCGGCTATGCGACGCACCAGACCGAGCGCTCGCGCGAGGTGAACGGTCCTGACGGCCCGCACGGAGAAATGATGTACACACGCTTTCGTCCGCGCGACTGGGATTTTCTCGGCTACAAATACTCTTTTCTCTCATCGATTGCGACGGGAGGATGGAACAACGTTGTCGACATAATTCCCGCGCGCGATCCGGAAGAGGCCGCGCATTTCTCCGCTCAGGACAAGGGCTGGATCCGCCATTGGCTCGAGTGGACCGTGGAGAACAAGGAGTATCTGCGGCATACGCGCACGATTCTCGGCCAGCCCGCACTGGGCCGCGTTGATGGCACGGCTGCGATTCGGGGTGATAAGGGCTACATCTTCCTTTTCAACCCGAATTACAAACAGCTCTCTGCCAGGTTTTCTCTGGATGATTCAATCGGCCTGAAGAGCGGCGATCGATTTTTGCTCAGAGAGCTCTATCCGCAGGCGGGCATGCTGATCGGTAAACCTCACGCAGGCTTGTGGCAGCGCGGAGATACAGTCGATCTCAACCTGGATGGAACCAGCGCGACTGTGCTCGAGGTGGTGCCGGCCGGCAAGCTCGACGAGCCTATCCTCTTCAACTCTGCAGCACTCAACGCCAATTCCCTTCCCACAGCGGAACTGAATGGAAGCAGATTGTCGATTCTGCATGCGGCCGGAGAGCCGGGAACAGAACGCAAGATCGGCGTTCTGCTTCCGCACGGCTCTACTATCACTGCTGTAACCGTGAATGGCGGAGCGCAGAGATTCACACAGGCAGGCAGCTACATTGAGGCCGATGTCCGATTTGCCGGCGTGCGCTTTGCGCAGGCTGAGCAGGTTGAGGTTGAACGAGAGGCGGATGGCGGGCTGAACGGAAGCTTTGCAGTTCCACAGCGGGTGTTTGACCAGCTGGCGGTGCGGAACAAGCAATGGCCGATTCCGTGGACCCGGGAAGACTACGAAACGACGTGGCTCGCGCCGGAACGGCTGCTGCTTTTTGTGCAGCTGGCAAATGTGAAAGACCCGACTGAGATTACAGCAGAGCTCGACGGGCAGCCTCTCGCACTCACTCCGGCTTACACCTCGGTGCGGCCGGTTTCGCATTGCTTTGTGGGCTATTATGCGGACCTCTCAGGCATTGCTGCTTCGAAGCGGCATACAATTGAGCTGCGAGCGCCGCAGTTGACACCGGGGCAGCTGCAGGGAATCTTTTTTGACAATGTGCTGCCGCAGTTCACAGAGTCGATTGTGCATTGAGCGACAAGCAAAAGAGCACAGTTTACGGGATGAAAAGACACTTCAGATCGCGGCTGCCGCAGCGCCGGAAGACAGGGGCGCGCATCCGATTGACTATGCTCGTCTGTCTTCTTGTAGCGGCTCTGCATGGGCTTGCGCATAGTCAATCAGGGCAGAATGCGGTTAGCGCAATCTCCGATGCGCTGCGCAGCCACGACTATGAGCGAGCACTGGGTCTTTGCGAGGCTGCACTGGCGAAAGATGCTGCAGACTACCGCATCTGGACTCTACGCGGCATGGCGACAGCCGGCACCGGCGATCTGCCGAAGGCGCTGCTCGACTATCAGCATGCGCTGAAACTGGCGCCGACTTTTCTGCCCGCGCTGGAAGGCGCGGCGCAGACCGAGTTTCAGCGCGGCAAAGAGGATGCACTTCCGCTGCTTGAGAAGATTCTGGCACAGCGTCCGGACGACCCAACTACGCACGCACTGATTGCGGTTGTTGAATATCGCAAGCAGGATTGCGCGGCTGCAGTTGACCATTTCGCGAAGGCATCCGTGGTCATTGCACGCCAGCCTGCGGCATTGAACGAATACGGCCTGTGCCTTTCCACACTTCATCGCGATGAAGAAGCTGTGGCAATTTTTGCCGAAGCCCTCGCGCTCGACGCCTCAAAGCCGCAGGCACGCTATAACCTGGCGCTTGCACAATGGAATGCTCACCACGCGGACGACGCACTCAAGACTCTCAGCCCGCTGACAGACGCAGTACCGCCAGATGCAGATGCGCTTTCTCTCGCGGCCAACATCGCGGAGTCAAAGAGTGACACGACCGGCGCAGTTGCGCTGCTGCGCAAGGCCCTGGAGACCAATCCGAAAGATACAGGCGTCTATCTGCAATTTGCCGCATTGTCGTTCGATCATGCCTCGCCGCAGGTGGGCATCGATATGTTGAACTTCGGGCTCAAGCAGTTGCCCGACGAGCCCAGGCTCTATATGGTGCGCGGCATCCTGCTGACACAACTCGGTGAATTTTCGCGTGCTGCCGACGACTTTGCAACGGCGAGCCGCATCGATCCCAAGATTCAATTTCTTGGCGTCGCAGAAGGATTGGTGAGTTCGCAGCAGCACAACACGGCGCAGGCTCTGGCCAAATTTCGCGCGGCCGTCAAGGCGCATCCGAAGGAAGCCTATGCGCAATACCTCTTGGCTGAGGCTCTGCTCGAGGCTGACAAGCAACAAGGCAGCACCGAGTATCAGGAAGAACTACATGCAGCCACGCGCGCAGCGGTGCTGGATCCGAAGCTGGTTGCGGCACAGGATCTGCTTGCCACCATATCTATAGAAAACGGCAATACAGAGCAGGCGATCGCGCACAGCCGCGCGGCACTCGAACTCGATCCGAACGATCAGCAGGCGGTTTACCACCTCATCGTTGCGCTTCGCAAGACGGGCGATAAAGATGAGATTCCGGCACTGCTCAAGCGGCTGATGGAACTGAGGGCAAAGAGCAAGGCAGAGGACCAATCTGCCAAGCGCTATCGTCTCTACGAGGAAAAACCCGCCGGCGATGCTGCCAGCCGGTAGCCGAGATGTGACGAAACAACCGGCGCGCTATCGGTATGGAATCAGTGAGTGGTGGGCGAGGCGGGAATCGAACCCACAACCCCCGGCTTAGAAGGCCGGTGCTCTATCCAGTTGAGCTACTCGCCCATGGTGGCTGGCTGTCTTTATTGTAGCTTTGCGGCGGCCGATTCGCTCGCGGCCTTGTGCGGAAAGCTGCCCGCAATGACATCCGAAAGGTAACGCACCACAGTAGCTTCGGCCCAGTGAACTTCATCGCCAGAGCCGCGGCCAAGGAAGGCGCAATGGCCTCCGTGGCGGGGCTCAACGAACGTGATGTGTGAGTTAGCGAGCAGACGGACGCGCGTTTCAGAAAAGAGCCGGATGAACGGATCGTCCTGGGCCGTAAAAATCAGCGATGGCACTACGATGCGATCGACTACACGCGCGCTGGCGGCACGGTAGTAGTAGTCGTCAGCGTCGCGAAAGCCGCAGTAGCGCGCGACGATCTTGTCGTCGAACTCGCGGATGGAGCGTACCGGGCCGATGCCGGCGGGCTGATATATTGCCGGAAACAGCGCTGCCTTGCGCCGGAACCGCTGCATCAGACGACGCAGAAAGTGGGCTTCATAGACGCGGTTGGCCGGCTCGTGAAGCGCATCGGCTCCGGCAGCCAAGTCAATGGCCGGGCAGACGGTGGCGACAGCAACGAGCGGCGAGCTGTTTCCACGCTCGCCTGCATGTTTGAGCACCAGGTTTCCGCCCATGGAGTAGCCGACGAGCGCAACACGCTGCAGGCCAAACTTTGCCGTGAAGTGATCGACCACCGCGCCCACGTCTGCTGAAAGGCCGGAATGGTAGAGCGTAGGCGTGAGCGTATCCGAACCGCCGCAGTTACGCATGTTCATGCGGACTACGTTCATGCCTGCAGCCCAGGCCCGCGCAGCAATGCCCCGAATGTAGCGGGAGTCCGACGAGCCCTCGAGTCCGTGCACAAGCACCACGGTCAGCCGTGCGGATCGTACCGGCTCGGGTTGCCAGTGGGTATGGCAGAGCACGCGGCTGCCGTCCGCGGGATCAACTTCAACCACCTCTGCCGCAGCGGCGAGCGAAAACTTCGGGCGCGGCCAAAAATTTCCCACGACAGTCTGCGCATGGCCGCTCGAAAGCCAGCGCCGCGGCTCAAAAGAATGGAGCCACGCCGGAACCTGGGCGGACCTTCGATCGGGATCGATAGCTTCGGGGATCTCGGGAATCACGGTAACTTGAAGCGGCCAGGAGCGGTGTTGTGCGCGGCTCCTGGGACGGACAACGAGAATCGAACATTTCGACGCCTCTTTGCCGCCTGTAAATTCCATGGTATCAGTTGCCATGGTTGCCATAAAGGCACCACGCTCCCGACAC
>DASZXD010000319.1:0-8184 GCA_035546015.1 Occallatibacter sp.
CGCCAGATTGGTATGGAGCTGAATCCGACCTCGAATGTCCGCACAGGCGTTTGTCCATCCTTTGCCAAGCACCCGCTAAGGCGCTACTACGACGATGGCATGCTGGTCACGCTGAACTCCGATGACCCCGCCTTCTTTGGCTCCGATGTGGCCAATGAGTATCTGCTGGCCCACGTCCATCAGGGATTCGACCGCGAGGAGTTGCGCCAGCTCGCGGCCAACTCCATACGTGCGAGCTTTTTGCCGGAGCCGGCCAAAACCGCTTGGCTTACTCGCATCGAAGCTACTCAGTAAACAGCTTTTGCCTGCGTCTCACCCCGCCTGAGCCAGCCTCGTCAAAACTGCGGTATCATGTTGGCAGCAGGAGGCAGTTTCATGTCAGAGGAACCGGAAATCCCCACAGCCGCGGACGAGTCCGCCGATATTGAAAAGTGCGGCTGGAAAGCCGTGCGGGTGATCACGTGGTTCTCCGTTGGCATGGCTGTGGCCGCTCTGGGCATCTACGTGGGCAATGAGCTCCGCTGCCGTTCAAAGTTCAAGAAGCGCACTCCCTACGATTTCTACACCCATGCTGGCGAACAGGCCGCGAACGAGTTTGGCGTCGGCGTTTAACACGCCGACGAATCGGCGCCCTGCTACAAATCTTTACTTCTTTGTTAAACCTCTCATTTAAAAGCCTATATCAACCTGGATTTTCTCCTGGCAAAGCCCTCCGTGTAGCCAAAATTCCATTGCCTCCATCTAACTAAGTGTAGTTGAGGTGATTTGGCCGCGCCGTGATCGTGACTTGGCGCACACCTCGGGAAGCAAAAAGGGAGTGAACACCATGAAAACAAAATCTATTCAGGTTGCTGCCATAGCATCGGCCTTGGCTTTCCTGGCAGGTATGCCTGTCTTTGTGCATGCTGAAGATCAGCCCGGCCGGGGACAGGCCGTTGTGACCGTGCTGCCACAGAAGAATGCCACACCCGCCGCGCCGCAACAGCAGCAAATCAGCATCAAGGTTGACGGCAAGACTTCAAGCGTAACCGGTTGGAAGCCGCTGCGTGGCGATAACTCGCCGGTAGAGTTGGTTATCCTCATTGACGGTGCGGCGCGCACCAGCCTGGGCAGCCAGCTTGGAGACATCCAGCATTTTGTCCAGGGTCTGCCCGCGAATGCGAGCGCCTCAATCGCTTACATGATGAACGGTCGTGCAGTGCTCACGGGTCCTCTCTCGACTGATCGCGCCGAGATTCTGCGCGGTTTGCACATTCCCAGCGGTGGCTCTCCCGGCATAAGCGCGAGCCCCTATTTTTGCCTCTCCGATCTGGCTAAACACTGGCCCTCCAATAATCCGCACGCGCGGCGTGAAGTCGTTATGGTCACTGATGGCGTCGACTACTATGACCTACGCTACGACCCTCAAGACCCTTACCTGCAGGCCGCCATCAGCGATTCAGTGCGTGCCCATCTAACGGTGTACTCCATCTACTGGCGCAGCATCGGCCGGCTTGACCACTGGATGGGCCCGGTGGACGCTGGGCAGAACCTGCTGACTCAGTTGACTGAAGCTACAGGCGGAACGAACTACTGGCAGGGCTACGGCAACCCGGTAAGCCTGCAGCCGTATCTTGAAGACGTTCAGCGCCGCCTCAACAACCAGTACGAGGTCAGCTTCATGGCGCCCTTCAAGGACAAGCCGCAGGTGGAAAGCTTCAAATTCAAGCTTGACGCCCCCGGAACCAAGGTAGCCGCGCCACAGCAGGTGCTGGTGATGGGTTCCGAGTCCGCCGGCGGCGAACAGTAAAACAACTGGGAATCCGGTGCTGCGCCGGATTCCCAAACCATCTTTCCTCAAATCCTGAACCCCGTTCCAGCCCAACCGAATCTATTTTTTATGCACTTTTAGAGCCGTGCCGAAGTCGGCTCAAACCGCGTTCCGAACCAAAATCTGCCCCCCGCGGCTGTGCACGCAAAATATCCTGAGATTTGAGATAAAGCCTGAGGAGAACCTTTTGTCAGAGAATGCAGCCGTTTTGCCAGCGCCCGGGCGTCCAGCAGCTTCGCCCGCGACGGTGCAAAATCCATATGCGGCCGACCACGCGCTTTGGAAGCCGCGGGTTAACCCATGGCTGATTGCAGCTACAGTGGCGCTCGCTGCTTTCATGGAGGTGCTCGATACTTCCATTGCCAATGTGGCGCTGCCGCACATTGCCGGCACTCTCGGCGCCTCCACTGACCAGGGCACCTGGGTACTTACAAGCTATCTGGTCTCGAATGCCATCGTTCTACCGCTGGGCGGATGGGCCTCTAGCCTGCTGGGCCGGCGAAACTTCTTTGTTCTCTGCATTACCATCTTCACCATTGCGAGCTTCCTCTGCGGAGCGGCACCTTCGCTGCCGCTCCTGCTGCTCTTCCGTGTCATCCAGGGCGCCGGTGGCGGAGGCATGCAGCCCATGGCCCAGGCCATCATGGCCGACTCGTTCGAGCCGCACAAGCGCGGCCAGGCCTTTGCGCTCTATGGACTCGTTGCCGTGCTTGCCCCGTCGATCGGACCCACGCTGGGCGGCTGGATCACCGACAACTTCTCCTGGCGCTGGATCTTCTTCATCAACATTCCAGTCGGCATCCTGGCCTTCTTCCTGGTCACGCGGCTTGTCGACGATCCACCGTGGATCAAGGCCGATCCTTCGCGCATCCGCAACATGGATTACCTTGGTCTGGCCTTCCTGACTCTGGCCATGGGTGGATTGCAGATCATGCTCGACAAAGGCGAAGAAAACGACTGGTTCTCATCAAGCTTTATCTGCTTCTTTGGGGCGATGTTTGTCTTCGGCATGGTGGGCCTCATTATCCGCGAGTGGCACATCAAGAATCCGCTCATCAACCTGAAGCTGTTCCGCTTTAAAAACTTCGCCATCTGTTGTTTCCTTATGATGCTGGTGGGCGGTGTGCTCAACGCCAACACAGTGCTGCAGCCGCAGTTTACGCAGCAGCTGCTGGGCTACAACGCCACCACGGCGGGTCTGGCACTCACCGCGGGCGGCGTGGCGCTGCTCATCATGATGCCGCTGGCTGGTTACGCGACCGGCAAAGTCTCTGCGCGCACGCTTACCGTCTGCGGCTTCCTGCTGTTCACCATCACCTTCCGCTACGCCGCGGCTGTAACCAACCTGCAGATGAGCTTTGCTGAGGCGTCATGGCTGCGCGTCGTCCAGATGCTGCCGCTGCCCTTCTGCTTTATCTCCATCACCAACGCCGCCTACGTGGGCATGCCCAAGGAAGAGAGCAACCAGGTTGCGGGCTTGATCAACTTCGTCCGCAATATTGGCGGAAGCATTCTGATCGCGATCACCAATGCTCAGGTGACCAGCCGGGCCATGTGGCACCAGCAGCACCTGCAGCAGGACATGGTGCCCGGCTCCATTGCCTACCAGCAGCATCTGCAGGCGCTGAGCGGTTTCCTCGGCGGCCACTTTGGCGGCCCGAATGGCGGCGGCATGGCGCTGGCTTCCATCTACAACCAGCTGAACCAGCAGGCGCAGATGCAGGGCTACCAGGATGTCTATATGGAGCTCTGCTACATGTCGATCGTGCTTATCGGGCTGGCCTTTCTACTGAGCAAAAACCGGCCCGGCCAAGGTCCCGGCGCGGGCGCAATGCACTGAGTTCCTGCCAGAGGCTTGAGGCTTCATTGCGCAGAGCCAGCATGGTTCTGCGCAATGAGTTTTTGGGGGTCTTCATGCGCTGTCATATTGCATACTTCGATTTCCTTTGCATAACTTACTCACCGACTCGCGCAAATCGGCCTATAATGCGTGGCAGAAAAATCCGGCCTATTTCGAAACGCCTTTTTTTCTGACATCCATTGACTGAGGAGGCTGTCATGGCGAAGTCGGTCCTGCTGTTTTTGGCAGGAATTCTTGTCGCTGCCGCTCCGGTTTGCGTTGAGGGGGGGCAGAGCCACGCTGCAGCATCGGGGCAGAGTTCTACGAAGTCGGCGCAAGCGGCACCCGATCCTCTAGCGCGTGCAAAAGAAATCTATCGAATTGATTGCGCCGTATGCCACGGCGACAACGGCAACGGCAAGACCGATCTCGCCACCAGTATGAGCCTGACGCTCAACGACTGGACCGATCCGAAGTCGCTGGCCGACAAGTCGGATGCCGACCTGTTCAAGATCATCCGGGAAGGCAAAGACAAGATGCCGCCCGAGGACGCGGGACGGGCCAAAGACGACGACGTTAAGAACCTGGTGACGTATATCCGCAGCTTCTCGAAGACATCGGCTGCAAGCGCGCCACCTGCACAGAAATAGACCGGAAGCACTGCGTGACCGTTAGCGAACGATGGTCATCACCGGGCACGGCGCTTCAGCGATGATCTGGAATGCGCTGGAGCGGCGCGCTTCCAGCCACATGTGCGAGGTTTTTCGAACGCCCAGCACAAGCAGGTCGGCGGAGAACTGGCGGACATGATGCAGGATCTGATGGTGCGCATTTCCTACTTCCACAAAGCCTGCCGGGGTGATGATTCCTTCAGCATGGCTATGTACGATGCCCTCGACGATCGCGTCAAACTGACTGCGAATCTCGCTCATGCGTTTTTCGTCTTCCACCTCTTCCGGATGAATGACGTGAAGAACGTGCAGTTCTGCCTGTGACGCTTGGGCAATCGCAACAGCATGACCGGCGGCATGGGCTGCAGCGGGAGACAGGCCGGTGGCATAAAGAATGCGGCGGATTGGCTTGCTGCCGGGTTCATACGCGGGAACACCGGGTCCGATTGTGATGGTTGGCACGGATGCGTGGCGCAGAATACCCTCGGCTACCGAGCCTACCAGCCCACGCTCGATGCGGCCGCGGCCTTCAGTGCCCAGTACGATATACGACGGAGCCAGCGTTTTCGCCAACTCGGGCACCTCGTTCCGCGGATCTCCTTCCAGCAGGACGGGCGAAGCACATCGGGCACCGTCGCGGAATCTGTCCAGTGTCTCGCGCAGGGCGGCCTCAATGTCCTTGCGCTGTTCGCTTTTGACTGCCGGGTGGCCTTTGGCCTCCACTTCCATGGCGGGCTGAGAGAGCTCGAAGGCGTGGCAGATAAGCAGATCGGCATCAAACTGACGCGCGAGCAATGCCGCGTAGTGGCCTGCATTTGTGGAGCACGGTGAAAAATCGGTTGCGAAGACAACTGCGTTCAGAGAGAACCGCGGAGAAGAGCCAGTGGTACCCATGGAGAAATGAGACGTCCCTTTCGAGGGCTAATTTTTATCTATCGTCCGCGAGGACGGATGGATTTCTATTTACTCAGTTGCACAGCACCGCTCCCGGGCTGCCTCATGTGTCTCAATTTCTTATGGAAGGGCGGAGAAAAATACGCACAAAAATACGAAAACGCCAGGGACCTTGCGATCCCTGGCGCCTCATATCTTGGTGATCTCGCAGATCAGCCGACGCTGCATCCCTCGGTCGGGTTCAGGGTTGTGCCTCCGGCTTGCGCCGTCTGCATTCTCCTGGACCTCTGCTTCGGGGCGGTTCCCGACTTGCGCCGGTTACCGTATCCTTCAGCTACGCTGGCCTCGCAACCTTCGGCTTGCGCCGTCTGTTGCGCGTCCAGTCGTCCCTTTCGTTGTAACTCGCCGGATTTCTCCGGTAAGTTACAGCTACCAGTGCCGCCTTTGAGTAACTTCCGGATTGCTCCGGATGTTATTCTTCAGCGTCCCGGTATGACTCATTTGCAGCTTGCGCCACTTACTCGTCACTCCGGCCAGACTTATCATGCCGCACCCGGCTTGCGCCGTTTGCTGCACCCTTCGCCTGGACTGGCGGCCAACCTTCGGCCTTCGCCGGAACCCGATCTCCAACTCGCCCGCCATATAACTCCCGGCTCGCACCGGATGCTACAGGCTTCGGCATCGCCGGTAACCCAACATTCGGCTCGCGCCGAGTGCTGCGTAACTCCGGCTAAGCTGGCGACCAGCCCGTGACTTCAGCCTGATATCGCGTCCTTCGGTTTGCGCCGGAGACCTTCGATACCCTGCTTCCGCCCGGTTCTGAGTCCTTCGGTTCAACCGCCGGGCTGTTTCCAGCTTGCGCCGGACCAGTTTCCTGCGGCTCAACCGACGATCAACTTCCGGTTGATCGGAACTTTGTCTTCCTGCTTACTCCGGCTTCTGCGTCCCGCGGCTTGCGCCGTTCCTCGCTTCTTCCGGTTATCCCGGTTCAGTCTGCTTCCGGCTTGCGCCTTCCACTTTCTTCCCCGGACAGACTCTTAATGAAACCTTCGGCTTTCGCCGTCTGCGCCATCTCTTGTCTGTCAGGCAATCAGCCCTTGCTCTCCTCCGGCAGTTGCTTCATCCGGCTTGCGCCGGGTGATCGACTACCGATCTCCTTCAAGACCTGATCCTTTCAGATAAGTGCTTTGACTAACCTCCAGCTTGCGCCTTCACTTAGTCTCGACTTACCTGTCGACTCCGAACCGATTACCTACGCGGTCATCAGTTGAAAGGAACGTTACTCCCGTTCAATCTGTGCATGCAAGTGCAAAAATCCGATTAATTTGTGGATATCACCACGATTGGTGCAACTTGCCTGAGGAAGTGAGCGAGCTTACGAAAAGGTGTGATTGCGAGCACCTGAAGATGTTTGCTTCATATGCGAAATCTGCACTAATCGATGTGCAGAATGCACGGAATCCTGCCTCAGATAGCGCGCATTTTTCCCTCCGATTCCGAGTGGAAGATGCGAATAATCTATTCAATCTCAATTATCTAGCTGTGTATTGGCTCATAAGTTCGAGCTTCGAATGGGCAGGGAGGGGGGTAGGGGCGCCTGCCATTCCCCCCGATTTCGGTGACTGCTCCGTTTGGCCCTTGCCTGCAATTATGCAACTGCGGGCAATTATTTTCTGCAAGAGTTCAACGCGAATGTCGCTATCGCACCGATGGCCAGATAAGCAGGTTGATTCCGATCATGAGCACAGCCGATGCGGGGATTAGCAGCAATGCCTTTTTGAGGCGGGCCGGGTCGCCGCCGGCGATGGCGCCGATGATGCGGCTGCTGACCGCCAGCCCGGCCCAGCCACAGGTGATGACGAAGCCGATGGCGGTGCCGGTCATCTGCGGGAAGGCTGTACCGGTGATGGCCAGCGCGGTGGGAAAGACAGGCGCCATGGATAAACCCGCGATGAAGACCAGCGCAGCGGCTGCACCCGGCTTGTTGGTGCGCAGCATGAGGAACGTGGTGATGGCCATGGCGATGGACGAGGCGAGCGTGACTTCGATCGCGGGTACGCGAATGAGGATGGGCGAGACGCCGACGCGGCCGACGAGAAGTCCGAGAGCGAAGCCAAGGGAGAGGATGTTGAGAGCCTTCGACTCCGGGATGCCCTGGGCGATGAGATGGCGAGGAAGCCAGTTCCAGACGCCGACTTCACAGGTGATGTAGAGGAAGAGGAAGAAGCCAATCAGGAAGAGCACGGGTCGGCCAAGGATGGGGCCGACATGGGCGAGAAGAAATCCTGAAGAGCCAGCGGGCGCGGGCATGGGCGCTGCGGCCTGCACGGCGAGGGTAATGACGGTGAGCGTGGCGACGGTATAGCAAAGATGAACCCAGTTGCGCTTGAAGAGATTGGCGGAGATGAAGGGCGTGGTCAGGCCGCCGAGTCCGAAGAAGAGATTGACGAGGTTGAGCGCGGTGGCGCGGTGGGCTTCACTGACGCCGCTGACGAGCGCGTTGGCTCCGGTGACAACGATGCCTCCGCCAACGCCGAGGAGGAAGAGCAGGAATACGATACCGCCGAATCCTTTGGAGCGGGGCAGCGCAAAGAGCGCTAGGACGATGAAAGCGAGGCCGAGGATGAGGCCGATCTTGTCGCCTTCAGTATCGAGGAGCGGGCCGACGGCAAGGGAGGCGATCATGAGACCGAGTGCCTGCGCGAAGGCAATGGCTCCGTTTTGCGACGGCGTGAGGTGAAAGCGGTCAGAGAGATCAGGCAGGATGGTGCCGAGCATGGCGGCGATCATGCCGTAGACGAAGATGGCGAGAATGGCAGCGAAGATGAGCACGCGGGTCCTTTCCGGGAACGGGAACACCATACCGGAGGGGATGTGAGTGGGGCAAGGCTGGGGACGAATTTGTGTATGGGTGAGAGTGGTTGTTGAAGAGTTGTGCTTCCCCGGTCCCTAAAAGCGAGGGACCGGGG